>JABDCR010000098.1 GCA_013288015.1 Bacteroidota bacterium | reverse complement strand
TGGCGGCTTGCTTCATATAACCAATGGCGCGAAACTTACTTGCATTCAAAATTGCCCGCAGGCTATGTGGGATGGAATAATCCTTAATGGAACTGTTGCATCTCAGGTAGCAGCCAATCAAGGTGTGGCAATTATTAATAATTGAATGTAGACTTTAGCATCACTGGAATTATGTTTAAAATCTTGTAAATCTTGAAATGCCACAACATAATAGTTTATACCACTTATATTAACTAATTCTATTGCCCGGCAAATAGAACGATGATCATGTGCATCAGCGGGTATAGAAATTGGCGAAGAATGTACTAGGAATTTTTTTCTCAATAATTTTCCAGTGCCATCTATTTGTAAAATAAAAGCTCTTTCAAGATTTCCAAGGTACTGAGAGCCAGGAGAAAAATTGTAATCTGTTATTGAAAAATCTGTTGCATTACCTACAATTGTTATCGTTCCATTAGATTCTTCTACAAAATCAAAAGCTTCTCCTCCACATTCATAAGCAAGCTGATTGCCGGATAATGTAATAGGTGTAGCACTTTGGTTTGTTATGGCTGGGTTATTAAAATCATATGGTCCATATATATAGTTAAAAATTTCATTTCCATTTTTATCAAATTTTATAATATCAATATGGGTTCTTGTTTGTTGTGTGCCAGAAAAATAGGATGGAATAAAAACCTGAGAATATTGAAAGTAATTATTTGGAGAAGCTGTTGAAGGATTATAATATAAAGGAACCCCATTGTAACTATACTGTGTGCCCATATTTTTTCTTGTTGCAAAAGTGGCACCAACAGCTAAATAGTTACCGTCGGCTAGTGGATGAATTCTATTATAACCACCTGGAGTGGGATTTGAATAATTTATCCATGCTGTTGTTCCGTTTGGGTTAATTAATCCATATATGTTTACCGGAGGGCCTATATCAGGTAATTCACTACTGGCCCACTCACCACAACCAGAATTGTCTGTTGGTGATGGAACGGGACCTGGAAATTGAAGAAATGTACAGCCTTTACCATAAGCGGAGTTATAATTAGTGGTTTCATCATATTGAATTGGAAGGTGGCTAAAGCCTGCTCCCATATAGCCCAAAAAAGTAGTTGTGTTAGTAGGTGTTGTATAAGCATTACAATGATCATACCACCAATCTTCCTGATAAGATTTATCAGGAAACCAAAAAGGGGCATTTGGATTAGGATTAACTGTAACAATACTACTTGGCTTATTATAAGGCGGTATAAAACTTGTAAGTCCCGAAGACAACCAACTTTGATTTTGCCATTGCACCGAAGGTGCAGAAATATAGGTAGGTGTTTCTGAAGGGTTAGGGTGAGTGGTACTGCATTGTGCATTTACCCTAGAGATAAAACTGAAAATAATTGCGAAAAGAAGAACTATTTTTTTCATGGTATTAAATTTTAATTTGATTTAGTAGAATTATCTTCTTTGTGAAAAGAACTCACGCTGACTGGATTTCCTTGACAAAAAGTAAGGAAAAAGAGGTTAAAGTGCGTGAAATTTTTAAATTTAAAAGCAAACATAAAATCCTCTTACTTACCTTACTTATTTAAAACTTAATACAAGTTTATTAACTAAACCAATTCCGATAATCACTATTTAGCAATTGGGTACTTTGAATGAGTAGACGGTGGATTTAAATGAGTGGATTGCGAAACTTAAAACGAGAATTGCAATAAATAAATGTTAAGGCAGTTTTATTTACGTATTTTCAGAAATCATTTCAAAGAAAGAAGAGAAAGAAGTTCAATTTTCTTGGCTCTAGATACTTCCACCTCAGATGAATCAGTCATAATAACAGATCCTCCTTCGCCCTTTTTATATTTATCTATATAAGTCAGATTAACGATATGCGTATTATGAACACGAAAAAAATTCATACCTACTAATAAATCCTCAAACTCTTTAAGTGTTTTGGATGCAACTATTTTTTTTCCAGTAACAAGAAAGATAGACGTATAATTTGAATGGGCAGATAAACGTACTATATCATTGAGGTTAACAAAAACCACTCCATCTAATGTTTTTACAGGTAACTTTTGAATTTTTTTTGTTTGATTAAAAGCATCAAGTATGGCCTCAATTTTCTCTGGTTGATAAGTATGTATACCTTTTTTCTTCTTTTCTTCACATTTTTCAATCGCTTCAATTAACTCATCAGGGTCTATTGGTTTAAGTAGGTAATCTAAAGCACTATGCTTTATTGCCTTAATAGCATATCGATCATGAGCTGTAGTAAATATTATATTAAAACTGATGTTTTTTAGGCGTTTAAGTACTTCAAAACCATTACCACCCGGCATTTCAATATCAAGAAAAACAATATCAGGATTTAAAGAGGCTATTTTTACTTCTGCCTCATCAATAGAATTTGCCACATCTGTGACTTTAACGGAAGGGCAATATTTTTTTAAAAGAATCTGTAATGATTCAATTCCGGGAACTTCATCGTCGACTATAATAGCAGTAAGCATAATTCTATTTTTTATACATAATGCAAGAATATTTCCAC
>JABDCR010000097.1 GCA_013288015.1 Bacteroidota bacterium | reverse complement strand
CTGTTTTTATAATTTTTTTGTTAAAAAATAAAATGTCTATATCAATCAAACGGCTTTGGTACGTAATTGTTTCCGTCCTTTCTCTGCCCAATTTTTTTTCTATTTCTAACAAAAAAATGAGCAACTCTTCTGCAGAAACTTTAGTTTCTACTTTAATAATCTGGTTTAAAAAATCTGGTGTTCCTTCCATGCCCCAAGCCTGCGATTGATAAAGTGAAGACTGTCTAGTAATCTTTCCTACAGTTTGTTCAATAAGTACACAAACCTGTGCAAAAGTGACTAAACAATTACCCAAATTACCGCCCAAACATAAATATACTTCGTTCATAACAATTCTGCCTCAAAAATAGTAAGCTGTTTTACTTTTGTATCAAATTAATTTAACAAATATGAAATAACCTTGTTTTCTTAATCAAAATCAAAGATAACAGGGCTACAGCATATGACAACAAAAAAACAATAAATATCAACACATGAAAAATTTCTTCTCAACATTCTTCGGAGCCATAGTAGGCGTTATAGTAGCGGGCATTTTATGCACTGTTATTTTCGCTACCATTATTGTATCAAGTTTTAAACACCAATTTCATTTCGGAAAAGAAAAAGAAGTTCGTATAAAAGCAAACTCAGTTTTATTGCTAAAATTTAAAGACCCTATTAAAGAACGCGGCGTAAGCAACCCTTTTGCCGAATTAGGTTTAGGCGATGTTATTGGAAGCAAAAGCGGCACAGGCTTAGATGATTTAATGAAATCCATTAAAAAAGCAGAAACCGACACAGCCATTAAAGGCATTTATTTGGATTTGAATGATGATATTATGGCATCTTCTGCCACCTTAGAAGAAGTTCGTAATAGTTTATTACAATTTAAAGCCAGTAAAAAATTTATATATGCGTATGCCGAAGGTTACTCTCAAAAAAGTTACTACTTAGCTAGTGTTGCCGATAAAATTTATTTACACCCTGAGGGCGATTTTATGTTTAAAGGTTTAAGTGCTCAAATTATGTACTATAAAAATGCATTGGATAAAATAAATGTAGAAATGCAGGTTTATCGTCATGGTAAATTTAAAAGTGCTGTAGAGCCTTTTTTATTAGATAAAATGAGTGCGCCAAACCGTTTGCAGTTAGAAACACTTTTAAATAGTATATGGATACATATGCTGGAAGGCATTTCTAAACAACGTGGTGTTTCGGTTGCTGAACTTCAGTCAATTGCTGATGAATTAAAAATTACTTTTCCGGCAGATGCACAACAATTAAAGTTGGTTGACGAATTAAAATATAAAGACGAAGTAACCGATGCTTTAAAACAAAAACTTGGCATAAAAGAAAAACAAAAAATAAACTTTGTTAGTTTGGGTGATTATTATGCCCATATCAGCAAAAAAGGTCATGGTGATGATGAAGATAAAGAAGATGATAAAAAATCTGACAAGAAAGCAAAACTTGCTGTTATTTATGCAGTTGGCGAAATTATGAGTGGAGAAGGTGATGCCGAAAAAATCGGCTCTGAATCAACCGCTAAATCTATCCGCGAAGCTCGTTTAGATACTACCATTAAAGCTATTGTGTTACGTGTAAATTCTCCGGGTGGAAGTGCACTTGCCAGTGACGTTATTTGGCGCGAGGTTACCCTAGCCAAAAAAGTTAAACCGGTTGTGGTTTCTATGGGTGATGTAGCTGCATCGGGCGGTTATTATATTTCATGTGCTGCCGATAGAATTTTTGCTCAACCTAATACTATTACAGGTTCTATTGGTGTATTTGGATTATCGCCTAATGCACAAAAATTATTTTCAGAAAAATTAGGCATTAATATAGATACTGTAAACACTAATAAGCATAGCGATTTAGGTAGTTTGTTTCGTCCTGCTACTACACAAGAAGCGGCTTATATACAAAAAAGTGTTGAACAGGTTTATAGCACATTTACCAAACGCGTTGCCGAAGGGCGTGGTATGTCGCAAGCTAATGTAGATAGTATTGGACAAGGACGCGTATGGAGTGGTGCAGATGCCATTGGTATAAAATTAGTAGATGAGTTAGGTGGTATAAATGATGCCATTAATTACACCGCAAAAAAAGCTAATTTAAAAGAAGGCGAGTACGAATTACTTTCTTTACCTAAACAAAAAGACCCAATTAAAGATTTATTAAATGGTAAAAAAGACGAAGAAGAAACAAAAGTACTTCAGCAAAATTTAGGTGTATTTTATGATTATATAAAATATGCGCAAAGCATTATTAAAGCAAAAGGCATACAAGCACGTCTTCCGTTTGAAATGAGCATTCATTAAGATTCTACAGATTATTTTTTGACAAACCCAAGTGATGCAATATTACTTGGGTTTGTTGCTTTATTTAGCAAATGGTTCAATTAAATCCCATAGGTTTCCATACAAATCTTCAAAAACAGCTACGGTACCCCATTTTTCTACCACAGGTTCTCTCACGATTTTAATTCCGTGATGCTGCAAATTTTGGTAATCTCTTTTAAAATTATCTGTATTTAAAAATAAAAAAACTCGCCCACCTGTTTGATTGCCAACCCTGCTACTTTGTTCTTCATTAGCAGCTTTCTTTTTT
>JABDCR010000096.1 GCA_013288015.1 Bacteroidota bacterium | reverse complement strand
TTCTAACCTTTCATCTACCCGTGCATTGCGCGATGTTACCGAAAAAGCAGGTGGCAAATATGCGGCATCTGCCGTAGGTGAAGTAAACGTTGTTACACTAATGAAAGAGAGTAAAGCGGTAATTGGTGGCGAAGGCAACGGTGGCATTATTTTACCCGAGTTGCATTACGGCCGCGATGCTTTAGTTGGCATTGCTTTGTTTTTAAGTCATTTGGCAAAGTTTGGCAAAACAACTTCACTACTGCGTAGCACGTATCCCGATTATCATATCTCTAAAAACAAAATAGAGCTTACACCCGAAATTGATGTAGATTTTATTTTAGAAAAAATAAAAGCCAAATATAAAAAGCAACCCATTAATGCAGTTGATGGTGTGAAAATTGAATTTGATAAAGAGTGGGTACACTTGCGTAAATCAAACACCGAACCTATTATTCGTATTTATTCAGAAAGTGTGAGCATGGCAACGGCCGAAAATTTGGCGAAGAAAATAATGCAGGATATACGAGAGGTTATTAAAGAAAGTCAAATAGCGTAAATTGATAAAAGAAATAAATATACCCTCGTTTTTAAATCCGCAATCAATTAGCGATTTAACCAAGCAACTTAGCGAAGCCGAAAACGATGGTACTCGTTTTGTAATACTAAAAGGCAGCGAAACTATTTTTTGTAACGGTTTAGATTTAAAATGGGTTGCCCAAAATGCAGGTGGCCATTACATGAAAGAGATGCAGGAGTACGGTGCATTTTTAAAAAAATTGCAAACAGGGTCTTTTATTTCTATAGCCATTGTTACAGGTGCAGCATCGGGTGGTGGCATGGGCATTGTTTGTGCCTGCGACCATGTTATTGCTGATGAAGCAAGCACCTTTGCCCTGCCCGAAGGTTTATTGGGTTTAATACCGGGCATGATAATGCCTGCTTTATTAAACCGTTTATCGCCTCAGCGCATAAAAAAAATGGTGCTAACAGGGTCTCATTACTCCAGTAAAATAGCTACCGACTGGGGCATTGCAGATGATGTGGTTACAAAAGCTACTTTGCAAGATACTGTTACAAAAGCCATTAGCAGCATGAAGAATTGCAAAAAAGACCCTGTGGGCGACGTAAAGCAACTGCTTTATACAGCTAACATAAATAAAGATGAACTGGCACAATTAGGCATGAACATTTTAGCGGCCAAATTAAATGAGCCCGAAATTAGCGAGCGTTTAATTAACCTTGCTGAATTTATGGAGGATTAAAAAATGGAAGGTTTTTTTGGCGTACTTCTTATATTAGCACTTTACTTTTTACCAACCATTATTGCTTGGAACAAATCATTTGTACTACAAGTATTTTTCCTTAATCTTTTAGTGGGTTGGACATTTATTGGCTGGGTAATTGCATTTATATGGGCTTTTAATAAAGATGCATCCAAACAAATACGTTGGCATAAAACAGTGCCTGTAGCCGATACTAAAACCGACCATGATGATGTTTACGCCGCTTTAGAAAAATTAAGTGAGCTTCATAAAAAAGGCATTATAACTGATGCCGAATTTGCCGAACAAAAAAGTAAATTATTAAATAAGTAAAGATAAATTGGCACAACTTGGCATGAACATTTTAGCTGCCAAATTAAATGAACCCGAAATTAGCGAGCGTTTAATTAACCTTGCTGAGTTTATGGAGGATTAGTCCATTACGAACAAATCGTTTTAGCGATAATTGCCATTCATATTTATTTGATTAATGTCCACCAAACAATAATGAACCAATTATAAATATCGTTAACGACAAATTTGATATAAAGTTAATAAAAAACACAAACCAGTTTTTTTGCTTATTAACTATAAGATCAAAAAGAAAAATACAACCTGGTAATATTGTCAAAATAACTGGCAAATAAATTAATTCTATTTTCTCTATCGATTGAGGAAAGTTTGCCACTATGTATGCGTGTTCTGATGTTACTGAATAGTATATCATAATTATCAAATGCACTAAACTAAGCGTCAACAGTAAGTATATTAATGTTTTTTTAAATTTCATTTTTGTCTAAAATAATTTCTTCATTTTAATTCCATTTTGTTCCACCTTGTTGTTTATACACCAACAAGCAGCTTAAACAAAGCTACTAAATTTTATACAAGTGGTATAATGGTACAGTTTGCCTAGGGGCAACTGTACCATTATACCACTATACCAGTATTTATATATATGTATTTTTTTTATTTATATATTTTTATTTGTGTACAAAGTGGTGTAATGGTACAATGTGTATAGCACAATTGTACCATTATACCACTTCATCAGTATTAATATTCAATCTCCAGTTTTTATCCTCTCCTTTAACTATCATATTATGAGCCTTCATATCAGCAAAATAATTTTTTGCTGTTACCAAGCCTTTATTAGTTTGCTGCATAATATCATTAATTGCTTGATGATAACTCAACGCTACTTGCCCACTAAATACTGTTTTGCAAATCGCTCGTATGGCATCTAGTCTAATAGCATTTTTATCAACTACCATTTCAGTTTTTATACCACAACCCACATGGTAACCCTTAGCTTTATCATACATAAATTGTATGGCGGGTATATTGGCTTTACCTGCCATGCGTAATAACTTGGGTTCAATAAACGAAATGTTGCCCTCAGTTTTTACCATC
>JABDCR010000095.1 GCA_013288015.1 Bacteroidota bacterium | reverse complement strand
TGTCTGACAATAATAAAACGGATTATTATATGATAGAAAACAAGATAAACTCAACCGAATGGGCTATCAATAATTTAAAATCATACGAGTGGAATCCTTCTCAGTATAACGTTTGTGGAGAGTTTGCCGAAATGCTTGGCAATAATTACGATTCGCTTGATACGCGTTTGCATAATTTTTATTTAAAAATGCAAAACATTCACGCGTATTATGAAGCGGCTAAAAAGCAAATTAAAAACCCTACAATAGAGCATACACAATTAGCTATCAATCAAAACTTGGGCGGTGCTTCCGTATTTGAAGCAGATTTAAATGATGCCTTAAAAAAATCACATCTATCAAATGAAGAAAAAACGCAAATAACGGCGCGTGCTAAAGAAGCTATAACTGCCATTAAAGATTTTGCTGTTTGGTTAAAGGCTTTAAAAAATGAAACACCACGTAGTTTTCGTTTGAGCAAAGAGTTATACGCTAAAAAATTCGAATATGATATTCAGTCTGGTTACACAGCCGATGAGATTTATCAAAAGGCCATTCAGCATAAAGCAGAGTTGCACCAACAAATGTTTGATATAACTAAACAGCTTTGGAGTAAATATTTGTCAGATAAAAAAATGCCTGAAAATAAATTAGAAGCCATTAAAATGATGATAGATAAATTATCATTACATCATGTAAAGGCAGATTCATTTCAAACAGCTATTGAGCATCAAATTCCTTTATTAGTTGATTTTATAAAACAGAAAGATTTAATATATATCGACCCATCAAAACCATTGGTAGTACGTAAAGAACCTGCTTATATGGCTGGTGTGGCAGGGGCTTCTATTAGCGCACCCGGACCTTATGATAAAAACGGTAACACATACTATAATGTCGGTAGCCTTTCTGGTTGGGATAAAGAAAAAGCAGAAAGTTATTTACGAGAGTATAATCATTACATCCTACAAATATTAAATATACATGAAGCCATTCCGGGGCATTATACCCAATTGGTATATGCTAACCAATCACCAAGCATTATTAAATCTGTTTTCGGAAATGGAGCTATGATTGAAGGATGGGCTGTTTATACCGAGCGCATGATGCTAGAAAATGGTTATGGAAATAACGAACCCGAAATGTGGTTGATGTATTACAAATGGAATTTACGTACAACTTGCAACACTATTTTAGATTATGGAGTACATGTAAATAACCTTAGTAAAGATTCTGCTCTTAATCTTTTAATAAACGAAGCTTTCCAACAAAAGGCAGAAGCAGAGGGTAAATGGAAACGTGTATCTGTAACACAGGTACAGCTTTGCTCGTACTTTACGGGTTATACTGAAATTTATGATTTTAGAGAAGAACTTAAAAAGAAAATGGGCGATAAGTTTAACTTAAAACAATTTCACGAAAAGTTTTTAAGCTATGGTAGCGCACCAGTTAAGTATATTAAAATGCTAATGTTGGCTGATTTAGATAAAGAGAAAAAGTAAATTACTTCTCGTCTTCATCATCATCTAGGTCAATATTAACATCAAAAACTGGAACATTTAAAATCTCTTTCTTTAAAATACTTTTCTCTAAAGATAGCAGGAAAGCAGGCAATAGTATTAAGTTACTGGTATAAGCTATAAGTAAGGTTAACGATAATAAAATACCTAATGCCGCAGTTCCGCCAAAGCTAGAGAAGCCAAACATAGCAAAACCGGTTGTTAAAATTATTGCTGTATAAATCATACTAATGCCTGTTTCGTGTATAGTTAAACTAACGGCTTTTGACATGCTAAGTTTATTTTTACGTATCTCATGACGGTATTTTGTAAGGAAGTATAAAGTCCCGTCGCTTGATATACCGAAGGCTATACTAAACACTAATATAGTGCTTGGTTTTAACGGCACATTTAAATAACCCATAATGCCAGCTGTTATTAATAAAGCTATTAAACTTGGTATAATAGAAATAAGTATCATGCGTGGCGAGGCAAATAAGCTAAACATAAGTATGGCAATTAAAATAATAGCCAGTATAACGCTTTCTAAAAGGTTGGTTACCAAAAACTCATTTCCTTTTAAAAACATTACACTATTACCTGTTAGTTTAACATCATAGCGTTCGTTTTCCTGCATCCACTTATTTGTTTCGTAATCATAGTTAAAAGCACTATCAGCCCGAGGTTTCAACTCGTGCAATAATTTCTTAACTCTTACAGAACCTATATCTTTTATATTAACACTAATGCGTGTAACTTTTTTACTGCTATCAATAAAGGCTAGTAATTGCTTTTGCGAACCATCTTGGTTTTGTTGTATGTATTCTGCCACTTTTTTTAGTTCAGTAACCGATGGAAGTCTATAATATTTAGGGTCTCCGCCTTTATAAGCTTGATAAAAAAATTTAACACCTTCAGTTACCGATAGTGGTTTTGAAAATTCAGGATACTGAGCTAGTACTTTTTGCATTTTATTAATGCGGTATAAAGCACGCGCACTATTAGAAAATACTCCGTTTTCTCGCTTTGTATCAACTGTAATTTCAAACGGAAGCACACCGCCATTATGATCTTCAAAATAATGTAGGTCAGTTAAAATAACATCTTTTTTGGGTAAATCATCTACTACAAAACCAATAACTTTCATTTTAGTTAAACCAAACCCCGCAACAATGCAGAGTGTAATTGTAATTAGGTAAACAAGTTTCCTTCTATTAATAGTTAAAACATCAACTTTATTTAAAAGTGTAGTTAATTTTTTTCCTTCTATATGTTTAATGTGTTTATCAGGTGGGGCTGGTAGGTAGCTAAATATAGCGGGCACAATCATCATAGAAAAGATGTAAGTTGCCATAACGCTAATAGATGAAACTAATCC
>JABDCR010000094.1 GCA_013288015.1 Bacteroidota bacterium | reverse complement strand
GAACCCTTCAGGAATAAAGAAATCACTTGGGAATGTTTCAACAGAAAAATTATTGTTAGTCATATTAGGGTCAACTTCATTACCATATATAATAGCTGTATTAACATAGTTCCCCATCGTAACTACTGTTACGGTTACTGTGAGTACAGCCGATGCTCCACTATTTAATGTGCCAATTACCCAAGTACCTGTTGAAGGATTATAAGTTCCTGTTGTTATTGTTGATGCAACATAATTATATCCGTTTTGTAATATATCGGTAACAGTTACACCGGTTGCAATATTAGGCCCATTATTAGTAGCAGTAACTACAAATACAACAGTACTTCCAAAAAGTGGATGCGTATTATTTACAGTTTTAACAATACTTAAATCTGTAACACCACCGCAATTGTTTACTACAACTGTAATAACTGAATCTTTACTACAACCATTATTAGAAACAGTCAGAGAATAAATGCCTGCATTTACACTTGTAGTTGAAACTATAGTCGGGTTTTGAACTGAAGAAGTATATAAATTAGGACCCGACCAAAAGTAGGTTGCACCTGTAACTGTTTGTGCAGTAAGGTTAAGTGAACTACCCGTACAAACTGGCGAGTTACTGACTGGAACAGCTATAGGTAAAGAATTTACTGTAACTGTTATAGTTGCTGTATTAGAGCAATTGTTTCCATTTGTTCCTGTAACAGTATATGTATTCGTAGATACGGGTACAAAACTAATTCCGTTAGTTACACCGCCTGTCCATGTATACGAAGTAGCGCCTCCACCTGTTAATGCAACTGTAAATCCGGCACAAACAGTTGTGGTGCTTGAATTGGCTGTTACAGTTGGCAACTGGTTTATGTGTAAAGAAACTTTTACCGACGTATCATTAGGAGTACAATTTCCTGTAATAACTACATAGTAAAAAGATGAAGTATCTGAAATAGTTGCCGGGTTAATTGTTAGCGTGGGCGTAGTTACACCCGAAATATTTCCTCCGTTAATTAAACTTACTATGCCTTTGTGCCATTGGTAAGTAAGACCAGTGCCTGTTGCTGATACCGAAAAACTTACGACGCTACCTGAACATACTGTTTGATTAGTAGGTTGTGTAATAATGTTTAGGTTATTAAAACGTAATGAAACATTTATTGACGTATCATTTGGTAAACAACTGCCACTTATTACTACATTATAAAAAGATGAAGTATCTGCAGCAGTAACAGGATTAATTGTTAATGTTGGCGTATTTGCACCCGAAATATTTGCCCCGTTGGTTAAATTTACGCCCCCTTTTCTCCATTGGTAAATAAGACCCGTACCGGTTGCTGACACCGAAAAACTTGCTGAACTACCCGGGCATGCTATTTGATTGGTGGGTTGGTTAACAATGGTTGGATTATTAAAGCGTAAAGAAACTTTTATAGACGTATCGTTTGAACACCCACCTGCAATTACAACATAGTAAAGAGATGAAGTATCAGACATGATAGTAGGATTAAGTGTTAGTGTCCCTGTAGTTGCACCCGAAATATGACCTCCGTTTATTAAACTTACCAAACCTTTG
Organism: Bacteroidota bacterium; assembly: GCA_013288015.1. GTDB lineage: Bacteria > Bacteroidota > Bacteroidia > B-17B0 > Aurantibacillaceae > PALSA-968. The sequence continues at coordinate 1,348 of JABDCR010000094.1, read as the reverse complement.
TGCCATTGGTAAGTAAGCCCTGTGCCGGTTGCTGATACCGAAAAAGTTATTGAACTGCCTAAACATGCAGTTTGACTAATAGGTTGCAATATAATAGCTGAAGGGGTAGTTAGTAATAGAGAAACATTAATGGATGTATCGTTAGGAGTTGGGCCTACAATAACATTATAAAAAGATGAAGTATCGGCTATAGTAACCGGATTAATAGTAAGAGTAGCCGTAGTTGCACCTGAAATATTTCCTCCATTAATTAAATTTGTTGTTCCTTTTCTCCATTGATAAGTAAGACCGGTGCCCGAAGCAATAACCGAAAAACTTACTGAACCACCTGTACATGTTACTTGATTAGTTGGCTGTGTAGTAATGGTTGTTGTTGGTGCACTACCACAACCCGGAGGCATAACAACATTTACAGCAGATGTATTTAAAGCACCGGTAGTAGTGAGCGCTCTGCCATCAAGTGTAACGTTTGTATTTAAATTCATAGCGCCATTGTTACAAATTATGGTTCCTCTAAAAATTGAATTTGTATTTATACTTACGGCTCCATCAATATTCCAATACACATTTTTTGATTGTGCTCCATTAATTAAAATGACTTTTGAATTTACGCTGGTTGAAAAAGCACCTTTTACCTGTATTACAAATACTGCATTTGCATCATTTTCTGCATTTAAGTAAAGTGAATCAGTAAATGTAACAGCAGAATTCATACGATAAGTATGAGGTGTAAGCACTAAACTATGTCCAAATTGTGCCGGATATAATAATTCTATATCAAATGGCAATGTATTTAAATAATTGTATGCATTAAGCAAATCAGTTGCACAAGCAGCAGTAGAACCATCAGGAACACCGTGAATCATCCCTGTTACAAACAGTGGATTGTATCCGGTTGTCGAACCTAAATTTGTTCCAACATCTCCTATAACATGTGTTATACCAACATTGGTAACTGGTCCATCAGACGAAAATAATGCATAACAAGCTGCCGAGGCAAGCGTTGGTGCAATAGGCCCTGTAAGTAAAGGACTTCCACAACCAATGGGCGTGTATGCCAGTACACCATCAACATTAACTGCTCCGGCAGTAGATAAGGCTCTTCCTTCAAGTGTATCGCCCGTATTCATACTAATAGCTGCATTATTAACAATAACAGTGCCTCTCATAGTTGTTCCGGAAGCCATGCTTGTTAAGCCTTCTATTTGCCAAAATACATTACAGGCTTTTGCACCGTTAATTAATTTTATTTTTGAATTTGTGTTTGTAGAGAATGTACCGTGTATCTGAAAAATAAATACGGCATTTGAATTACCCTGCGCATCTAAAATTAAATCTAAGTTTAGCG
>JABDCR010000093.1 GCA_013288015.1 Bacteroidota bacterium | reverse complement strand
GAGTATGGGCAAATTTCTTTTTCTGAATTAGCCAATCAGACAGAAATATTAAAAAACTTTTTACTTACCCAAGACATTGGAAAAGGAATGGCTGTTGGTATAATAACTCGTAATAGTCGTTATTTTATTATGGCTTTGTATGCCGGAGTTGGTTGTGGGGCTTTGGTTATGCCAATCTCTAATACGCAAAAAAATAAGGAAATACAGGATGCTATTATTGAGGCGCAGTTACATGTGCTTATTACAGATTCATATGAGTTAGCATCTTTCGGTCAAAATATTTCTGAAATAAAATTGTTTAATCAAACACTTTATATCAGTCATACAAAAAGAGATAAGAAAAATCGTACAGCTGATTTTATACCTGACGCTGCTTTTATGCGTTTTACATCGGGCACTACGGGCAAAGCAAAAGGTGTTATTATTTCACATGAGTCGGTTTTAGAAAGAGTAGATGCAGCCAATGAAGAACTTAAACTAAATGAACAGGATAGGGTAGTGTGGGTGTTGCCTATGGCGTATCATTTTGTTGTGTCTATTGTGTTATATTTTAAATATGGTGTTGGCATTATTGTTAATGATAATTTTTTAGCCGAGAGCATTATACAAAGTATAAATCAATACAAAGGCACATTTTTGTACGCAGCGCCCATGCATATAAAACTACTGGCTATTTATAAACCTGATGTGGAGCTACCGACATTGAAAAAAGTAATTAGTACAACCACAGCTATATCTGCCGAAGTTTGTAAGGCATTTGAAAATAAATATAATTTACCTGTTAGTCAGGCGTATGGCATTATAGAAATTGGATTGCCTATTATAAATTTAAAGAGTTCAATCCAACATCCTGAAGCTGTTGGTTATGCTTTACCTGCCTATACAGTTGAAATTTTGGATGATAATTTTAATACAGTAGAAAATGAAACAATTGGTCGTATGGCTATAAAAGGGCCAGGAATGTTTGATGGCTATTTGTCGCCACCAACTTTACGAGAAAACGTTTTGCAGCATGGCTGGTTTATGACAGGAGATTATGCTTTGAAAAAAATAGATGGCTTACTGATTGTAAAGGGGCGTGAAAAAAATGTAATTAATGTTTCGGGTAATAAAGTTTTTCCGAATGAAGTGGAGGAAGTAATTAATGGATATAAAGGCATAGTTACTTCTAAAGCATTTAGTAAAGTACATCCTTTAATGGGAGAAGTTGTAGCCGTTGATATTATAATTGAAAAAGATGCTATTATCGATATAGAAGAGCTTAGAAATTACTGTAAGCAAACGCTTTCAAGTTTTAAGCTACCTCAATTTATAAATGTAGTAGATAAGATTGAAATGACTAATAGTGGCAAAGTAAAGCGAGCCTAGTTTATCTTATAGGTTTGTCCTTCTTGAGCAACCAAAGTGTTTTCAAAAATAGGTTTTGCTTCTATTATAAAGCCATCTGTGTTACCGTAGCGTGCCGAAAAATGCCCCAATAAAAGTTGTTTAATTTCAGCTTTACTAGCAATAGTAGCAGCTTGTTTAGCGGTTGAATGGAATGTTTTTTTTGCACGCTCAATTTCTGCTTCTAAAAAAGTAGCTTCGTGGTAAACTAAGTCTGTTCCTTTTATATGTTCAATAATTTCTTCGTAATAATTGGTATCGCTGCAATAAGCATAACTACGTTGTACTGGGGCAGACACGGTTAGTTTATCGTTTGCAATGGTTTTTCCTTTTTCGTTAATGGCATCAAATCCTAAACGTAGTTTGTTTACTTGTGAAGTTGGTACATTAAACTCGTCTAATTTTTCCTTAATAATATTTTTTAAATGTGGTTTTTCTTTAAATAAAAAACCCGTGCAATTAATTCTATGCCGTAAAGGGAACGATTTTACTTCAATTTTATCATCTTCCCAAACCAACTCAGCTTGTTTTGGGTTTGTAAAAATGTATTCAATCTCATAAACAATTGTTGTTTGTGAATGTTTATTTTGAAGGTCAATAATTTCTTTCAACTCAGGTGGGCACACTAAGGTTAGCTTAGTTTTTCTGCCTAAAAGATGCATAGTTTGTAATAAGCCCAAGAGACCTAAATAATGATCGCCATGTAGGTGCGAAATAAAAACATGGCTTATTCGTTGAATTTTAGCTGCGTTTTTACGTAACTGAATTTGGGTTCCTTCGCCGCAATCAATTAAAAAAGAATGCCCGGCTACATTAAGCAACTGGGCACTCGGGTTTCGTAATAATGAAGGGGTTGCCGAACCGCAACCTAAAATGGTTACTTCAAAATCATGCATATTATTTTGCTACCACCATACGGCGTATTTGTTTTTGCCCGTTTAATTCTATAGCATAAACATAAATACCGCTTTCTAAAGCTGTAGCATCAAAGTCGTAACTATTCTCTCCGTGTTGAGCTGTAAATTCTTTCTCCGCAATTTTTTGTCCGGCAATGTTATAAACACTCATTTTAGCTTTTCCGTCAGTTGCTGATGTGAATTTAATAGTGGTGTTATTGGCCACAGGGTTAGGACTATTTTGCATAACATTAAAACCATAGTTTTTATTAGACTCTATACCCGCCGGAGCATTAATAGTTATTTTATAATAACCAACGGTATATGTTGTAAGTGCGGCAAAATTACCGGTTTCGACTGAGTAAACTTTTAAAACAAAAGTTAAAGGATAAGTACCAGGAGTAACTGTTGCAGATGGAGTTCCATAAATTAACATGCAACTAGAAGCATTGCCCGGAAATTTAAGTGTGCTTGGTGTCCCTGTAAGACTTAATCCACCAGGTAAACCATAATTTGTAGCACTTGCTTGTAAATCTACGTGAGAGTAATGAAAAGTGCCTAAAGATGTTACTGTATCATTAGGAATGTTAACGGTTACATTTTGTAAATATGGCATTCCAATGGTTCCACTAACAAAAT
>JABDCR010000092.1 GCA_013288015.1 Bacteroidota bacterium | reverse complement strand
CGCACCAATCATAGTCCAGTCGGCAGAGCCTTTATACATTTGTGCACGTGTACGCCCGTGTATGCTAAGTGCTTGCACACCTATATCTTGCAGGCGCTCGGCAACTTCTAATATGTTTATAGATTTTTCATCCCAACCCAAACGTGTTTTAACAGTAACAGGTTTAGTGGTCGATTTTATAACCGCTTTAGTTAAGCGCACCATTAATTCAATGTCTTTTAAAACACCGGCACCGGCACCTTTGCAAACCACTTTTTTAACAGGACAACCAAAATTTATATCCAGAATATCAGGGTTTGTAGCATCAACTATTTTGGCTGACATAGCCATGGCATCTTCATCTCCTCCAAAAATTTGGATCCCTATGGGGCGTTCATAATCAAAAATATCGAGCTTTTTTTTACTCTTCATGGCATCCCTAATAAGCCCTTCAGAAGAGATAAACTCGGTATACATCAAATCAGCACCATTTTTTTTGCAAACGTATCTAAAAGGGGGGTCGCTCACATCTTCCATGGGTGCAAGTAACAGTGGAAACTCTCCTAAATCAATATTTCCTATTTTTACCAAGAGGCGTGCTTTTAATTAACTTTGCAAAGATACAAAAACGACTATGAACACCACAATTTTTAAAGACAGACTGGGTTTAATTACAATACTGGCCTATTTTGCTTTATGCTTTGCATTAATGTTGATGGAAAACACAGGGGCATCTCAATTACCGGATACTGCCAAAGACATCAATTTACTAAAACTAATGCAGGTTGTTTTAACAACCATACTATTTATTTTACCGGCTACTATATTTTGTCGTTACATGCGCGATGAACGCAGTGCCTTTTTAAATATGAATGCTGCGCCGCATTTTTATTATGCGTTAACTGCCGCAGCTTGTATTTTATTTGCTTTGCCTGCCGTTAGTGGTTTAGAATCGTGGAACCAACTAATTCATTTACCTCAAAATTTTGGCTCTTTAGAAAGCTGGATGCGCAAAAAAGAAAACGATGCCGAAAAAATTACATTGATGTTTTTTCAGGATAAATCTATTGAGGGCTTAGTTATTAATCTATTAGTAATGGCTTTTATGGCCGCCCTTAGCGAAGAGATTTTTTTTAGAGGCTTGCTGCAACAAATGCTTATTAAAAACAAAATAAATGCACATGTGGCTATTGTAATTACGGCTATTTTATTTAGCGCTTTTCACTTACAGTTTTTTGGTTTTATTCCTCGTATGTTTTTGGGTGTAGTGTTAGGATATCTTTATTACATCACACAAAATTTGTGGGTTTCTATCATAGCACATTTTTGTAACAACGCTTTTGCAGTGATAGTTATGCATTTCTCTATAAATATAGAACAGCCAATTGGTGTAACTTTTTTGTTTTTGAGTTTGGTTATGGTTATTGGCCAGTTAGTAATGCTTAAAAGATTTGCAAATAAAATCAACACTATTCAATAAAAATGGCAAAAACAAAGCATAACCCAAATGCTTCGGTTGAAATAGATAAATATATTGAAGCGCTGCCTGCGTGGAGTAAAAAAATATGCCAAAAAATACGTAGCATTGCTTTAAAAGCCGATGCGGGCATAATTGAAGATTGGAAATGGGGGCCTAATTATTATTGTGAAGGCATGATTTGCGGCATAGCAGCTCATCAAAAATTTGTAAACTTTGTTTTTTTTCAGGGCGCTTTATTAAAAGATAAAAAGAAAATTCTTAAACACCACGAAGGCACCTTGCATAATCGCCATATCAGGTATACTGATATAAATCAGGTTGACGAAGAGATATTATTAATGTATCTTTTCGAGGCGGTTGATAATAATAAGGCAGGTAAAAAACTTTTAGCTACAAAAGATAAAACAGTAGTTATACCTATTGATGTAAAAAAGGCGTTTAAAATAAATGGGGTTCTTATAAATTTTGAAGCCCTTAATTTTGGTCGCCGTAAAGAGTATATGTTTTGGATTAACAGTGCTAAGAGGGAAGAAACGCGAACAAAAAGAATTAATCTTGCTATTGAAATGATAAGAAAAAATCAAGGGGTGATGGATAAATACATTAAAAAATAACGTAATTTGTAATATGGGTAAAAATATAAACATAGTTGGCGCGGGCTTGGTTGGCTCTTTACTTTCAATTTATTTAGCTAAACGCGGACATAAAATAAACATTTACGAACGCCGTCCTGATATGCGCAAAGCAAACATAAGTGCAGGCAAATCTATCAACCTTGCCCTTAGCGACCGTGGTTGGAGGGGCTTAGAAGGTGTTGGCATTGCTGATAATATAAAGAAAATTGCCATCCCCATGTATGGTAGGTTTATTCATAATAAAAATGGCACAACAGCTTTCTTTCCGTATGGCAAAAAAGACCAAGCTATTTATTCTGTTTCTCGTGCCGATATAAATATGAAGTTAATGGATTTAGCTGAGCAACAAGCCGGTGTAAAAATTCATTTTAACGAACGTTGTACTAATATAGATAGGGAAAATCTTACTGCTCATTTTGAACATAACGAAACAGAAAAAATAACTTCTACCACAAGTGATTTATTGTTTGGTGCCGATGGTGCTTTTGCAGCAAGTCGTTTAAATATGCAACTTTCAAGCGATAGGTTCGAGTATAATCAACATTATATTGAGGCTGGTTATAAAGAGTTAATTATTCCTCCGGGAAAAAATGGCGAGTTTTTATTAGAGAAAAATGCTTTACACATTTGGCCTCGCGGTAGTTTTATGATGATTGCATTGCCTAACCCCGATGGTAATTTTACCTGTACTTTATTTTTACCTTTTGAAGGCGAAAAATCGTTTGCCAATTTAAAAACCAAAGAGGCAGTAAAGAAATTTTTTGACGAGGAGTTTCCAAGTGCTGTGCCATTAATGCCAACACTGTTAGAAGATTTTATGAATAATCCGGTATCATCTTTAGTAACGGTAAAATGTTTTCCTTGGACTTTTGATAATAAA
>JABDCR010000091.1 GCA_013288015.1 Bacteroidota bacterium | reverse complement strand
GTGAAGATGCAGGAAAAATTGGCGGCGTTAATCAAGGTTTAGAAGGTTTACAAAAAAAATACGGAGAGCACCGTGTATTTGATACCGGTATTAGAGAATGTACTATTATGGGGCAGGCAATTGGTTTAGCTATGCGTGGCCTACGCCCTATTGCCGAAATACAATATTTAGATTATTTGCTTTACGCACTGCAAATTATGAGCGACGATTTAGCTACCGTACAATGGCGTACCAAAGGCAAACAAAAAGCGCCTGTAATAATTCGCACACGCGGACATAGATTAGAAGGTGTTTGGCATAGCGGTTCGCCTATGGGCATGATTATTAGTGCTTGTCGTGGCATACATATTTGTGTGCCTCGTAACATGACTAAAGCTGCTGGTTTTTATAACACCTTATTACAAGCCGATGAGCCTGCTTTGGTTGTTGAACCCCTAAATGGATATCGTTTAAAAGAAAACCAGCCAATTAATTTTGGCGAGTTTAAAACACCACTTGGCATTCCAGAAGTAATGCAAGAAGGAAGCGATGTAACTATTGTTACTTATGGTTCTTGCATTCGTATAGCACAGGATGCTATTAAAATGCTACAAGAGCACAATATTTCGGTTGAGTTAATTGATGTGCAAACTCTATTACCGTTCGATATTAATCATCAAATTGTAGAATCAGTTAAGAAAACAAACCGTGTTTTATTTTTAGATGAAGATGTACCGGGCGGAGCATCAGCTTACTTAATGCAACAAGTGTTAGAGGTGCAAGGCGGCTATCAGTTTTTAGATGCTGAGCCTGTAACCCTTGCGGCTAAAGAACACCGCCCCGCTTATGGCACCGATGGAGATTATTTTAGCAAGCCAAGCGCAGATGATGTGTTTGATGCAGTTTATAATTTAATGAATGAAGCAAATCCAGAAGAGTATCCAGCAATTTATTAAGCTTTAGATATTTTATTTTAGATTATTTTTTGAGAACTTAGTTTCAAGTAAATAATCTAAACTTATTTTACCTGCACCTGTGCAGATAAGTGATATAAGCATTAGGATATAGTATAAAGGAATTTCAAATCCATTTTCTCCAGCTTCAAAACCATTGCCCCAATGCACCGTTTTTATAGCTACCAGCATTGTTATAATAAGGGGAATAGAGATAATACGAACACCTAAACCTACCGTTAGCAACAACACACCTAAACATTCGGTTGCAGTAGCTAAATAAGCCTGAAAATAAGGCGCAGGAATGCTCATACCGGCAAACCAATCGCCAATGGCATGTACATCACTTAATTTAGCCATAGCCGGTTTATAAAAGCCATAAGCTAAAATTAAGCGAAATAATAAAGGAGGAACAACATCTTTTAGTTTTTCGACTTTGTCGGTGTAACTCAAATAGATTTTTTTTACACTCATATACGGGGGTTATTTTTTAAAACCAAGCACAAAATCTTTCTGCTGTAAATCTTTACAGAAATTGATTATTTGCTCTAACGCAAAAACCTTATCAGGGAAAGAAAAAATGCTTTGCAGTTCATCTACAATTTCGGTAAGAGTTTTCTCCTCTTCTATTTTTTCAATCGTTAATGCGTAAAGAATAGATATATCTAAAAACTGAACACTCCCCTTTTTAGGTTCTCTATAAATCAGTATAAAATATTGCCCAGGTGCATTTACATCTATATTTATAGGCGCTGTTGTGTGCACAGGATATTTTACCGATAGGATTCTATATTCAGGGTTAACAACCAGTACATCATCACTCCAGTTTCCTTTTACTTTATAAGCAGGAAACTCTTCATCCTTCATCGTATGAATGTCTAATTCAATCCATTCAAACAATAACAAATCTTCTAAAAATGGTATGTTATGTTTTTCTTTTAAGTTTTTGTCGCAGGTATATTGGTAAAACTCACCGGGTACTTTCCAAACATGTGGGGTTTGGCAAGCATGAGTGCTAAAAAAAGTGTTTACTATTTCATCCCATATTTCGGTATCAGCATATTCGTAAAAAATTGGGAATGCACTTTGCAGCATATCATCAATAATATTGTAAACCAACCTGCGGTAATGATGCACATGCTTTTGGTTTACCTCGGTAGTAAGCGTAAGTTTACCCGTACGACAATAATCGGCCAGTTTGCTTTGTATTTTTTTAGTATTAGTTTGTAGCAGCATGTTTTGGTGTCCAAACGTTATTACATATTTTTTGCAGGCGGTTTAATTCACCTTGTAATTCATCAAATTCAGGGAAGTTAAAATCTCTTTCTAAAAGTACTGGCACAGGTTTTATAAGTCGGGTTGTATAATCAAACAAATCAAACACAGGGTTTATTATATTTTCTCCATGTGTATCAATAATTAAATCTTCTTCTACTTGCAAATGCCCCGCCATATGTATATAAGCAACTTTATCAAGTGGTAGTTTTTTTATAAATTCCTTAGTATCATATTTATGATTAAAAGCGTTTACGTAAACATTGTTTACATCCAATAACAAATTACAATCGGCACCGGTAACAATGTTTGATATAAAAGTGGGTTCATCCATCTCAGCAGCTACGGCTGTATAGTAGCTTACATTTTCAATGGCAATTTTTTGTTCTAAAAAATCCTGTACGGTTTTTATGCGTTCAACAATATGATTAACGGCATCTTCTCTAAACGGAATGGGGAGCAAATCATATAAGTGTGCGTTATCGCATTTAGCGTAACTAAGGTGTTCGGAATAAATATGAACGTTGTATTGTTTTAAAAATACTTTTAATTTTTTTAAGAAATCCCAATCTAACTCATCAGGACTACCAATAGATAAAGACAAACCATGACAGGTTAAAGGATACTGCTCGGTTACTTTATCAAAAATCTTTTTCCAATAACCACCCATATCAATCCAGTTTTCGGGCGCTACTTCAATAAAATTTGGTTGAAGAATATTTTCGTTTAAAAACTCCTCAGCAAAATCTTTTCTAAACCCTATGCCTGTTTTACCTTGTATGGATTTCATTTTATAATGATTAACGTAAATTAAAAAATCCCGCCCGCAATTTGCAGACGGGATTTTTATATTCTAATAAATCAATAAT
>JABDCR010000090.1 GCA_013288015.1 Bacteroidota bacterium | reverse complement strand
ACCATGATGTTCGGTCACGTAGAAACCATTTACGAACGTTTCGAACACCTTGTTTTACTACGTCAGGTACAAAGCGAAAAACCAAAAGATGCTAAAGGCTTCTTGGCTTTTATTCCTTGGCCTTTTCAGGATGAAGATACTCTGTTACAACGCCTAAAAAACATTCGCAACCACGTAAGCTCCGAAGAGTATATCCGCATGCTGGCACTTAGCCGCATTATGTTACCTAATATCGAAAACATACAAGCATCCTGGTTAACTGTTGGTAAGGAGACTGCACAGCTTTGCCTTGAAGCAGGTGCCAACGATTTTGGTTCTATCATGATTGAAGAAAACGTAGTTTCTGCCGCAGGTGCGCCGCACCGCTTTACCTATAAAACCATTCAAAAAGCTATTGAAGCAGCAGGTTACACACCACAACTCCGCGGACAGCAATATAACTTCCGCGAATTACCCGCTAACATCGAAGAACAGGTAATTAATTATTAAACTTTCCGGTGAAAATGAAAACTTTAATAGCTACTATTTTGTTTTTTTGCGTTAGTTGTAGCCCGATACAACCCAATGTGGAAATTGGCAAATATTACGAGGTTATTGATGGACTTTCGGCACAATATCCCAGTAGACCTGTTTCTTCAGGTGGGGCAAAAAACCAGTATTTAACGGTTAAATCACTAAACTACGCTTTTCCGGATAAGGATAATGATGGAAATGCTTTATATTCTATTGAAGTTTATAAAGTAACTGTTGACAGTTTGAAAAGTCAATTCGAAAAGAGGGTTAATTATGTAGTAAATTTCACAAACCTTGTTGTAAACAATTCTATGCATGGAAGGATTGTAAATATTGGGCAAACAAAATTTAACGGAGGATATTGCGTACAACGCCAAGTCAAAGTATACGCTGATTTTTTAAATGATAGTGTTTATATGAATTCCATGTTCTTTAATCATAATGAATATGTTATACATGCTAATGTGTTTACCGAAAAAGATAAATTAAATAATGCGAAACTCAACGCGTTCTTTACTACCTTAAAGGTAGATTAGTTTTAAATTTGATTTAGAATAAAAAAGTCTGGTGTTTAATGCCGCAGGGTTTATAATCCTGCGGCATTATCAAGCAAACACGTTCACAATCCAATCGGGGCAGGTCGTCCACGTACGGTGCGAACCTAAGTTTTGTTGGGCAGTATAGGTGGGCAGCAGGTGCGCCAAACAAAACGCAGGTTGGCGTTCGTGGGGCCTTTTCTTTGCTTCGTTTCTTTGGGCAAGCAAAGAAATGAAGGGAAAAATGAAATTTTTTCTACGTACGTCGTTAAAAAACTGTTGGCATCTTTAAAAAAACAAACCCCTAAGTTTTTTAATTTTGTGGTATGAAGCAGTATCACGATTTAATGAAGCATGTGCTTGAGCACGGCGCAACCAAAACCGACCGCACAGGCACAGGTACCGTAAGTGTTTTTGGCTACCAAATGCGTTTTAATTTACAAGATGGTTTTCCTTTGCTTACAACAAAAAAGCTTCACACAAAATCTATTATACACGAGTTACTTTGGTTTTTAAAAGGTGATACTAATATTAAATATTTAAAAGATAACGGCGTAAGTATTTGGGACGATTGGGCTGATGCCGAAGGCAACCTTGGGCCCGTTTATGGTTCCCAATGGCGCAACTGGCCAACTCCTGATGGGAGACATATCGATCAGATTACACAGGTAATCGATATGATAAAAAAAAGCCCCGATTCGCGCCGACTTATTGTAAGTGCCTGGAACGTAGGTGAGATTGATAAAATGAAACTTCCTCCATGCCATGCTTTCTTTCAGTTTTATGTGGCCGATGGTAAATTAAGTTGTCAGCTTTACCAACGCAGTGCCGATATATTTTTAGGTGTTCCTTTCAACATTGCGTCTTATGCATTGCTTACTATGATGGTAGCACAAGCTTGCGATTTACAGGTAGGCGATTTTGTGCACACCCTTGGCGATGCACATTTGTATTCAAACCATATCGAGCAGGCAAACTTACAGTTATCACGCGAGTGCCGTAAACTCCCAACTATGAAAATCAATCCTGCTATAAAAAACATTTTCGATTTCAAGTTCGAAGATTTTGCACTCGAAGGTTACGACCCACACCCTCATATCAAAGCCGAAGTAGCCGTTTAATTACTCATACCGTAAACTATCAATCGGGTCTAATTTAGCAGCACGACTGGCAGGTATAATGCCCGATAGTAAACCAACTGCCACACATAAAAAAGAGGCTGATATAACCCATTTCCATGGCATATAAAAACCAATGCCCAACTGAAACGACATTAGGTTACCTAAGCCTACACCTAAAATTATACCTAGCGTTCCGCCAATTAAACAAATAACAACGGCCTCCATCAAAAACTGATTTCGAATTAATTTTGCCGTTGCTCCTAATGATTTACGTATACCAATTTCGCGTGTACGTTCCGTAACCGATACCAGCATAATATTCATCAAACCAATAGCAGCACCCAGCAATGTAATTATACCAATTAGCGTAGCACCAATAGTAACCTTTTGTATGTTGCTAATTAGCATATTGGCTAACGAATCCGATTTTGTAATTTCAAAATTTGCCTCGTCGGTAATTTTTACTTTTCGTATTTGTCTAAATAAACCAGTTGACTCTGCAATAGCAGCTTCCATTAACGATGGAGTAGGAGCGTACACATTAATAGTAAACGTGGCATCCTGCTTAGGAAATGTGCTACGTGCGTTTTGTATAGGTATCAAACAAATTTTATCGCCACCAAACCCCATTCCTGTACCTTTGCTTTTTAAAACCCCCACAATAGTATACTTGGCACTGCCAATTCTAATCTCTTTTCCTATCGGGTTTTTTTCCGATTTCATTACAGTGGTCAATAATTCGCTTCCAATAATAACTGAAGAAGAACCATTTAAAATTTCAAACGATGAAAAATTTCTGCCTTGCTCCAACTCATAACCCGATGTAATCAAATAATTATCATCTATGCCAAACACCTGTATGTTTGGGTTCGATTTAGTGGATAAATACTGCACCTTACCTGTAAATGTAGCCAGCGTAGAAATACTTACCGTTGCCGGAAACTTAAACCTGTCTCTGAATTCTTTTGCTTCAAA
>JABDCR010000089.1 GCA_013288015.1 Bacteroidota bacterium | reverse complement strand
TGGTACAAAATTATTTCTTGAAAAATATACCTGGGAAAACATAAAGTTTAAACTAAACGAAACTACGAACGAAATTGAAGAACAAATTATAGGCACGTTTACACAGTACCCCGTTAAACTTGCCTGGGCAATAACAGTGCATAAAAGTCAGGGTTTAACGTTTGACAAAGCCATAGTAGATATTGGGGCTGCTTTTGCGCCAGGGCAAGCTTATGTAGCGCTTTCGCGTTTGCGTTCGTTACAAGGCTTGGTTTTGACCTCAGCTATACGATATAATGGCATTACGCAAGACGCGAAGGTGGTTGAATTTGGAAGGACAAAAGAAGAACAAGAAAACCTGAACGATTTAATTAAAAGAGAAGGTCTGGTTTTTTTAAAGAACTATTTGCTGCAATGTTTTGATTTTGGTGTGCTTGCTTACCACATAAAAGAACATGTTGAAGGATATAGTAAAGACGAAAAAAAATCGGCTAAGCAAAAACATTATAAGTGGGCTGCTGAATTAAAAAAAGAACTGGATACTATAAAACCACACGCCGATAAGTTTTTATACCAAGTAGCAAATATTATTGATGCAAAAGAGGCTAATTATTTAGAAACCCTTAAAGGGCGTGTGCTTTCGGCCTCGGCCTATTTTTTACCTTTTTTTAAAACAAGTTCTAAAACCATCTTTCAACAGGTTGAAAAAATAAAAGCAGAAAAAAAGATTAAAACTTATTTTAACGAATTGCTTGAACTGGAAACCCAATTTTACGAGCAAGCAAAGCTCATTAGCAAAGCAGAATTATTGGTGAACGCCTTTTTAAACAATACCGAATTTACCCGAGAAGATTTAGCCACTATACTAAACGACCGAACAAGAATTGAACAAATAAAACAAGCGCACACCAAGCCGGAAACCGAAAACAACGGCGTTGTTTATTACGAAGAAGAAAAACCGGAAAAGAAAAAATCCTTAAAAAATCCGAAAGAAAAAAAGAGTGCCGTTAAAAAAGAAAAGGTAGATACCAAGAAAGAAACTTTTGTTTTGTTTACACAGGGTAAAACTATTCCGGAAATTGCGGGCATACGAAAAATAACAACAGGCACTGTTGAAGGGCACTTGTCTTATTACGCCGCCAAGGGCGAAATTGATATAAGCAGTATTGTATCGGATAAGCGAGTAGAGGAAATTATTGCTGCCGCTAAACAATTAGATACTTTTTTGGTAAACCCTATCAAACAATTATTGGGTACCGAATATAGTTATGGGGAAATTAAACTGGCTATAGCCTCTCACTTGTCTAAGGAATAGATTAAAAAGAACCTAACTCACATTCAAAAAACCTCAACAAAATATTTTTTAAACTTTTGTTTTATTTCTTGCATGTCAACTTTTTTGCCTAATTCTTTTTCAAGTGAGGTAACCGCTTTATCGGTAATGCCACAAGGCACTATGTGCTGAAAATAACTCATGTCGGCATTTACATTAAACGCTAAACCATGTTTAGTAACCCACCTGCTACAATGCACACCAATGGCACAAATTTTACGTGCTTTTTTTGTATCAGCATCTAACCACACACCCGTTTCTCCCCTGCTACGGCCAACCGTAAGATTATAATCTGCCATTATTTTAATAACAACCTCTTCTAGTAAACGCAAATATTTGTGTATGTCGGTAAAAAAGTTTTCTAAATCTAAAATAGGATAAACTACTAGCTGCCCCGGGCCATGATAGGTTATATCTCCACCACGGTTTATTTTATAGTAGGTAGCATTAATGCTTTTTAAAAACTCGCCAGATATCAATAAATTATTTTCATCTCCGCTTTTACCTAGCGTATAAACATGGGGGTGTTCTACAAATAAAAGATAATTGTTGGTTGGTTGTTGCTCCGCCTCAGACAAAGAACGATTAATCGTTTTTTGTGCAACAATTTTTTGCTGTAATTCTTCTTGATAATCCCAACAGACTTTGTAATCAATCAGCCCCAAATCCTTACACAAAACCCGTTTATTTTTTTCGGGCATGGCTTAATCGTCTGTAGGCTCAGGAGCTTTTTTAAAGCCCGCTTTTTTTGGTTTTATTTTTTTCGGCCAAATAATATTTACCAATTGGTTATCTTTTGTAATAAGTGTTTTGCTTATTCCGCTAACAATATTGATGTCTTTTACATCATTTTTCCAAATACGTTGTACAGCATCATAGGTACCATCGTCCAACATAATATAAAATGTTTCTACTTTATGTTCTTTTACTACCGCCTTACCCTGAAAACACTCTGCGTTTGCTCCATTTCTAAAAGTAACGATTACATCCATATAGGTTCCATCAGCAATATCTTCTGCTCCACGCTCATCAAATTTTTGAGCCCACTTGTTATAACAATTTAAATCTACCTTTGGTGTTTCTTGTGCTAAAAGATTAAGTGAAAAAGTAAGGACTAAAAGCGTAATTATTTTCTGCATGATATTTAATTTTAGTTATCCATATAAACCTACCCAAATAACTTTGCTAAATTTATATCCGTTAAAAGTAAAAAATATTTCTTAATACTAAAATTATGCTTGTTAAAGTATATGGTTGTGCTGTTTATGGCATATTGGCTACCAAAATTACGGTTGAAGTAAATATTGTGCCCGGGGTAAATTTTTATTTGGTTGGTTTGCCCGATAACGCTGTTAAAGAGAGCCACCAGCGCATTGATGCCGCCTTAAAAAACAACGGGTATAAAATTCCCGGAAAACAAATTACTATTAATATGGCGCCTGCCGATATTAAAAAAGAAGGTTCGTCATACGATTTAACTTTAGCTATTGGCATTTTGGCTGCATCTGAGCAAATCAAAACAGATGTTTTAGAAGATTATGTGATTATGGGTGAGTTGGCGCTTGATGGTGTTATTCGACCTATAAAAGGTGTTCTACCAATTGCTATAAAAGCTAAAGAAGAAGGGTTTAAGGGCATTATTGTTCCGACTGAAAATGCTGCTGAGGCCTCGGTGGTTGAGGGTTTAGAGGTTTACGCGGCTAATCATATTAAAGATGTGATTAGTTTTTTTAATGGCAATGATTCTGCTTTAGAAAAACTACAATTTAATGCCGAAAAGTTTTTTATTCTTGACGAAACACTTGATGTGCCTGATTTTTCGGATGTAAAAGAACCAGA
>JABDCR010000088.1:2514-3331 GCA_013288015.1 Bacteroidota bacterium | reverse complement strand
AGAAATGAACGAAAAACAGGAAACATGGGATATAAAAATTAAACCACACTCAAAATGGTATGACCTTAGATTAGGTGAAATATTACGTTACAAAGACCTTTTAATTTTATTTGTTAGAAGAGATTTTGTTGCCGTTTATAAACAAACTATTTTGGGACCTATTTGGTTTTTTTTGCAACCTATTATAACATCCATAACATTTACCATAATTTTTGGAAACCTTGCTAAAATTTCAACGGATGGATTACCAGAAATATTATTTTATATGAGTGGTATTACTTTATGGAGTTATTTTTCCGACACCTTAACTAAAACTTCAGATACGTTTACAACTAATGCTGGTGTTTTTGGTAAAGTATATTTCCCTCGAATGATAGTTCCTTTATCTGTAGTAGTTTCTAACTTAATTAAATTGGGAATACAATTTTTATTATTTCTTTCTATTTGGATGTATTATTTAATTCAAAGTGATAAAGTCCATCCTAATATATATATGCTCATTACTCCATTTTTAATAATACTAATGGGGTTTATGGGTTTAAGCTTTGGTATACTTATATCTTCTATGACAACTAAATATCGTGATCTTAAATTTTTGGTAACATTTGGTGTGCAGTTAATGATGTATGCTTCACCTATTGTATATCCATTATCTATAGTGCCACAGCAGTATAAATGGATTATTATTGCTAATCCAGTTACCAGTATTATTGAAACTTTTAAATACGCTTTTTTAGGTGTTGGGGAGTTTAACTGGTTTTATTTAGCTTACAGTTTAATATTTACAATAATATTATTTTTTTTAGGTTTAATTATT
>JABDCR010000088.1:0-2504 GCA_013288015.1 Bacteroidota bacterium | reverse complement strand
AAAATCCTTTATGGATACAGTCTAAATTATTAGTCAAAACATGAGCATAATTGTACTAAAGGCAGAAAACATTTCTAAACAATACCGACTGGGGCAATTGGGTACAGGTACTATTTCTCATGATATAAACCGTTGGTGGCATAAAGTAAGAGGAAAAGAGGACCCTTATTTAAAAATTGGAGACGCAAATGATAGAAGTATAAAAGGTGGGAGTGATTATGTATGGTCTTTAAAGGATATAAATTTTGAAGTAAAACAGGGGGAAGTGCTGGGCATTATTGGTAAAAATGGAGCAGGAAAATCAACACTCTTAAAAATATTATCACAAGTAACAACTCCTACTACCGGTGAGGTGAAGGTGAGAGGAAGGATTGCTTCCTTACTTGAAGTTGGAACTGGGTTTCACCCGGATTTATCGGGAAGAGAAAATATATTTCTTAACGGTGCTATTCTTGGAATGACCAAAGCAGAAATAAAAAGTAAGTTGGATGAAATAGTAGATTTTAGTGGTGTAGCGAAATATCTTGATACACCCGTTAAACGATATTCGTCTGGTATGATGGTGCGTTTAGGTTTTGCTGTGGCTGCTCACTTAGAACCTGAAATTTTGATTGTAGATGAAGTACTAGCAGTAGGTGATGCCGAGTTTCAAAAAAAATGTTTAGGTAAAATGAAAGATGTAAGCAATCAGGGTAGAACTGTCTTATTTGTGAGTCATCAGCTGGGCATGATTAATTCATTATGCCATACGGGTATATTAATGGATAAAGGGAAAATTGTTTATCATTCTACTGCGGCAGATACGGTAAATTATTACCTATCTAATATGAATGGCTCTGGAAATTCTCAAACCAATATAATATTTGAGAAAAAATCAAATGTAAGGGCTCAACTGCTAGAGATGAAAATTTATAATGAAGCGAAAGAAAGCAAATTGACTTTTGATGTCTTTGAGAAAATATTTGTTGAGATAAAATATGCTTTGAATGAGAAAATTGCCGGGTTAAGCATGGGGCTAAATTTAGATAGAAGTGGAGAATTACTTGCATGTTCATTTGATACAGATGAAAATGAGAAGCTGTTGGAAGAACGAGAACAAGGCGTTTACAAAACTGTTTTAGCATTACCTAATCCATTAAAAGCGGGCTCTTATACCATTTCTAGTATTGGAATAGGCATTGCAAATATTGGTGGCATTGATTCATGTGATAATGCTTTTAGTTTTTCTGTTGAAGAAAACTCTTTTGACCCTACGTTTAAATCTTTTTCTGCAAATAGACCAGGAGTAATGTATACTTGTCTTAACTGGAAAACAGAAAAATTAAATTTTTAAATTACAGTGGTAGTCATAAATTTTAGTTATAAAATAGAAAACTTTGAACATTACTGTGATTCGAAAAAATGGGATACAAATATTAATATAATTGATTTAGCTATCACAATTTCAAGAGAAAAATATGTAAATACATTTTATCCCTCTGATTTTGATTGTAATAACGATTTGCACAAAATGGCACTTGGTGACTATGAAAAAGAGATGGGCTTGTTGAGTCGTGTAAAATGTATTACAGAACCTAATAACAATATTCGCTCTGTTCAGTTTAATGATTTACCTTTATATTGGCTTACTTCTGTTTCTGAAAAACATCCGCAAAATTGTGTTTTAAAAAACATATACTATTTCAAGTTTTTATTCCAAAAACTTAACCTTGAAGGAAAAGAAATTCATATTATACTACCTGATAATGGGTTGCATTTTCAGGATGTCTTAAAAGAATTTATTTTAAAACAAAATATTGAAAATGGAAGTGTCCGGTTTAATAAGCCCTTTATAAACCTCTATACTTTCTCAACCTATTTAAGGTACCTGAAAAATTTTCATGGCAAGATTGGTGAAATTAGAAAGGTAATTCCTAAGGTAAATAAATCAGATGAAGTTATTCAGCATCTTGTTTTCACATATTACCCTCAAACATGGAAGGGGGAAGAAATTGGAGATTATGTTTTGAATGGAATAGAGAAATTGGCTATCAATAAAGGTAAAACATGTAAATATATCCCGTATTTTTTCGATTATAAAGAGTTTTTTAATTTTAAACTTTCTCCCAAGTTCGACATGAACTATTTCGCTTGCTTTCCTTCAAGACTGCAAGAATTATGGCTTATTAAGGAACTTGTATTTCTTTTTAAAGAGATATCTAAAACAGAATATGATTTTTCAAATATAACTTTTGTTAATCAAATTGCACTTAAACAAGAGCTGAATAAGGTGATACACGACAAAATGGAATTTTTGTTTAATTATATTTGGCTTAATAATTATTTCTCCACTTTTAATTCGAAGGTTAATGTTTATTATCAGGATGAGTTCTATCCTCCGGGAAGAATAATCTCAAAGGCGGCTAAACACAAAGCTAATAAAAACATAAAAACTATTGGAGTTCAGCATGGCTTATTTTACGAAGCTCATACAGTATATGCAATTACAGATAATGAGTTAGATA
>JABDCR010000087.1 GCA_013288015.1 Bacteroidota bacterium | reverse complement strand
GATGAATGTTTCATAATTAAAACATCCAACATAAAAGCAATCATACAACCTTCATCATAAATATTTGTTTTGCGGTAAGGTGCACCGGGTGTGTAACCGTCCAGCCAATTATCAAAACTGCTATCGCCTACAGAAAGATTGTATCTTCCAAAACTATGCAGGTGCTTGGTCAAACGATCTTCAAAAGCTTTAAAATAAACATCCTCAGTAAAGATGTTTGAAGTAAGCAATAATTTATCTCCATAATAAGTGGTAACACCTTCGTAAACAAAACCCGTACGGGCATAGTTCTCTTTAGTATAATCATAAGGGAACATTTCAGCCGGACGAATAGTTTTTATATTCCATGTATGAAACAATTCGTGGCAGCATAGACCCAAAAACTCATTGTAAACCTCATTATGCATTAAATGATAACTTGGTCCAAATGCAATAACGGTATTTTTGGTGTGCTCAACTCCATGATGAAATTTTTGCGGCATCATTTGAATCAGAAAATGATACTCTGTAAAATGCACTTCGTTAAAAAAAGCAATTTGCTCAGCAATAAATTTTGAAAAATCAGTTTTTACTTTTTCTCTATCGGGGTTACACTCACCATTAAAATGCAGGTAAAAATTAATGCCTTTTACAGTTGTTAAAATGGTTTTAATGTTTGGTGCAGCAATAAATGGAGAATCAGCCAGCTCATCAAAATTATCCGCAGTAAGTGTTTTATTTTCTTTTTTAAAAGATGTGGCAATAATATAAGTATCCGGAATTTCTAAGGTAACAGTATGTTTATCGTGCATTTTGCTGGGCACATACATTAGGCAATTGCAAGGATTAACATATAATTGGTTTTCATCGACATAAGTAGAGCCTGCATTTAATTCAGCAGCGTAATAGCTATAAGTAACCTTAATTTGCTTATTGCCTTGTGTGTTTATTTGCCAACAATCTTTACTTGTTTTTTTGTAAGATAACATATTGTTCTTCTCACCAAAAGCGTCTAATTTTTTTATGTTTTTAGCAAAGTTGCCAAGCTCATATCTACCGGGGCGCCACGCTGGTAATTGAAGCGTTAATGTGTCGGTATCAATGTTATCAATTACTAAATCGATATACAGATAATGCGAAGACGGGCTTTTAATAAATAATTTGTAATGCATGTTGTCTAGTTAAGTGATGCAAAATTAATATTTAATTCATCGTTATTTACTAATAATAAGTTTACTGGTATAAACTTTATCTGCATTTTTTATCTGTATAAAATAAGTGCCACAGGCAAGGTTTTGCAAGTTTAATTGTTTTGTAAACTCTGCGCTTGTGTTTTCTTCGTGTGCAGTATAAACAAGTTCACCTAAAATATTTGTTATGTTTATATTTACTTTATCTGCGTTAGTATTAGTTAAGGCAATTGTAAACGTGCCACTGGTTGGATTAGGGTAAATATTTATTCCTTCGTTTTTAATTTTTAATTCGTTTACACTTGTTGTTACTGTATTTGTACCAACCATCATACCATTACCAAACGCGCTTACCCAAATTTCATGATTATTATATGGATTATAAGTTACACGAACCGGACCGGCAAATGGATAAGAACTTACTTGAGTAAAGGTTGGTGAAGCAGAGGAGGCATTATTGCTATACCAAAGCCCTCTTGTTTCAGTAGTAAAATATAACTCGTTAGCATTAGTTGGATTTATAGTAACCGAGTTTACTCTAAATGAGTTTGAAATTTGTGTCCACGATACACCTTTGTTAGTTGTTTTATATACCCCACCTGTTCCGCTAGGTACGTTGCCCCATCCACCAAATACTGTAGCGTACCAAGTACTTTCAGTTGCATCGTTTGGGTCAACAATAACATCTTTTGTCCAGTAATGCATGCCTAAATCACTTCTGTCATTCCAACTTGCAGTAGATATATCATAAAAATAAACTCCCGAACTGTCGGTAAAATTAGAACTTCCTGCTGATGTTGGTTTACGTGCGCAGAAACTTGTTACTAAACTTCCGTTACTTAATACATTAATATTGAAAGGATGTCCATTACTTCGAGGCGGGGCAGCCATTTTAGTCCAGGTAGCTGATGCGCCAGAACTTAAATTATTGGTCACATAAATTCCTCCCGTATTTGTACTGCTATTTAAAACACTTGCATACATACGGTTTGCATTACTAGGGTCTAGCGCTACCCAAACAACAGGGTGAGAGAAATTATGCATTAAAGAAAAGGAAGTTCCTCCGTTAGTAGAAAAATAAACAGCACCCGTTCCACCATTAATTTGCAAATCGTAAATACGTGTACTTTGAAACATATCGTGCACACTTGAAGTAGCGGCATACATATTTCCTGTACTGGCTTGTTTTACTATTCTGTATGTACTGTTTTGTGTAAGTCCTGGAATAAACTTCCAACTTTGCCCTTTATCGGCACTTGTTACACCAGTTATGTCAGAGAAGCCTGAAAAAATATGCATAGAGTCTGTCCACATAACTTGCCAGTTAGTAGTATTTTCTAGTCCGACGCTATGATATGATTTTTCCGTAGGGGTAGCTGCATTGGCAGGATTTTGATCAGCAGTTGACAAATATTGTTGATGCCAACTTGTACCTGCATCGGTAGTTGAGTGTACAAAACCATAATCACCAACCATAACTATTTTTGAACTGTTAGGACAAACCTGAAAACCAAAAAATGCTTCTGCGTAACTCCATTGATGGTCGCCACTTTGTCCGCACCATCCGGTTGTTATATTTTGATTATTAGTTGTGTTAAAAACATATGCCCAATTTGTTGTAAAGGTTGCTTTCATTATAATTGGGTTTCCTGCATTACTTCCTCCTGCTAAATACATGGTGTCAACATCATTATTAGCCAAGCCACAAAATACTGGATAATCGTTAGCTGTATTTATACCCCCCATTTTAGAAACCCATGTTCCGTTTGCATTATCCATTGTATAAACGCCAACCAATGCGCTATTATAATCGCTGCCATACTGAAAACCAGAATATACATTATTAGAATCTGCTGTTAGACAAAGAAAACGTACTGTACTGCCCTCATGCGCGCCACTAAACGAAAGCATTTTTTCGTTTGCACCCATTCCGGTAACAGGCATTTTACTAAAAGTAGCTCCGCCGTTGGTCGAATAAAATAATCCATCATAACTGCCTATGTATATATTATTGCCATCAAAAAAAACGCCTGCAATATGATTGCCTACACCAGTGTAATAACAAGTATGTATAAGATTAAATGACGTACCCCCGTTAGATGAAAAATAAATAGTGCTATAATCAGCTAATATAACATGGTTAGGATTGTTATAATCGGCAAACAAACGTTCAATGCTGCCATCAGGATTAGATGCATATGGGTCATTTGCTA
>JABDCR010000086.1:2982-3447 GCA_013288015.1 Bacteroidota bacterium | reverse complement strand
GCAAGTACTTCTACAATATTTTCACGGTTTTTCAGTCCGCATACTTTAAATTTCATCTTACTTTACAAGTTGTGGTTTCTCTGCTTGCAATTTCTTTACCTCTTTAATAAAACTCATACAAGCTTCTTCGGGTCTACCGTGTTTCATAAAAAACTCACCCATTAAAAACCCATTATAGCCGGCTTCCTTCAATTCTATAAGTTGAGATGCTTTGTTTATCCCACTTTCTGATATTTTAACTACTTCATTAGGCAGTTTTGAAAAAATATCGAAAGATATTTGGAGGGAAATTTCCATCGTTTTTAAATTGCGGTTGTTTACACCTACAAGTTGTATTTCAGGAATTACTTTATCTAATTCTTCTTCGCCATGAATTTCAAGTAAAACTTCCATGCCCAAATCATTAGCCAGTTTGGTATAATTTCTAATTTGCTCTTTTTCAAGTACAGCGGCAATCAATAAAAT
>JABDCR010000086.1:1477-2972 GCA_013288015.1 Bacteroidota bacterium | reverse complement strand
CTATAATTTGATACTCATCTACCGTAAAATCTTTACGCAAAATGGGGCAAAAATTATATTTTCTGGCTGTTGTTAGGTCTTCATTTTTTCCTCCGAAAAAATTGGTATCTGTTAAAATAGATAAAGCACTTGCACCTGCCTGCATGTAGCCAAGTGTTGTTTTTTCTATATCGGCATATTTATTTATAAAACCTTTTGAGGGAGATTTTTTTCTTAAACTCGGCTATAATTCCGCTTAAGTCATTGCGCAGTAAATATTTTTTTAAAGACACGCATGGCGAATTGAAATAAATAGACCTTTCTAAAAGCTTAGCCGGATATAAATCTTTTTTCTGTTGTACTTCTTTCTTTTTATACTCTATTATATCTTGTAGTGTGTTCATATTATTGGTTATTAATAAGATTTGTAAAAAGTTGGTAGGCTTTTTTTGATTGTATAACTTCTCGTGTTTGTTGCAAACAATCAGTTATTGATTTATTTGTGTAGCAGTGAACTGCATAAGCTGCATTAAGTGCCACTACTTCTGTTTGCTCTTTAGTGGCTTTATTTTGAAGCACATTAGAGAAGATTACAGCAGCATTCTCAATTGTATATCCGCCAAATAAGTGTTCCTCTTTAATAGAAGGTAAATTAAATTGTTGCGGGTTTACTACTTTTTCTCCTTCGGGCATATATACTTTAAAATCTCCGGTACAAGATATTTCATCATACCCATCCAATGAATGAACAATGCAATATTTTTGGTTTTCTTGTTGCAATAGATAGTGATAAACACGCGCTAATTCTTGGTTATAAACGCCTACCATTTTATGCGATGTTTTAGCAGGGTTTACCAATGGTCCCAACATATTGAAAAAAGTCTTTACTCCCATTTCCTGGCGAATTGGAGCAACGCTTTTTAAAGCCGGGTGAAACAAAGGCGCGTGCATAAAACAAATATTATGCGCGTCTAATTGTTTTTTTAATGAACCAACCTCATTCGTGAACTTATAGCCTAAATGCTGCAGCACATTAGATGAGCCGCTTACAGAAGAAACACCATAGTTACCATGTTTAGCAACTTTAACACCGCAAGCAGCTGTCACAACTGCAGAGAGTGTAGATATATTAAATGTGTTTTTGCTATCACCCCCCGTACCGCATACGTCAATGGTTTCCATATCAAGGACAACCGGCAAACATAACTCTAACAATATATCGCGATAACCACCAAGTTCTTCGACACTAATAGGTCGCATTAAATATACCGTAAGTAAAGAAGACATTTCTGATGAATTTGCTTTTCCTTCAGAAATTAAAAGCAACACTTCTCGAGCCTCTTCTTTTGTGAGCGCCTGACTATCGTATAATTTTTTTAAATATTTTTTCATTTTAACCTTAACTAAAAATCCAGTTGCGAATAATTTGCTCTCCATATTCTGATAAAATAGACTCTGGATGAAACTGTACACCTTTAACATTATAGCTTTTATGTTTCATAGCCATAATGTTTCC
>JABDCR010000086.1:0-1467 GCA_013288015.1 Bacteroidota bacterium | reverse complement strand
GTTTCCTTCGCTATCAGTTGCAGTAACATCAAAGCAATCAGGTAAACCTTTTGTATCTACTACCCACGAGTGATAACGGCCCGCTTTAAATTCTTTCGGGCAATCTTTAAATAAGTTATCTTCTTTTAGTAACTGAACCGGCGTTGCTATACCATGAAAAACACTATCTAAGTTTTTGAGTTTTCCGCCAAAGGTCTCCCCTATAGCTTGTAAACCTAAACATACACCTAAAATGCTTTTTGTAGGGGCGTATGTTTTTATTACATTCAATAAAATACCTGCTTCATTTGGCAGACCGGGTCCGGGAGATAAGAGTATTTTATCGTATACATTTATATCCTTCAAATCAATTTTATCATTACGGATTATATCAATCTCATAATCGCAAACCTTTTCAACTAGGTGAACTAAGTTGTAAGTAAAACTATCGTAGTTATCAAAAACTAAAATTTTCATATATATTGTTTTTCTATTTTAACCAAATCTTTCTTAGATGCCAATTCGACTGCTTTTTGCAGTGCGCCAATTTTATTAAACACCTCCTGTAATTCGTTCTCTTCTATAGATGAGTCAACAATTCCTGCACCCGCACGGTAAAAGAGTGTATTATCTTTACTTAAAAATGTACGTATCATAATGGCGTGATTAAGTGAGCCGTCTAAGCCAATTAACCCAACAGCACCCCCGTAAAAACTACGTGTAGTTTTTTCGTAACTATCAATTAATTGCATGGCTTTATGTTTGGGCGCGCCAGATAAAGTTCCGGCAGGAAAAGAATCGCACAGCACTTTAAACGCAGTTGATTTTTCTTTTAACAAACCCGTAACCTTTGAAACCAAATGTATAACGTGCGAATAGATTTGCACTTCTTTTAAGGTTTCAACTTTTACCTCGCTGCAATGCCTGCTTAAATCGTTACGAGCTAAATCTACTAACATCATGTGTTCAGCATTCTCTTTTTTATCATTTAGTAATTTTTCTATCGATTTAAAGTCTTCAGCATCATTATCAGTACGCTTATAAGTGCCTGCAATGGGGTGAATTTCTGCTCTATTATTCTCTACAATTAATTGAGCTTCGGGCGAAGATCCAAATAACTTAAAGTTTCCATAATCAAAATAAAATAAATAGGGTGATGGATTAACTCTACGCAACTGACGGTACACATTAAACTCATCCCCTTTAAAAGCTTTGCTAAATCTACGAGATAAGACCAACTGAAAAACATCCCCGCGCTTGCAATGCTTTTTTGCCTCTCTAATCATATCCAGATAACCAGCGTTTGTGTTATCAGATATTTCTTCGCCTGTTGAAGTAAAGGTAAATTCGGCAACGGTTTTATTTACCAATAGGTTCTCAATTTCCGACAATTGCGCACTTAACTCCTTTTCATTTTCAGAATTACAGGTAATTTCAACTTCATCATTAAAGTGATTAATTACAATAATATTTTTATAGAGTGAATAA
>JABDCR010000085.1 GCA_013288015.1 Bacteroidota bacterium | reverse complement strand
CAATATTTATTTAGTGGTTTAAATTACTTTAAAGTTTTTTTCAGGCAACGTAACTCTAATCTTTTATCCACCGCCGGATTTGCTGGCGTAACCGTTTTACCCGATTATGCCGATATTAGCACAGGTGCTTATGGGGTATCTTTTTTTTACGAAAAGTTAAACTACAAGTTTAATCCTCGAAGTGGTGTATCAGTAAATGTTACCGGCAGTGCAGGAAGCAGAAATATTCGTAAAAATACGAACCTCGATGCCAGTTTGTATGACAATATAAAATTAAGTAGTACGCAATATCAGGTAGATGCTAATTTGGCTTGTTACATCCCCTTGTTTAAATATAGTACAATTAAAATGGCTTTTCAAGGTGGTAGTATAAGCAGTCCACAATTATTTACGAATGAGCTTTATCGTATAGGTGGTTTTAAAAGCATACGCGGTATAGATGAACAATCTATTTATGCAAGCAGTTATGGTATAGGTAGTATTGAATATCGTTTTTTTGTTTGAGCAAAATTCAGCTTTTCTTTTATTTGCCGATGGAGCCTGGTACGAAAACATGTCATATAACAACCTAAACAAACAAAAACAAGATACACCCTATAGCGTGGGGGCAGGGGTTTTATTTCAAACTAAACTTGGTATGTTTCAGTTAAATTACGCTGTTGGGCATCAGTATAATAATTTTGGTGTTGTAAATACATTTTAAAAATAGCAACAGAAAAAATTATTTATCTTCTTCTGCTTTTTTCTTAGCCGGCATAAATCGCATGCCTAGCATTATTTCATGTGTACCGCTATTGTATTTGCGTATAGGAGTTATGCTATAATCGTAAGAGTAAGCAACCATTAACCATCCCTTAAACATATAGCCCATTAATGCACTTACCGCATCATTAGACCTATAATTTGCCCCAAGCCAAATAGCATTTTTATAAGTCAATTTTACACCTGCATCAACTTGTACGGGTGCGGGTGCTACATATTTAACCAACACACAAGGTTCTAAAACAAAATTTTGTTTTAGGTTAAATTTATAGGTTACCAAGCCATAAAAATGCTGCGCTAAAGTACTTTGGTTAGTTGTTTGGTCTTGAAAGAATTTTAAGTTTGCCTGATATATTTGCGGGAAACCCAAACTAACCGATAATTTTTTACTGTAAAAATAAATTCCCGCACCAATATCAGGCGCTATAACTGATTGATAGTTTGATGTAAGTACAGGGTCACCTGGGTCGTGTGTAGTTATTTTAGAACCATCAACTGCATACTGTACTATGCCACCGCTTACTCCAAAAGATAATTTGTATTTGGCACCAATTTTAATATGATAAGCATAAGCCAAATTAATGCCTGTACGGCGTGTAGGCCCAACAATATCCGTATAAATAGTCCCACCAATGCCCATTTTTAAACTTTTAAACGGCCCTTGCATAGATAACATATAAGTTCGTGGCGCATCCGGAATGCCAACCCACTGGTATCGGTTATTCGATTTTGCTTCCCAATAATCATTACGTCCGGCAATGGCAGGGTTTAACACAAAGTCATTCATCATGTACTGTGTGTATTGTGGTAATTGTTGTGCAAACAAAATACTTGCCTGCATAAAGCCTACTAACCACACTATTATTTTTATATAATTCTTTCTCATAGCCTTATCTTAATATAGTTAGAGGACCTGCATAATGATCAGGATAATTCTTATCATTTAATCTGATTATATAATAATAAGTACCAACTGGAACAGGAGAGCCTTTGTATGTTCCATTCCAAGGAGTATAAGCCCCTTTCGAATAAAATAATTGTTCACCCCAACGATTATAAACTTCAATTTCTGTATTTGGGAATTTATATAACTCATCAATTACCCAAGTATCATTTTTTCCATCGCCATTAGGGGTAAAACCATTGTTAATGTTAAACGGTGGTAGCACAATAACTATCATTGTATCACTTGAAATACAACCCAAAGCATTTGTTACAAATAGAGTATAGGTTGTAGTTACTGATGGAGATGCTATAGGATTGCTTACTGCTGTATCACTTAAATTTATATTAGGCATCCACGTAATTGTTCCGCCACTTGGGTTTGAAGGGTTTCCACCAATAGTAGCTGTTTGCCCAAAGAATACAGATTGATTAGCGCCTGCATTTGCAATAGCGGCAGGAGTTATAGAAACCGTAACGGTATCACTGTCTCTGCAAGCTCCATTGTATGCCATTAAAATATAATGTGTAGTGGTAGATGGGTTTACACTTAATGTTAACGTGTTTACCGGAGGAATTATGGTACCCGTAGTATCTTGCCAGTTAAAGGTTGCTGTACCAGTAACAGTTCCCGTAAGAACAAGTGGAACA
Source organism: Bacteroidota bacterium (assembly GCA_013288015.1). Classification (GTDB taxonomy): domain Bacteria; phylum Bacteroidota; class Bacteroidia; order B-17B0; family Aurantibacillaceae; genus PALSA-968. Next base: position 1,311 of record JABDCR010000085.1, on the reverse strand, counting down.
TTGTTACACAGGGCGGTATCTCTTCCTGCATTAGCAATAACTGTAATTGTAGATGGTAAATTATAACGTGTTGTATCTGTACATGCTCTTGCATCGGTTGCAATAAGTGTATATGTACCCGAAAGCACATTAGTTAAGTTTTGAGTTTGTGCATTCGACCCGCCACTCCATTGATAAGTATATGTTGGTGTACCTCCCGAAGTAAGGGTTGTTATCATTCCATTTGCAACATTGTTACAACTTGCAGGAGTAAGCGTTCCGGTAGTAACCAATAAAGTAGGATTTACAAGTGTATCAAACTCTTGAACCGAACAACCGTTAGCATCAGTAACAGTTACACTATAATTACCAGGACATAGATTTGCCCCACCTGTACCTGATATAGTTGATGGACTCCAAGAATAAGTATAGGATGGTGTTCCGCCAAATATTACGGTGTTAATGGAACCATTACAATTGTTATTGCATTTAATTGGAGACACAGTTGGTAAACCTGCTATTAATGCGGCAAGCGATGTAATATTTACCTGGCTTGTTTGCACACAACCTGCTCCGTCAGTTACTAATACAAAATAAGTACTATCACATAAATTTGAAGCAACTGTAGCATTTCCTCCTGAAGGAGACCAAGTATAAGTATATCCTCCGGCGCCAAAAGAAGCCGTTACAGTAGCAGACCCATTGCACATGCCAAAACAAGATGGATCAGTTTGTATAACACTTAAAGTTGGCCCTGCATTATTATTAAGTGCTATAACTTTAGTTTGTTTACATCCACTTGCAATATCGGTTACAACTACTGTATAAATGCTTGCACATAAATTTGTAACAGTAAATGTAGTTGCACTACCTGCATTAGCACTCCATTGACAAGTGTATGTGCTTGCACCTGTAACTGTTAAAGTAATTACACCGTTACAAACAGTACAACTTGGCGATACGTTTGTGTAATTTACGGTAAACGTTTGCGGAGCTGTAATCATTACTGTTTGAGTTGCTATACAACCTAAAGAGTCTTTTACTTGTGCAAAATATGGAGTAATGGTATTTGAACATAACCCGGATACAACTGAAGATGTAGAAACGGGTATAACGTTAGGCCATGAGTAAGTATACGGAGTTACACCTCCTGTAGCAGTTACTGTTGCCGAACCACTGCAAGGAACATTACAAGCAACATTAGTAGATGCTATTGTTAAGGTTGGAGAATTACTACTACTTACCGGAATTTGGAAAGTTTGAGTACAACCTAAATTATCTGCAATAATTACTTGGTAAGGGCCAGCACAAATATTAGATAAAATTGGTGCA
>JABDCR010000084.1 GCA_013288015.1 Bacteroidota bacterium | reverse complement strand
TGCCGGTATAATAGATAGACAACAAACTGCGCCAATTGATGTGTTTTATGTACATCCAACTACTTATTTAATGGGCAATAAATGGAATGCCAGTTTAGATAACAAAGATGTAAATAAAAAAACCGATCAGTTAGCTGTGCGAAATCAAGCAAGTGTGTTCAACGAAATGTGTAGAGTTTATGCACCTCGTTACCGTCAGGCTGTTTTATTTTCTTACGCACCTTATGCCGAAAAAAAAGGAAATGCGTCTCAGGCATTTGATTTGGCTTATAGCGATGTAAAAACTGCTTTTGCTTATTATTTGAAAAATTACAACCAAGGTCGTCCTTTTATTATTGCATCGCACAGTCAGGGAACAGACCACACCATTAGATTACTTCACGATTTTATTGAGAATGATAGCTTACTAAAGAAGAAATTAGTAGCAGCTTATATTATTGGACGCCCGATACAAAAAGGAAGTATAAAAGCCATTCCACCTGCTGATTCAGCTAACCAAACAGGGTGTTATATTATTTGGAATACAGTGCTTTGGGGGCAAACTACTTTTTACGGATTTAAGGTAAGTGATTTAGAATGCGTAAACCCTTTAACCTGGAGAAGAGACACAGTTGATGCGTCATCATCACTTAATAAGGGAGGATTACCACAAACTTTTAATAGAGTAGATGCGGGCTTAAACGATGCAAAAATTTCTATGGCAGGTTTGTTATGGGCACACCGACCAAATGCTACTGTAAAGGATTATCCGTATTCTGATAAAAAAAGATTTCATGTGCTTGACTATAATTTGTTTTATATGAACATACGCCAAAACATAAAACTGCGAACAGAAACTTATCTTCGTTTAAATAGCAAACAATAATTTAATTAGAGAAATTATTTTCTGTATTTTACTTCCAGCGCGTGCAATTCAATTAGTGGTTTTAAAAACTCTTCTAAGTCGTACACACATAATTGAGAAGCTGCATCGCATAAAGCTTTTTCGGGTTCAGGATGTGTTTCAATAAAAACGCCATCAACACCGCTGGCAACTCCAGCTCTTGAAAGTACAGGTAAAAATTCTCTTGCCCCCCCTTTAGCATCTGAACTTGGAATGCCATACTTGCGTACACAATGTGTGATATCAAACACTACGGGATAACCTAAATTATTCAAGTGAAAAAACGCACGTGGGTCAACAATTAAATCGTTGTAACCAAATGTGTAACCACGCTCAGTAAGAATAACATTATCGTTTCCGGCTTCGATAACTTTTTGCAAAGGATGCTTCATGTTATCAGGCGCTAAAAACTGACCATGTTTAATGTTTACCACTTTACCTGTTTTTGCAGCAGCCACTAATAAAGTGGATTGCATACATAAGTAAGCCGGTATTTGTAAAACATCGCACACGGCACCTGCTGCTGCAGCTTGATCGGGATAATGTATATCAGTTAAAATAGGGAAACCAAATTGCTCTTTTACTTTAGCCAATAGTTTCACACCCTTATCTAAACCCGGACCATCGTAATATTTTAAACTACTACGGTTATCTTTTTGGAAAGATGATTTGTAGATGATTTTTATTTTCATGCGCTCAGAAACCTCTTTCAGTTTCTCGGCAGTTTTCATCATAATAGATTCTTCTTCTATTACACAAGGACCGGAGATTAAAAACAACTCATTGCTTCCGCACTCAATATTTCCAACTTTTACTATTTTTTTGTTTATCATAATCTTCTAAATAAGTCTTTAATATAATTTAAGGTAACTCGCTCTTGCCAGCTATCACCAAAGGCATGGTGCCACATAAAAGGCAAATTATAAGAAACCGTTGCCATAGCGGTTAAGGTTTCTTCATCCCAATCTTTACTTAAGTTTTGTGGCAATATAATTTTATGCTTTGCAATCATTTGCATAAACTCGCTATGCCCTTTTAAATAAATATCGCCAAGGTGCTGAAAGATTATACAGTTTGCATAACAGTGGCGTGTGCCCAATATTTTAGATAAACCATAACTTAATGCATGACAAACGCCAACTTCGCTATACGTTAAACTTAAGCCACCCATTAAAGATGCAACCATTAACTTATCATTATTCTCAGGGGTTTGACCCGCCTTATCCCCCAAATAAATTTCTCTACACAGCTTTAACGATTGTTCACCATAAGCTAAACTAAAAGCATTATTACGTATACCTGTTTCACTTTCTATACAATGTATGTATGTATCCATTCCGGTGTAAAACCACCAATCGGTTGGTACGCTGGCAATTAATTCGGGGTCTAAAATAACCTGATTAAAAACCGTCCAATCGCATTTTAAACCTAATTTTTTTTCAGGACCTGTAAGTACAGCTGTCATTGATACTTCAGCACCGGTGCCTGAAATTGTTGGTACGCCTAAATGATATACGCCTGCTTTTTTTATCAGGTTTAATCCTTGATATAAAGTGGATGAACCTGTGTTGGTTAACATCAACGATAACGCCTTAGCTATATCCATAATGCTACCACCACCAATGCCAATAACACCACTAGGTAAACCTTTTTTTGCTAAAATTTCATCGCGCAAAGTATCTATCTGCTCCGTAGTTGGCTCATGAGGGTCAACATCAATGTAATAAATTAAATCTTCAGGTTTGTTTTGTAATTTGGTTGATAAAGGCTTTCCTTTAAAATAATTGTCAACTACATAAACAAAATAATGATTGTTTTCTTTACGTACAGGCTCTACCGTTTCAGCAAGTTGTGCAAATGAGCCGCGGCCATAAGTAACCTTATCAATGTTCTTAAAATTTTTATGCATGAACAGGCTTCATAGCTTTAGTAACACATTCAGAAATTTTTGAAGCAAGTGTTTTCATGTCTTCTTCAGTCCATTTATATTTTATACCGAAAGAAATTAAACGCCCAATTACCTCTTGTGTTTTTGGTAATTGCAGATTTTTATAATCTTGTGGCGCACCTAACACTTCAATAGGAAGTTTAGAAACGGTACGCAGTTCTTTAATATGATCCCACTGATTAATAAAGTGGTACATGTTTTTAAACCAATAATCAAATCCTACAACTCCGGTTGCTTTCATTTCATCAACTACACGCTGTGCTGTTGCCGTATCAGGTAGTAATAAATTTAAACAAGTTGCCGAATCTCCATCCGGGTCGGCCAACTTTGCAAAAGATATGCCGGATGTTTTAGATAATAAATCTTGCATAAACTTTTTGTTTTTGCGATTTTTCTCTTTAATCAATGGCACTCTACGTGTTTGTGCTACGCCAACCGCTGCGTGTAATTCAGATATGCGATAGTTAAACCCTAAATAAGGATGTTGCTCCATGCCACGCACAGCACCAATGTGGTCGTGCCCGTGGTCGCTATATACATCTGCTTTTTTATAAGTGCTTTCATCGTTAGTAACAAGCACACCGCCTTCTCCGGCAGTTGCAATTTTAAAAAAGTCGAATGAGTAACATCCTGCTTTACCAAATAAACCTGTATAAGTTCCTTTGTACGATGATGCAAACGATTGCCCAGCGTCTTCTACTAAAATTAATTTATGATCGTTCACCACTTTCATAATGCTATCCATTTCAGCCATTCCGCCACACATGTGTACCAAGCAAACAGCTTTGGTTTTTGGTGTAATGGCTTTTTTAATTCCTTCGGCACTTAAGCAAAGTGTTTCATCAATCTCAGCAAACACAGGCAAGGCACCAATAAATAATACGGCTTCAATAGTTGCCATAAAAGTAAAAGGGGGTACTATAACTTCATCACCCGTTCCAATTCCGCTGGCAGCTAGTGCTGTTGCCACTGCAGTTGAACCACTACTCATTGCATGAGCAAACTTTGCTCCGGTTATTTTTTTTACTTCAGTTTCAAAATCTTTTGCTTTCCAATGGTTGTTACGCAATGCATCGTGGTTATAACGAAATAATACTCCGGTTGA
>JABDCR010000083.1:2704-3950 GCA_013288015.1 Bacteroidota bacterium | reverse complement strand
GGCCAATGCCGAATTAAAAAAATATAAAGAAAGCATAACTGATTATGATACGGTGCTTGCCCACAACCCCAAGTATGCCGATGCTTATTATAACAGGGGCTTATCGTATTACGACATGGGCAATTATAAAAAAGCCCTGGAGGATAACACAAACAGTATTTCGATTGATGCATCAAATGCGGATGCTTATTATAACCGCGCTTTGAGCGCGTTTGAATTAGCGAGTTACACCGATGCCGAAAAAGATTTTAATGCTGCTTTTGCATTGGGTTATAAAGATGATAAAATATATTGCTGGCGTGGTGCCAATTATTATTGGATGGGTAAACTTGGTATGGCTTTAGAGGATTTGACAAAAGCTATTACGCTTAACCCGGCTAATGATATTGCTTATTATTACCGGGGTTTGACCCGAAAAAACAATAACGACCTGAGTGGTGCCTGTGCCGATTTAAAAAAATCGGTAAGTTTGGGTTATGCCTATGCTAAGGATGAGTTAAGCAAACTTAATTGTGGTAAGTAAAGGCGCTTGGCGGGCGGTACAAAACTGTAGTAAAATATTTTTTTTATTTTGAGGGATTGGTATATATTCGTTCAAACTTTAAAAAAACAAACTATATGAAAAAAATTATCCTATCATTAATTGTGGTGGCTGCTTTATCAACCAGCTGCAAAAAAAATTACACTTGTACTTGTACATCAAACAATGTTGTTGTTACCAGTTACATCATAAACGGTACAAAATCAACGGCTACAACTGATTGCACAGCTAAGGGCACCAGCAATACATCTTACGTTTGTACTATACAATAAGCTGTTTTTAATTTTTATTTAATTATTTAGCATGGCCGCTGTTAGAAATAACAGCGGCTTTTGTTTTTTTGGTTTGTTTGCATCGGGATTAAAGAATAAAATAACGCCCGGGTTTTGCAGAACAAAACAACCTGTTTGCAGACAAACAGCCTTGCTTGGCATAACAATATTTTAAAAGGCGTATACGCACAGTAGTTTTGTTTGCATATAAACCTTAAATTTAAAAAATCATGAAAAAGCCAGTTGTTGTTTTATTGCATATTGCTTATTGGATAATGTACATGTATCTAGTTGGTATGTTTATAATAATGGTTTCTCACGACGTAGATTTAAAAGAAACTAATGTGAAACTGATACGCGTTTGGCTTTCATGTTTCTTTATTCCGGGTACAATTGCGTTTTATTTTTGTTATACAATACTGTTTTCTAATTT
>JABDCR010000083.1:0-2694 GCA_013288015.1 Bacteroidota bacterium | reverse complement strand
TGCTTTATTACTGTATAGCTTATTGGTATTTTTTGTTGGCGTGTTAGTTGAAGAGGCATTTCTATTTTTATATATTATGCCCAACCCAGGTTTTGCTAAAATGGGCCTAACATCGGTTTCGGGAATTGCAGTTTTACTTTTTTTGATTGCGCTGGTTAATGGAGTAATGGGGTTTGTTTTGAAAGGTTTTGTTACTTGGTATTCGGATCTAAAACTTATGGAGGAACTCAACAAAAAAAACTACGAAATGGAGCTTGCCCTGGTAAAAAACCAAATTAACCCGCACTTTTTGTTTAACACTATAAATAATATTGATGTGTTGATTATGAAAGATGCTGCACAAGCATCGGCTTACCTAAATAAACTGTCAGACATTATGCGCTTTATGCTGTACGAAACCAAAACTGAAAAAATTCCATTGAGTAAAGAACTAACTTACATTGAAAAATATATTGACCTGCAAAAAATACGTACCTCAAACACTAATTATGTAAATTATAAAGTAGAAGGCGATGCAGACGATTTATTAATTGCGCCCATGTTGTTTATTCCGTTTATTGAAAATGCTTTTAAGCATGCCGAAAATAAAAAGCTGGATAATGCGGTTAACATTAAAATAAACATAAGTAAAGAGATGATTACATTTGAGTGCGAAAATAAATTTAACGAAGGTGCAAGCAATAATGATGAACAAAGCGGTTTAGGAAACGAGTTAATTGCTAAACGCCTGCAATTGTTGTACCCAAACAAACACACCTTAGATGTGAGTAATAAAAACCAAACTTACTACGTAAAATTAGTTGTTTTACCAGTATGAAAATTAATTGTATTATAGTTGAGGACGAGCCTTTAGCACTTGAGCGCACCAAAGCTTATGTGCTAAAGTTGCCTTACCTAAACCTGCTTGCTACGTTTGATAACGGAGTGGATGCTTTGATGTTTTTAAAAACCACGGCGATTGATTTAATTTTTTTGGATATAAACATGGGCGAGTTTTCGGGCATACAATTATTAGAGAGTGCCAACCATAAAGCGCAGGTAATTTTTACAACAGCTTATAACGAGTATGCCATAAAGGGTTTTGATTTAAGCATTACTGATTACCTGCTAAAGCCTTTTACCTTTGAGCGTTTTGTGCAGGCAGTTGATAAAGTGCAAAACAAGTTTACTAAAACAGATGCCACAGCTGATAAAACTTTTTTATTTGTAAAAACCGAATACCGCCTTGAGAAAATTTTACTGAACGAAATATTATACATTGAAGGCATGCGTGATTACAGACGCATACATACGGCTACCAAAAAAATAATGACCCTGCAAACCTTTAAGGATTTCGAAAAAGAAATTCCGAGTACGGTTATTTGTCGTGTACATAAATCGTACATGGTGGCAATTGATAAAATAGAATCGGTTGAGCGGGATAGAATTAAGTTGAAGGATGTTTTAATTCCCATATCGGACACATACCGCAAAAGTTTTTTTGAGTTGATTAATCATGCGGGGAAGTAAAGGCTGCCCCGCGTTAGGGATTGTAGCAAGCTGCCGTGCAGCGCGTAAAGCCCGCCGCTGTAATCAGCGGAACGCCCTAATTTAATGCTACACAATGATTTTTTGCACAATGGTGCGAAAGGTTAAGTTAACGCGCGGAGTAGAAATTTTTGTGGTGGGTGGCAGGCGATGCAGCCAATGTGTTTGTGTTTCATCTTTCATAACTAAGAGGCTGCCGTGTTGCAGGGTTAAAAAAACGGTTTGCTTGTTTTGTTTGTGTTTAAAACCAAACTTACGCTCGGCACCAAAACTTAGAGATGCGATGGCTCCGTTTTTCTTTAAATCTTTTTCGCCATCGCTGTGCCAAGCCATGCCCTCGCTGCCATTGTGGTAAAGGTTAAGGAGGCATGAGTTGTAGGTTTGCTTGCTGGTTTGTTCGGCAATGGTTTTTAGTTCTAGTAATTCGGGTGTCCAAAGCAGGGCGCGCTTGGTGGTGTTTGAGTAGGTGTACTCAAAATCTACATTGCCATACCAGGCTACTTTGCGTTTGGTAATTATTTGTTTGCCAAAAATAATGGCTTGGTCGTTTTGCCAGTTGATGTTGTGCAGCAGTTTTTCTAAATACCGGTTTGCTTGTTGCGCCTCCACTATTTTGCCGTAATAATTTACCGTGCCATTAAATGGCAAAAGGTTTACTGTGGGGTTTATTTCATCATCAAACAAAGTCATACTGCAAAGGTGTGAAGTTTTTTGCTTGGTGAAACTTAAAACTTGCTGTTGTTTATTAAACGGTTGCCAAATATTTTTATGCTAACACTAACTCAATGTGTTTGTGTTTTTGTATAATGCCCACCAGTATATTAAAAAGTGTTTCGGTTTTGTGTGGCGTAGTAGTTTCGGGTTGAGGGGATACGCTTTTATTGGATACAAATTTTATGCTTGCCGGAAAATCTAAATCGGTTTGACTTTTTAAGCTGTTTGTCCAAATTAAGGTAAAAGGCTCGTTATAGGCTGTTACACCAAAACCACCCACTAATAAATCGTTAAGGGCCAAGAGGTTTCGGCCAAATTTTATATTGTTGTTTTTTATAAATGTGTTTTCTAATTCGGTATAAAAACCGGCTAGATCCGAAAAATTATTACCATTTATAGTAAGTTTTTTTTTGATGGTGTTTGCCGGTTTTTCCATTGTTGTATTTGTTTGCG
>JABDCR010000082.1 GCA_013288015.1 Bacteroidota bacterium | reverse complement strand
AGGAGGTTTTAAGGCGAAAAATAAATTAGCTGCCATTTTACTTAAGGGCGATGCGGATATAATGCCTAAGGCTTTTACGATAGAATCTAACTCTTTACCTATCCACTCTCGCTCTTCTTTTTTTGGAGGCTGGGCGGTGCTGTCGGAAAACGAAATCATACAGGTTTTTTTATGACCTATGAGATTTTTAAATTCTTCTATTTGTTTGAGTGCTTCTTCTTTATTTATGACTTGTGGTTGTGAAATACGGGTTTTTGGAATAGAGTATAACACACCGTCGTCATCGAACCACATGGTAGATGTTGGCCACTCAATAAGTTTTGCATTTGGCGGAGGGGTTAACATAACTCAAATTTTTACTCAAATATAATATAAGAAAAGTGTATAAAAAATACAGAAAATGCAAAAATCTTACATGTGTTTTTCATGTGTTTTTTTTCTACCATTTTAGTTTTGCAACTCACAGGCTAAAACATTCAACTTGCTTTTAGGGTGTAACAAAAGGGTAAAAGTCTGTTTAATTTTGTTGTTACAATGTAGCCAAATAATTAAAAAATAGTAGAAAACGAAGGTGGATTTTAGTAGAAATTATAAAATGGTAAACCCGGTTCCATTTTACAAATCGGGGTAAAAAAAATAAAAAATTAAAGCCATGAAAACCGTAAAAGAAATTATGTACAGTTCGCCCAGATACTGTACAAAAAACGACAGTTTGCAAAACGCTGTTAAAGAGTTATCGGAAGCTAACGTTGGCTCGTTACCGGTAATTGATGTGGACAAAAAAGTAGTGGGCATTATTACTAACCGAGATGTTTGCACAGCATTGGGCAAAACAAAAAAGGGGGTTAACGAACTTAAAGTTGACGAAGTAATGAGCAAAGATGCTCATGTTTGTAAACCCGAAGATGATACCCGCACTGCGCTAAAAATAATGCGCACTAAAAGGGTGCATCGTTTGCCTGTGGTTGATAAAGAAGGCAGGTTAAGGGGCTTGCTTAGTTTAAACGCTATTGTGCGTGATGTGGTTGGTAAAGAAAAACCCGAACTTGAGCATGCCGGCGAAGAAAACATTGTAAAAACTTTGCGCGCTATTGCCGAAAAAAAACATGAGCATGCGCACGAGTTTGTGCTATAAACTAAAAAACAGAGGTGTTTTTTTTAGTTTAGACTCTCCTTCGTACTTTAGTTTGTGGTGCGGGGAGAGTTTTTTTTTGCTCATAACCAGCGGTTTATTAAAGGCATTTAATTTGCACGTACTATAAAATAAGCATGTGTGAATTGTGTAAGTGTTTTTATTTTTAATTTATTTATTTTTGAGAATATATTGTAACCAAAAAAATTAAAATTATGCTTGGACTTAGCGAATTAGGGATTATACATACGGCCATAAGTTTGGTTGCGCTTGTGGCAGGTGCTATTGCTTTGGTGCGCGATAAAAAAATTGTATGGACTAATATGGTTGGAAAAATTTATGTGGTTACAACCGCGCTTACTTGTCTTAGCAGTTTTGGCATTTACAAACATGGCGGTTTTGGTGCGCCGCATGTTTTAAGTATACTTACTTTATTATTGTTGCTTGTTGCCTTGCTTGGGGGCAAAAACACCAAACTGTTTGGCGGGCTTACACCTTACATAGTGGTGGTGGCTTATACGGTAACTTATTTATTTCATTTTGTGGCGGGCATAACCGAAACGCTTACACGTGTGCCTGTGGGTGCGCCCTGGGCAAGCAGCCCTGCCGACCCTAATTTAAAAATAGTGCTTGGTGCTGTTTTTTTATTATTTGCTGCAGGTGCGGGTTTGCAGGTTTTAACTTTGCGTGCTGCATTGCGCGGTACGGCATAAGTTTTTGTTTACCCTTTGTCCTATTATCTTAAGAAGAGATTATGTAATGGTTTAATAATATTCTATCTCTCTAATGCTCATGGTGTACTTGCCATACTCAAAAGATATTTCTTTTACGATGTTACCCGTTTTATCGTACTCGTAACTATAGGTTTGTTTACAATCAAACTTATTGGCTTTACCTTTATATACCAGTGTTTCTATAATGAGGTCATCAGTATTGTATTTATACTTAAGTGTTTGAATGGGAACCAATTTTTCATCAATTTCGGTTGATTCAACTTCTCTTCCTTTTTCATCGTACTTATAAAAAAATGTTCTTGATAATTCGTGCTGAAAAAATCTGCGAAACTCGGTACGCTGATTTAGGCTATCGTATTTAAATTTTTCTGTCACCATGGGGGCTCGTACTTCAATTAAGTTACCATTATTGTCATACTTATAATCGGTGAGATAAGTCAGGTGAGCTTCTTTACCAGGTGTGTAATCTATTTTTTCTATTATCCTGCCTGCTTCATCGTACTTATAAATAACGTTGCTAATAAGTTTAGTATCTTCTTTATAATAATTGGCTTCGGTGCGGTAACCATTGTTATCGTAGTTGTAGGTAACCTTATTTAAAACATGGCCTTTAATATCAACAGTAAGGCCTTCGTATATATTTCCATCCTCATTGTATTTTGTTATGCTTATTTCACCTGTGCGGTTTTCTTTTTCTATTTTTCCATCAACTTGGGATGCATTAAATTCTAAAGATTTAACCTGTTTTACTTTACGCAAGTAGCCTGATGCCTGCAAATTATTTTTCATTTTTGGAGACAGGCATTTACAATTTTGATCGAAAAGTTTAGCGGCATCGGCATCGTTTAAGCGAGCACCCTCGAGCCAATCTTTACAGGCGTTTTGTTTTTGCCCCAGTTTAAAATACATAGCGGCGCGGTTGTATAAATAATCGAGCTGATTGCCTCCGTTATTTACGGCTATGGTAAATTTTTGAAGAGCTTCTTCTATCTTATTTTCTTGCGATAGTTTTACACCCTCGTTATAACTTATTAATGCAAGCTGAAGCTGTTGTTGCTTTGTTTTTGATTCGGCATTTTGTTTAGCATCTATATTAAATAAGGGTATGCTGTATCTTATAACCTGAAGTGTATCGCCAACGGTTTGCAGGTTTACATTTATGCCATCAGAAAAACGAACATAACAAATAGCCATTGTATCGCGGGGGAGACCATATAAAATAGCAGGAGACCAATTAGGCATAAGCTTAAGTACGCGTTTTACTTCGGCATTATAAGCAGGCTCAGTACCACCGGTTATAACCTGACGAATTTTGCCGGTTTTATCAATAGCAATATTGGCCTGCACAAGTACACTTGAGCCGGGTTTGCTTCCTTCGGGGAAATTTGAGTACATAGAAACATAATCTCTGAAAGCATCGTAACCGCCTTTAAATTGCGGAGGGTAAAAGGCAATTTGAGAATAAATTTTAATTGCTTGAAATGCAAATAGTACAATAAGCGGGATTGATTTTTTCACCAACCAAAAATATAAAAATAATTATAAAACTAACCGATTTGAATAACACGGTTTTGGTTGGTTTAGTTTAAAATTTAATCGGGCCAAAAAAACACCTCATCGGTGCCGTGAGGTGATGGTTTATCGTTTGAAACTTCGATAATTAAATATTTAGATACACTCCAAAACTTTTGAGGATTTAAAATGACAAGTTTTTTAATTTGCAGTTTGGTATCTTCTAAATTATATGAGCCTGCGGGATGTGTTGTAATAAGTTTAACTCTATTTGCAGCAATAGGAATTTGGGTGGTTTGGTTTATATCAATTTTACTAAACATACTTTCGGTTGCACCCTGATTTAATTCGGTCATATTGCCAATACTAATTACGTTGCCTTTTTTAACTATTAAACCTTGTTTTTTTAATTCGCTATGTGTGCCAATAGCAAAATAAGCTGTGTTAAAGTTATCTGCTTTTACATTTGATTCTTTTACTTGGTTTGAATAAGTTAGATTAAGCGCATCTAACTGAGTTTTTAGTTCGTTAAGCTTATCTTTCAAAAAAATGATGTCGGTTTCTTTTGCATTAATCTGTTCATTAAGGCCATCAATAAATTTTTGAAGCTCGGTGTTTTTTGAATTAACCTGGTTAAACTTTTTATT
>JABDCR010000081.1 GCA_013288015.1 Bacteroidota bacterium | reverse complement strand
AACTTATCTCCGCCGATTTTAATTTGGATGGTAACCCCGATTTAGTAGCTTCTCAATACAACAACAACTCAGTAGCCATGTATTTAAATGCGCAACCCATTATTGGTGGTGTTACTACACTTTGTGCTGGCGCATCAACTACATTAACCGCTACCAATGGCACCAATTATTCTTGGAGCGCAAATGCAGGTAGTTTAACAACACCTTCGGTAACTTTAACCCCAACAGCTACAACATCCTACACCGTAACAGCTACCACGGGTACTTGTTCGGCATCAACCGTAAAAACAGTTACGGTAAATCCGCTGCCAACTATTTATACCAACGCCACGCCAACTGTAGTTTGCCTTGGCTCCGGCGTTACCTTAGTAGCAAATAATGCCGTAACTTATACCTGGAGCATGGGTGCAACAACATCTATCGCTGTCGATTCTCCTCTTGTATCAACTACATACACAGTTATCGGTACCGATGCTAATGGTTGTGTAAACTCATCTACTATTTATGTTCCGGTTAACGTATACGATAATTTAAGCGGTACTATTTATGATACTACAACTTCAACCACACATACAATTACGGCAGGAGTAGTTTATTTATTTCCGCAACGTACTGTAACCGGGGGCATTGATACAGCCGGACTTTTAGTTACAGCAAAGCACGTAAACATAAATAACACAAATGGCAGCTATTTATTTAGTCAGATAGCGCCTGGCAATTATTATGTAGAAGCCTATGCAGATACCAGCGTATATCATGGCGCAGTGCCAACTTATTTAAGTACAAGACCAAATGCCTTCCGTTGGGATTCTGCCACCGTGGTAGCACACGCAGGTTGCAATAGCTCGGTCGACCCGGGGCACAACATCACCATTGTAGAATTACCTGGACTACATGGAGCAGGTGTAATAAGCGGATCTATTACTGCTAATCAAAGTTTCGGACATAGATTAAATGGTGCTAATAGTGTTATGGGTGCGCCCTTAAAAGGCATTGATGTAAAACTTGGTAGAAACCCTGGTGGAGGATGTGCTGCACGCACAACAACCGATGCCAGTGGTAATTATCAATTTACCGGAGTAGATACGGGTAGTTATAATATCTATGCTGATTTACCAAACTTTGGCATGACCGTTGTTTTAACAGCAAGCATCACCCCGTCAAATTTGCAAAGCCTTAACAATAATTATTGTGTCGATTCTGTAACCATAGGTCAGTGTATACAAACCGGTATTACAACATTCAACACACAACATTCAACATTTCATATTTACCCTAACCCCGCACAAAATAATTTTACGGTTGAGGTTTCAAACAACGATAAACAAACCCTTTCCGTTTTCGATATAAATGGCAAACTCATTTTATCGCAAACCATATACAGCACAACAAATATCGATGCAAGCAATTTTAATGCAGGCATATATAGTTTAAACATTACAAACACACAGGGCACACTAACTAAAAAGCTGGTTATAGTTAAGTAAATTACTTAGGCGTTCCGCTGATTACAGCGGCAGGCTTTACACTTCAATCTTTTGACTGATTACAGCAAAAGGATTTTCGTTACAATCCCTAACGTGGGGCTGAAACGAATTTGTAACGTTTTTAATCAAATAATGAAAAAAAATACAATACATTTTATTTTGTATGATTGTCCTCGCAGGCATAGTTAAAGGGCAAATAATTACTACCGTTGCCGGAAACGGTTCAACAGTCTGGACTGGTGACGGCGGGCAAGCCACTGCTGCTGGAATAAATGTCCCCGAAGGAAGAGTAATATTTGATGCCGCAGGTAATTTTTATTGGGCTGATGGTTTTTATGGCAGGGTACGTAAGGTAGATGGGACAGGTATAATAAGTAGTATAACCGGAGGTGGCAATGCGCAACCCGGAGACGGGGGCTTGGCTATAAATTCATCTATGTACCATGTGGGCGAAGTGGCTTTTGACCACATAGGCAATATGTATTTAGTAGATGAGTATGATTTCACTGTACGTAAAATTAATACAGCAGGAATAATTACCACTATAACCGGCATATTTTATTCAAACGGTTACACCGGCGATGGAGGCCCTGCCACGGCAGCCCAGTTAGATTATCCAAACGGAGTAGGCTGCGATGCGGCAGGCAATGTATATATAACCAGTTCAAACAGTGTCCGTAAAGTAAATGTAAGTAGCGGCATTATAACAACTGTTGTTGGAGATAGTATGTCTGGTTATAGTGGCGATGGGGGGCAGGCTACTGCTGCAAGGCTTCGTCAACCTCATGGTGTAACATTTGACGCCTCAGACAATATGTATATAACCGACTGGTATAATCATGTAATACGCAAAGTAAATACAGCGGGCATTATAAGCACCGTAGCAGGCAATGGCTTTGGGGCAGGTACAAGTTACGGTGGTTATAGTGGCGATGGAGGGCAAGCCACTGCTGCCAAGTTAAATAATCCCATTGGGGGTGTAGCTTTTGATGCCGTAGGCAATATGTATATAGCTGACTATCGTAATAATGTTATACGTATGGTAAATACAGCGGGTATCATAACTACTATAGCCGGAAACGGGACGGCCAGTTATAGTGGAGATGGGGGATCTCCCATCGCTGCCGAATTAAATTACCCAAGCGGAGTAGCTATCGATGCCAACGGTAATTTATATATTTCTGATGGAGATAATCGTCGTATACGCAAAGTAACAAATCCTTCAACAATTAATGTGCAAACCTACAACCCTCAAAACTCAACATTTCATATTTACCCTAACCCCGCACAAAATAATTTTACGGTTGAGGTCTCAAACAACGATAAACAAACCCTTTCCGTTTTCGATATAAATGGCAAACTCATTTTATCGCAAACCATATACAATACAACAAATATCGATGCAAGTACTTTTAATGCAGGCGTATATAGTTTAAACATTACAAACACGCAAGGCACACTAACTAAAAAATTGGTCATTGTAAAGTAAACAACAACTAATTTATTTAACACACATCATTCATAACTCAATATTTTCATAACCTAATTATTAATTCAACAATTAGTAGCTTTGAAAACACTTAGGTGCTACTATGAAAATTAAAACTATTATACTTATTCTGTGTTTTGCACAGGTATTTTGTGCCATTTCTCAAATCGATACCAATTATGTTTTAAGTTTTAATTTTAACCAACATCAAATAACAGAAGCCGATAATAAAGTTGCCATTAAACCCGTCGGCGTTTCATTAACCGACGATAGGTTTGGCAATAAAGAATCTGCTTTATTTTTACATGGCCATGCCGAGAGTTATTTAAACCTGGGTATTTCGCCTTTATTAAAACCTAAAAAGGGTACTATATCGCTATGGGCAAAATTAGATAGAAGAGTTTATGCCGGAAAAGGATTTGATAGTAATCCTATTATCGAAACTAAAAATGGTCCTGGCGATGATTTTATTATTGCTTATTGTATAATGTATGAATGCAATAATGGGCGTTATGTAACTTGTTCTTCAAAAGATTCAACTAAAGAAGTATTTATTTGCTCTAACGATAAAGCCTTGTTTAACGAATGGTATCACTTAGTCGTTACGTACGATAATGATTATTGCTCTTTTTACGTTAACGGCAAATTACAACAAAAATATAGGAAGGGTTTTGATATCGTATTTAAAAACGTGGTTAAAGCGTAAGGACTCAATTTCGAGATAACGATGTAAAATATCAATTTCATCATCGAGGCTAAGATTATCTTTTGTAGTGTTTTCTAATAATTTACGCATCAGGCGCGAAAAATTAGATAAATAATATTGCGCTTTTTCTTTTTCATCTAAAGTAAATAGTTGTTGAATGGAGTTTAAGGAGTTGAATATAAAATGCGGATTCATTTGACTTTTGATAAGCTTAATTTCCATTTCGTAGAGTTTAGAGTTTAGCTTAAATTTTTCTTCTTCGCGTTTTAATCTCCGCCTGTAACCGTTAACAAACAAAAAAGAAACAAATACGATAGATAAAATAAGGGCTGTGTATTTTATTAAGTTATCTTGTATAGCCGCAAAGCGATTGGGATTGGGCGTTTCGTAT
>JABDCR010000080.1 GCA_013288015.1 Bacteroidota bacterium | reverse complement strand
CGTGTAGCTTCAACTTACTTAAATGAAAAAGGCTTACGCATTTTAAAAACTTTAGATGAAGTAGCCGCCCAATACAAAACCACAACAGGCTCCATTGCTATGGCATGGTTACTTGCACGCCCAGCGGTAACCGCACCAATTGCAAGTGCTTCAAATTTAGTGCAACTACAAGAGTTAATTAAATCAGTCGACTTAAAATTAAGTTCAGAAACAATTGACCTGTTAAATAAAGCGAGCAGTTAAAAATACGCCTAATGGAATTGACCGAAACCAAAAACCAAATCATCGAACTCGAAAAAAAATTACTCGATGCATTTGCAAATAAAAATCTGGTAACCCTTGATGAATTAATTCACCCCAATGCAATTTTTATTCTACCTAACGGATTAAG
The DNA here is from genome assembly GCA_013288015.1 of Bacteroidota bacterium. Taxonomy (GTDB): domain Bacteria; phylum Bacteroidota; class Bacteroidia; order B-17B0; family Aurantibacillaceae; genus PALSA-968. The sequence goes on along the minus strand of JABDCR010000080.1, from coordinate 4,032 downwards.
TGTAACTAAAACAAACGTGCTAGATAATTATCACTCGGGTAACTCTGCTTTTACAAACATCCATGCAGCCAATCAACTAATAAATATAATTGATGATACTGCCATTGTTTCTATAAACTTAAACATGGAGGGTAAATATTTTGATAAAATCGTAAATGCACAATTTCGTTATCTCCGTGTTTGGAAACACACTAATAACAAATGGCAGGTAATTGCAACATCAGGTGTTCCAATACAAAATCAGTAAAAAACATGAAAACAAAATTGGCACTTATTCTTACAATAGTTTTTTCGTTAGTGATTAGCGGCTTTAAAATAGTAGATAACACTTGGCTTACCCAAAAAAATAAAAACTATAATTTACTTTACACTTCTACCGACGTTAAAAATTTAATGGATAATGGCATTGTTTTTGTAAACAATTTTTTTGGCGCTACTTATAACAAATCATTCGATGTAATTATTCATCCCAACCGTCATTCGTTAGATAGCACTTGGCGTAAAGATTGGGGCATGCCCGATTTTAAATCCGAATGTTGGATGGTTGCAAGCGGCATTGCTACCAAATTAGATATCATCTCTCCTATAACATGGGATAAAGAAGCCTGCGAGCACATCTATTCTCAAACTAAAAAAACACAACAACTAATCACACACGAGTTAGTGCATGTATATCACGGGCAATTAAATCCCAGTCCCGATTTTAGTAAGGTCGAGGGGCTCGATTGGTTTGTTGAAGGTTTAGCTACTTTTGCTTCTGGTCAGTGCGATTTAACAAGAATAGTAGAAATAAAAAATGCAATTTCACAAAACAAAATTCCGGATGGCTTAGATAATTTTTGGACTGGCAATTTAAAGTACGGTCTTTCGGGGTCGGTAGTTATGTTTATCGATAAAAAATATGGTCGCGCCAAACTAAAGCAGCTTTTGCCACTTACAAAAAAATCCGATTTATTGTCAGTCTTAAAAATAACCGAAACAGATTTATTACTTGAGTGGAAAGCCTATATGCAAAATCTATGAGTCCATTCCAAAAATATAAACAATGGAAATAGCAATTATCTCACTCGTAGCCTTAGTAGCATCTCTGTTAACATTTTTTTCGGGTTTTGGTTTAGGCACCATTCTCACACCTGTATTAGTAATTTTCTTTCCTGTAGATGTTGCCATAGCCTTAACAGGCATTGTGCATTTACTAAACAACTTTTTTAAAATAACCTTAGTAGGCAAACAAATAAACTGGCAAGTAGGCATTAAGTTTGGTGTTATGGCGGTTATAGGTGCGTTTATTGGTGCTCAACTATTATTGCAACTATCAAACAACATGGTGTTACACAGTTACCAAATTAACGGTAAAACTTTTTCCATCACACCCATCAAATTAATCATCTCTATGTTAATGATAATCTTCGCTCTTTTTGATACTGTACCATTTTTAAAAAACATTCAGTTCAGTCAAAACAAATTATATCCCGGTGGTTTAATCAGTGGTTTCTTCGGTGGTTTATCCGGCAATCAAGGCGCATTGCGCAGCATGTTTTTACTTAGGTGTGGTTTAACTAAAGAGGGTTTTATTGCCACAGGCATTCTCATCGCCTGCGCTGTTGATTTAACCCGACTCTCGGTTTACTTCACCCGCTTGTCATCTATTAATATACAAGATAATTTGCCTCTGCTCATCTCAGCCATTGTCTCTGCTTTTGCAGGTGCTTACATAGGCAGCAAACTTCTCAAAAAAATAACGCTAACATTTGTACAGTACACCGCTACCATCATGATAGTTTTATTAGCTATTTGTCTTGGCACAGGTTTACTTTAAAAAATTAAACATGCAAACCATCACCTATCACAAAGCCACCCAAGCCGATGTAGAAACATTGGTAGACATGCGCATCGCATTCTCTATTAAATTAATGGGCGCGCAATCACAAAAAAAAATTGATGAATTAAAAATTCAACTCAAAAAATATTTTACCTCAGCCATCAATCAAACCTGTTTTGCGTATTTAGCTAAATGCCAAAATCAATTAGTAGGTGTTGGCGAACTTATCATTCGCACACAACCCGGCAACTTTAAAAATCCAACGGGCGTGGTAGGTTATTTAATGAACATGTACACCATTCCAACTTTTCGTCGCAAAGGCATTTGCGCGCAAATTTTAAACGAATTAATTAACGATGCCAAACAAAAGGGCATCACACTTTTTGAGTTACATGCCACCAAAGCCGGCGAACAAGTTTACGTACAAAACGGTTTTCAAAAACACTCCGAACCCACCTACCGAAAATATATCAGTTAAAGTCTAAAATAAAAAAACCGATAATTTCTTATCGGTCTTCATTTTCTATCTCCACTTTTTATCATCTTTAATAATGCCTTCTTTCATCAGCTCATATAAGTAATATCGCTTACCCTTATAAAAACCAACCACAAACGCATCAGGCACAGCTAGTTTTCGTATCTGTTCCAGGTCTTCGTTCATCTTATTAAGTGTGGTATATTCTTTATTCAGTATAAAGCGTGGCATATCATCAATCACAATTTTCTCAATTTTCCCAAACTCTTTTATTTTTTTATACTCAGTGTTTCTGTTTTTGTGATGAGCAGCTACTTGTATTCTGTAAACCAAGCCCTCTACTACTTCATTACCGGTAAGTCCGCCGCCTGTATCGCCAGCCGCAGCAATGCTATCGCGTATAGTTTTAAAGTTTACATCTTTTATTTTTAAAACATATTCCGTAGTATTAGCAGCTTCAACCGTTTCGGTTTGCACCATCGTATCATTTAAGCGCCAGGTTAATTTATAATCTTGCCCTAGTGGCAACACCAGTTGGTAAAAACCACTCGCCGCATTCGATTTACATTTTTTAATCAAACTACTGCCTGCTGCTTCAACCATTATTTCAGTTGGCTGGCCATTTACCGATACCGCACCTTTTACAACCACCATAGCAGGCATTACACCTGTAATGCCGGGTTCAACCGTATATAAATCATTATCGCCAAATCCATCGGCTTTCGATATCGAGTAGTATCCTTTATCACCTCCCGGAGATAAATAATAATGTATATCATCATCTGTAGTGTTTATCGGAAAACCTATATTTTCGGACTCAGTCCAGGTCGAATCCGGTTTCAAATAGGTTTTAAAAACATCATAGCCTCCCATGCTGTTATGTCCTTTCGAGCTAAACAGTAACAGCTTCCCATCTAAATGGAAAAACGGATCGTCTTCATCTTCGGTCGTATTTATTTTATCACCTAAGTTTTGTGCCAAACCCCAACTGCCATCGGCTTGCAAATTACTCTTGTATAAATCTTTTCCGCCATAACCTCCATTGCGCGAACTCGAAAAGAAAAGCACTTTTCCATCCGGAGATAAAAAACAATTATCCTCCCAACTAGATGTGTTTACATCACCGCTTAATTTAGCAGGGGGTCCCCATGCATTATCACCCCATACACTCATATAAATATCACCATCATCCTCCTGACTATCTCTCGATATAAAAAGCATCTTCCCATCATATGATATTGATAATGCTTCATCATTATAATCACTGTTAACATTAGCAATGCCTTTTGGGGTTGTCCAAACGCCATTTATTTTATTCGACATAAAAACGTCTTCGCAATAAATTCCATTTTTATCTGGTTCGTTATACGCATTTTGCAAACCTCCAGTACTTAGCTCGCCTCTGTATGTATAAATAAGCAAACTATCGCCCATGTCTATATACGGCGAACACTCCGATGCCCCGGTGTTAACCACATTACCCATGTTGGTTATTTTAACATCTAAAGGTTTAGCGGCTAAATCTTTCGCGTTTTTAATATAATTGCTTAATTGGTTTACTTCTTTCTGCCCCTCTTTATCACCCTTTTTTACTTTAGCGCTATGCAGTTTCAAAAAATCGGCAGCCTCATCAAACTTGTAATTAAAAAAATTAGCGCGGGCAAGCTCATACTCTATCTTATTGGCTTTTTTATTTATAGCGTAAACTTCATTTAAGTATTGTAACATAAGCGGG
>JABDCR010000079.1 GCA_013288015.1 Bacteroidota bacterium | reverse complement strand
TTCAACCGAACTTAAATAGCCAATTTTTGCAACTGCCTTTCTCGGAAGGCGTGAAGATTTAAGTCTACATGCTATAATAACGGCAATGGTTGCCTTCTTGTAATTTTCAGCTTGCAGGGTATCTCCTTTCTGTTTATGCTGAGCTAAAATATGATATCCTTTTTGCATATCAAGCATTTCATTTGTCCGAAGTCCCAAACGTGCAGTTCGCTTATATTCAACATCCTGAGTAAGATTAATTAATTGCCCCGCGTTAAGGTCTTTTGTAAGAGTAGGAATTTGAATGGTTCCACTCAAATACTTTTTTTCTTTTTCATTAATGTAAACCCCCGTATTAATGTTTGAATAACGTTCCGACATTTCCAGATATCTAGTATATTTTTCCCTGGTTAAACTAGAGTAATGATCATATTTAGGTTTCTCACCGGCAAGACAAATATGTTTTTCAATATAAGTTGCGCCATGCATAATTGCTATTACTGGCAACACAATTGAATCTTCACTATCCGCATCTATATGATCAGCGAAACTTAACTCATAAGAAAACTTGTTTTTCAGTATATCTAGTTTATTCAACCCATTATCTTGTAATTCGGTTGGATAACCCTGAAAACCAACTTGTAAGACTATTTTTTTAGGATTCAGGTGTTTTTTAAATTCAATAATTATATCTTCAATTTGTTCTAATTCAATTCCTGAAATATTAAGCATCACTGTTTTTTCGCTTAAATCAACTCTCGCAAATTCGTGAATTAATTTTTTATTGAATAGGATTGATGCCTGAAATTTTAACCCCGATATTTTACTGAGATTACTTTCAATAACTTCAAGAGAATATTCATCAAATGTATCAATCCAAACCTCAAAATCTTTGGAGGCACTATCAATAATAGATTTCCATTTATCAATTGAAAAGTACAATTCCTGATAAACACCATACCATGCAAAATCAGCGTGGGCTATTTTGTCATATTTAAACGGTTGAAATTTGATCCCCTTAACGTTTTTGATTGCTCTAAAATCGTCAATAAGTTTATTCATGTATTCTAGGCTACCTGCATGAACATTAGCAACTTCTATAATATTATATACCTGCATATTTATAATCTTACCGGTTTATTAATTTTTCTTAGTTCTTCTTTTATATCTAAAGGAGTATACTGTGTAAAATAAAAAATACTTGCTGACCCTACTGCTTCAATCTCTGTCTTGGCAAATAACTCATTGTAATGTATAAGATTACCACCTCCCCCTACAGCAATAACTGGTACATTAACTTTTGAAACAACGTGCCTAACCAATTCATCATCAAAACCGTCCATCATCCCATCATTATCTACACTAGCCAAAACAAATTCACCCACTTTGCATAATTCCATTTTTTCAATAAATTCATCTAAGCCAATTTCTAACCCTATTTTATTAAATATCTTATATTCATTACCCGACTTATACGCATCAACTGCAATAGTTATACATTGACTACCAAAAAAACTCACCGCTTGTTTTATAAAATCCGTATCGGTTAAAGCTTTAGTTTTAATAACAACTTTATCTGCTCCTATTTTTAACAAAGCATTTATATCCTCAATAGAAGTAATGTTTCCACCAATTGCAACAGGCATATAACATTCTTTAATAACATCTGATACCAGTTTGAGATTAATTTTTCTGTTTTGTTCGGTGGCTGTTATATCTAAAAACACCAATTCGTCTACACCTCTGCTATTATATACTCTTGCTGCCTGTACCGGATTACCCACCATACGTGGGTTCGCAAATTTTTTTGTTTTTACAAGTCCAAATCCATTAAAGGTTAGTATAGGAATAATCCTAAGCTTTAACATAATCAAAATAATTTTTAAGAAGCGATAAACCAGCTACCTGACTTTTTTCCGGATGGAATTGAGTTGCAAAAATATTTTCTTTCTGAACTGCTGCAACCAGTTCTCTGCCATATTCTACAGTAGCAGCTATTACATCCTTATTATCAGGTATAAAATGATAGCTATGAATAAAATAAAAATCCTTGCCCTGCAAATTATCAAAATATCTTTGCTTTTTGATATCGATATTATTCCACCCCATGTGTGGCACACGTAAATTCTGTTCTTCTATCTTCACAATAGTGCCCTCAACCCAATCTAATCCCACACAGTCTTCGGGTTCTGTTCCTTTTTTGGCAATCAATTGCATTCCTAAACAAATTCCTAAAAAACTCTTCTTCTCTCCCATTACTAAATCAGTAAGCAATTTATCTAACTCCTTACGCTTTAGATTTTCCATGCCTTGCCTAAAAGATCCCACACCCGGCAATAATATAAAATCGGAATCGGAAATTGCTTTATGATTATTAGTTACAACACTTGGTATATTTAGAAAGTTTAGCGCCTTTTGTACAGAGGCTACATTTCCCATGTTGTAATCAATTATTGCTACCATTACTCAACAGGAAATTTACGAATCAAATTGCCTTCCACGTCTCTAGCAAAAACACTATTTTCGTTTTGTTCAAATAACATAGGATTTGTAAATGAATCTATTATAGCATCTACTTCTTTTTTAGTCATACCTGAATATTGCACAAATTCATTTATTCCAAAGTGAGGATATTTTCCATCGTATTGTTTAACAAGCTTTAAACCCTCTTCTCTGGTTAATCTATTATTCCTAATATCAATACAGGCATGATCGGTTGCTCTTCCAAATCCATATTTTACATATTTTAAATAATCATGAAGGCCATGCATTTTTTCATCTAGGTTTTCATAATTTGTATATGTACCCTCTACTGGTCCATCCTCTTTAACTGAAAAACCATGTTTTTTTACAATCTCCAATTGTTTTCTAGCATCCCAAAAGAAATAATGACCTAAAAAAATACCAGTTACTCCAACTTTTTCTATATCTTCATCACTCGGGTAAAAATAAGGAGTGAGGTTCTTTTCAGTAAGACCATCAACTCCTACCATATCCTGAATTCTGTTACCTAGTAATCCACCAAATTCTTCTAACCATCTTCTATTCAAATGTTTGTTTTGGATTGATTCAACGGGGCCTCCATATTCTTGTTGTGGGTTTTCTCCCCAAATAATTAACGGGATATTAAATTTAACTGCAAAATGAATTGGAACAGTAAATATACCTAAATGGTTTGGCCACATTTCATCTCCTACTCTTTTAAATCCTTCTACAACCATACTCCGGTAAGCATTGTAATTTTTTTTGAAATAAATTACATCAACCCCCATCTTAGAAATATTATCGATATTACGTTGACCCAATTCGGAAAGATTTGTTGTTTCAAAACAAACACATAACGGATTTAATCCATACACCTCTTTCATAAAGTATACCTGATACGTACTATCTTTTCCACCACTTACGGGAATTAAACAATCATAGCCTTTTTCACTATCTTTCTTCTTAAAATGATTAATAATTGATTCGAAATCGCGCTTACGTTGTCCCCAATCAATATTTTTATTTTTTTGGTCGGATGCTTGACATGCAGAACAAACTCCTGCCTCATTAAAAAAAAGATCCGGTTTTGTTTCCGGGAATAAACATTTACTGCAATATTTGATTTTCATATGTTAGTATTTAATTACGCTTTAAATGTCGAATCTATATGCTCAACAATTAACTTCCTTAATTCTTCAACTCCTACCCATTCTGTATTTTTTCCTGAAGTATAATGAAAACCTATTGGAACTGGTTTAGCATTAAAATGTTTAATATATTCCTCCAGATTCCAATTGGTAACCTGTGGAAGAATTGCATAATATTTACCAAGATCGTAAGTAGTAAAAGAGTCAGAACTGGTAATCATCTCTTCATGGATTTTTTCGCCAGGACGAATTCCAATTATTTTTTGCTCACATTCTGCACCAACAGCTGTTGCTACATCTGTAATTTTGTAAGAGGGAATCTTTGGGACAAATATTTCTCCCCCCCAGGCAGTTTCCATTGCATGTAAGACCATATCGGCACCTTCTTGCAAGGAAATATTAAATCTTGTCATTGTCGGGTCTGTAATTGGAAGCACACCGGATTTTTTTTTACTTAAAAAAAATGGAATTACAGATCCGTTTGAACCCATAACATTACCATATCTCACAACCGAAAAACGAATATTATTCCAACCCTTAATATTATTTGCCGCCACAAATAATTTATCCGAACAAAGTTTAGTAGCCCCATATAAATTTATTGGGGCAGCCGCTTTATCGGTACTAAGTGCTACAACGTTTTGCACTCCAACTTCTAAACAAGCATTAATAATATTTTCAGCTCCGAGCACGTTGGTTTTTACACACTCCATTGGATTATATTCTGCAATCGGAACATGCTTCATTGCAGCCGCATGAATTACATATTCAATTCCTTTAAACGCTGTTTTTAATCGTTCATAATCTCTTATATCACCAATAAAATAACGAATAGCAGGATATTTAGTATCAGGAAATTCCTGATTCATTTGAAATTGCTTTTGTTCGTCCCTTGATAAAATCACCAATCTTTTTACATTAGGCCATTTCTCTAAAATAGTTTTTGTTAATTGTTTTCCTAAAGAGCCTGTGCCTCCGGTAATTAAAACTGATTTATTGTTTAAGTCAAGCATATATGTATTGTTTAGTGATTTAATTTTTTTCTATTATGTTTTCCCAGTCCAAACTATTTAATGTTAAAAGATAAGAGGGTGTCGGTAAATTTTCCCTATTCAATT
>JABDCR010000078.1 GCA_013288015.1 Bacteroidota bacterium | reverse complement strand
GTGGGGACACGATAAAGAAACCCGTTTTAAAATGGCATCCGAGTTTATTCCAATTCCTACTGCCGAGCGTTGGCAATTAAGCAATGCTCCTGTGCTATCAATGGCGGCTTACAAAGCATCTTTAGATATTTTTGACGAAGCTGGCATGGATAGATTGGTTGCAAAAAGCAAAAACCTAACTGGCTATTTAGAGTTTATTGTAAATCATGTAAACGACCTTACAAAAACTACCGACAAATATTTCGAAGTCATTACACCTGCCGAGCGTAGTTGTCAATTATCCGTAGTACCGCATGGTAGGGGTAAGGAGTTATTTACCCAACTAACCCAACACGGCGTTATTGCCGATTGGCGCGAGCCTGATGTTATCCGTATGGCACCCGTGCCTTTGTACAATTCTTTCGAAGACGTATTTCAATTCGGTCAAATTTTATTGCACCTTTGTATTAAGTAAACAACAATAATCATCATGAAAAAATTTTCCATCCTCGTTTTATTCGCAGCTACTTTATTTGCTTGTTCTGAAAACAAAGAACAAACCACTAAAAAAAAAGATAACGGCATTATAGAAACCCATCCTGTGCATGGCAATGTAATGCAAGCAAGTTTTAAAGTGTGGGGCAATTGCGAAACCTGTCAAGATAACATTGTAACCGCCGCGCGCATTAAAGGACTTACCTTTTGTTCTTGGGATACGGGCACCAAAGTTTGCACTGTAACCTACGATAGCCGCGAAACAACCGTAGATGCCATTCAAAAAGCAATTGCCGAAGCAGGTTACGATAACTCCGGTTACAAAGGCAGCGATAAAGCCTATGCCGATTTAGCTCCTTGTTGCCAGTACGATAGGAAAAAATAATTTATGGTAAGTATTGCTTAGTTAATTCGTAATGATGCTCTGCATGTTTTATCGTAAAATAAATCATCTCGCGTAAAGTTATCCTTCCCAATAATGGATGTGGTATCGTAAGCTCATCCAATTGCTGTTCGCTATACCCATCTAATTTTAAACATAACTCAGCAACAGCTGTCTGCACATCTTTTAACAATTGCGTTCGTTGCTCTATTGTTACCAACTCAGGTACAAATGGCGCACTTGCTTTGGCTCCTTTCTTTATAAATTCTAAATACAAAGCAATCAAAGCATAGTAACTCATCCCTTCTCTTTTTAGTCCCGCCTCTTCAATTGATATAACATACTTAGGGTTATCAATGGCCTTACCCAACCTTGCCACACTTATTAAAATGTGTTGCAAATGCTGTCCTGCATTCCATTTTTCAGGCAAGGCAAAATTAAAATGAGTTTCGTTTAAACTCAGCACATAATCCGCAAATGTGTTGTGCTTTTCTACTAATTGTTGTTTCAGTTTTTGTTTTTCCATGTTTGTTTTATTTTAAGAGACCAATCGGTCTTGTTCGTTTCAAAAAAAATCTATTTCTTATAGCGCGTTTTAATTTGCTGTTTCAAATTTTCAAGCAACCTGTTTAAAATGGCCGGGTTATCATTTAGTTTACTCATCATTATACCGCCTTCTATGGTAGCAAAAAATAATTCAGCCTCATTTCCTGCATCCAGCTTTTTGCTAAACTCACCATGTTTTATGCCTTGTTCTATAATATTTTTTAGGGCACCCAGCATTTCTTTTAAGCCTTTAGCGGCGGCTTCTTTTAAAAAAGGTAAAGTGTCATCCACATCTATGGCTGTGTTGAGTAAGGGGCAACCACCTGTAATAACAGGCTTTATAGAATAATCATGATAAAAATCTAATATTGCTAGTAGCTTACCCGCCGATGTACTTTGTTGTTTCAACACAAAACGTAAAGCTTCGCGCATTTTATTAAACGAGTACTCAAAAGCCTCAAGTGCAATTTCATCTTTGTTTTTAAAATTACCATAAATGCCACCTTTAGCCATACCGGTTGCATTCAGTATATCGGTCATAGTAGTAGCCGAGTACCCTTTTGTATTAAAAATAGGCGCCGATTTTTCTATAATAAATAACTTAGTTCTGTCCGATTTGGTTAGCATAATGCAAATATAAACCGTTCGGTCTTATTTTGCAAATTTATTTTTTTTAGCGTTCTAGTGGCTTACCTACATAATAATTTGTCTTACTAAATATATATCTTTGTGTAGATGGACTTTTCTATCAAATAACATGGTTAAATACACGATAAAAAGCTCTTTCGTACTAATCGTTTTTTTATGCCTTTTCTCTTTTTCAAACTGTACAAAAGTTATATACTTTCTTTACCCGTCTTTACGAGGAGATTCCCTTACTACAAAAGATACTGAAGATAGGTTAGATTTACCATCAAAATATAGTAGTAAAAATACCATCTATAAAACAAATCGAGAGTTTATTTATGTTTTAACAACCAATGTAGCCCAATCAGATTCTTTATTATTAAAACTAAAAGTAATTCCAGGAGATTTTTTTGGCCAAACAAAAATTAAATACAAGTATTATAAAAACGATTCTTTAATATGGTGGGAATTAACCGGCCTTGAAGAGACGAAGAAACTCTTTTGGATGCACCCGCCAAGATCACTTTTTCCTGATATGGAAACGGCCCCTTTTTTTGAGTTTCGAAGAAATTACCCCAAAAATAAAAAATGGCATAGTACTATTAGCACGTCGTCTGATTGGGGAGAATATAAGAACACTATATTTTATTCACAATACGTTTATACCGGAGATACAATATATAACTGCAATAATAAATTAGTTTCTTGCAAAATAATAAACTCTAGTACCACATCTAAAATAGGAAACTCAAAAAATGTATTTTTGTTTAATGATTCTATTGGGTTAGTAGATGCTTTAATAATAACTACGAAACAAAATAAATATCACTTCGCCTTAATTGGTGTTATCACCAATAAGTAAAATTACTTTCTGATAATCTCAGCACCAATAGCATTCAAACGAGTATCAATATGCTGGTAACCTCTGTCAATTTGGTTAATATTAAAAATAGTACTCTTGCCCTTTGCACTTAAAGCAGCAATTAATAAAGCCACACCCGCACGTATATCAGGCGATGCCATTTGTATAGCCTTCAGTTGCGTTCTACGGTCAAGCCCCATAACAACAGCACGGTGCGGGTCGCTCAAAATAATTTGCGCGCCCATATCAATTAGTTTATCAACGAAGAATAAACGACTCTCAAACATTTTTTGATGTATTAGCACATTACCACGCGCTTGTATAGCAGTAACTAAAACTATGCTTATCAAATCAGGCGTAAAGCCTGGCCATGGCGCATCTGCAACGGTAAGTATCGAGCCGTCAATAAAAGTATCTATCTCATAATGCTCTTGTGCAGGCACATGTAAATCATCGCCTTTAAGTTCTAACTTAATTCCTAAGCGCGTAAATATTTCAGGTATAATGCCCAGTTTATCATACGCTACATTTTTTATTGTAATGTCTGATTGTGTAACTGCCGCAAGCCCAATAAACGAGCCTATTTCAATCATATCTGGTAACAAACGATGTTTAGTGCCGCTTAGTTTTTTTACCCCTTCAATAGTAAGTAAGTTAGAACCCACGCCTGTAATTTTTGCACCCATGCGGTTAAGCATAGCACAAAGCTGTTGCAAATAAGGTTCGCAAGCGGCGTTATAAATGGTAGTAGTTCCCTCAGCTAAAACGGCTGCCATCACAATGTTGGCAGTGCCCGTAACCGATGCTTCATCAAGCAGCATATAGCTGCCTTTTAAGTTTTTACCTTCTACTTTAAAAATTTCATTTACATCATCGTAAATAAATTTCGCGTTCAGTTTTTCAAAACCTAAAAAGTGTGTGTCAACCCTTCTGCGTCCAATTTTATCACCACCCGGTTTAGGCATATAAGCCTTGCCAAAGCGTGCAAGCATAGGCCCAACAAGCATTACAGAGCCACGTAGGTTTCCGCCTTTCTTTTTAAACTCAGGTGATACTATGAAATCTACATTCACATCATCAGCCTGAAAAGTATATTCTTCATGTCCGGTTTTCTCAACCTTAACACCTAAATCTTTCAGTAAATCAATCAGTTTAAGTATATCAACTATTTCGGGTATATTGCCAATAGTAACTTTTTCCGGAGTAAGCAGTACTGCGCAAATAACTTGCAAAGCCTCATTTTTAGCGCCTTGTGGTATGATTTCACCTTTTAAATGTTTGCCTCCGTTTACTTCAAAAATCATATAAAATTATTTGCGTTTAAAATTCTTATGGTGTTTTTTGTGATGTTTTTTATTGCTTGGGTTGTTGCTAATATTAAGCGGTCCGCGTTTAATTAAGTCGCTTGAGTCTAATAGCTTTTCATTCTCATCCATTTTAAGCGCCCCGCCCGAAAGCTCTGCCAAATGCTTAAAAATAACTTCGTCCAACACAGTATCCTTATTCCAATTCAAATATGATTTTTTTAATTGTGTAGCCACGGTGCGCTTCAACACTTCTTTTTCTTCACCCTCTTTAAAATCTTTTGCTTTCTCAATAATGTCTTCAATAATTTTTCCGTAATGGCGGTATTTTATTTTTCCTTTCGGATAAGCAACATTTTTTGGTTTGGTAACAAAAGTTTCTGCCGATGGCTTTGGATATGGGCTATCAACGTCCAGTGTGAATTTAGAAATCACAAATAAATGATCCCAAAGTTTATGCGTAAAATCAGGTATATCGCGTAAATGCGGGTTTAACTGCCCCATAACCTGTATAATAGCGCGGGCACAGCGATTGCGCTCGTCGCGGGCTTCAATAGTGCAGCAATGGTCAACCATGCTTTGTACGTTACGCCCATATTC
>JABDCR010000077.1 GCA_013288015.1 Bacteroidota bacterium | reverse complement strand
CAACTTACTATAACCCTGATTTATTGTTAAAGTATAAAGGTCCGACGGCAGTTGCTTTAGCTGATCCTAATTTAGGAAAGATACCTGGTCAGACAATGACAGGTCAAGAACGTGGCGATAAAAGAGATAAAGACTCGTACTTTACTTTAAATATAAAAGTTGGTTACGTTTTAAAAAGCAAAAAACGCAGACACACTACCAAAGCTAAATTCTAATAATGTTATTTTTCTAATACTGGTTTAAAACCGTTTAACTTTATTTAATTTTCTTTCTTACCAATTTTGTAATAACCCAGCTAAGTTTTCGTTAACTTTATAGACAATTCGTTATTATGCGCAAAAAAATTTTAAAACCTCTGGCAGTAACAGTAAGTTTAGCCTTACTATCTTTTTCGGTTATCAAATTAGTGTTTGATAAAAACCAATTAATACTTGATATTGTGAAGAGTGGCTTGGATAATGCACACTACAGCCCTCAAAAAATTGACGATAATTTTTCGGTTAAGTTTTTTGATTTGTACATGAAACGCCTTGATAATGGAAAAATATGGTTGATGCAAGCCGATGTAGATAACATGGCTAAGTATAAAACCAAAGTTGATGATCAAATTAATAATGAAACATTTGAATTGTTTAATTTATCAAATGAATTAAAAAGCAGAAGAATATTAGAGAAAGAAGCATGGTATAAAGAAATTCTTGCTAAACCTTTTGACTATAAGATTAATGAAGAATACGAAACGGATGGAGAAAAAGCAAGTTTTGCAAAAAATGAAGCTGAATTAAAAAACAGATGGAGGCAATTGCTACAATACCAAACCCTGGCCAGACTTAATGAATTAATGCTTGCGCAAGAAAAAATAAAAGAAGTAAAAGCTAAAAAGGATACCGATGCAGTTGTTAAACCATTTGATACTTTAGAAGTTGAAGCGCGTGCTAAAGTTTTAAAAACATATAACGATTTCTTTAAACACTTAAAAAAACAAAACAAAAAAGATAGATATGCTGAATATGTAAACACTATTACAGCTATGTATGACCCACATACCGAATTTTTTCCGCCAAAAGAAAAAAAGATGTTTGACCAAAGTATGAGCGGTCAGTTAGAAGGCATAGGTGCCCGTTTGCAACAAAAAGATGATTACATAAAAATTAGTGAGCTTGTAATTGGCTACCCAGCTTCATCCACTTTTAGTTGGACACCGGGAGGACAAACAACAAGTACTATTACAGGTTTAACAACAGGAAACTACACTTGTACAGTTGGTATACCAGGGTGTGTTACTCCTACATACACTACGGTAGTAGCAACTGTAACTTCTAGTGGAGCAACCCCTGTTTTAAGTATTTCAGGAACAAAAACTATATGTTCAGGAAATAGTACCACTTTAACCGGGGCTACGGCAACAAATTATACTTGGATGCCAGGCAATATAACAACTAATACTATTAGCGTTAGCCCTACAACAAATACAACATATACTTTAATAGGAGCAAACGGAGCATGTACAGCAAGTGTAGTTGCTACGGTAACTGTTAATTCTAATCCAACCATAATATTAAACAACGATTCCATTTGTGCAAACGTTGCTACAGGAACTTTAAGCGCATCAGGGGCAAACACCTATACCTGGAGTACAGGAGCTCAAACAACTTCGATAACGGCTGCCGCAGGAACTTATACAGTAACCGGCACCGATGCAAATGGCTGTAAAAATATGGCAAGTGCAAGCATCGTTTCGGTTAGTTTACCTACCATTACTACTAATGTTAATTCTATTTGTATTGGGGTAACAAGTACTTTAACCGCAAGCGGCGGAGCAGCCAACTCGTATACATGGTCGCCTGGTGGACCAAATGGTAACAGCACCTATATAGTAACACCTGCAAGCACTACACCTATAGTAGTTACCGGTGCAAATTCGCACGGATGTTTAAACACGCATACAGTTACTGTAAATACAACACCTACTATTACGGTTAACGACCCCACTACTTGCAGTGGGCAATCTGTAACCATACAAGCAAACCCTTCTACACTTAGTTCATATACCTGGACGGGAGTTTCATCATCATCAAGTACAGCCAGTGTTGCACCAAATAGTACAACATCTTATACTGTTTTGGCTACCGATGCTAACGGGTGTGTAAGTAATGCAGCTATTTCTACTGTTAGTGTTACTGCGGCTACACAAATTTCAGTGGCATCAAGCAATAATCCGCCCTGTATAGGTTCTACATACACATTAACAGCTAATGGAGCTACTACTTATACCTGGATTCCAAGTACCGGAACTTTTACTTCTTTAGATGCCAACAGTACACAAATAAGTGTAACGCAAGGTACAGCAGCAGTAACTTTTTCGGTTTCGGGGGTAGGCTCTTGTCCTGCCACACCAACTGTAATCACCATAAATCCGGCTCCTGTAAACTCTTTAACCATAACAACAACACCAAGTAATGCTGTAGTTTGTAATGGAAATAGTGCAACATTTACAGCTAGTGGTGCCAGCACTTATACCTGGACACCAAACATTACAAATGGAGTTGCCTTCACACCTGCATCATCGCAGGTTTATTCAGTTACCGGAACTGATGTTAATGGATGCATGGGTTTCGACACGGTTTCAGTTGTAGTAAACCCTAACCCTGTTTTAACTGTTGCCAGTCAAACTATTTGTCCTACAGCTACAACTACACTTACAGCTATGCCTACAACTTTAACTTCATATACATGGAGTACAGGTTCATTTGCAGATACCACTATTGTTAGCCCTTCGGTGAATTCAGTTTATAATGTATCTGCTACTGATGCTAATGGGTGTGTTGGTACTACTACTGCGTCAATAAATATAGTGAATAATTTAACTGTTACTGCATTAACAACCAATTCGTTGCCATGTTTAAATTCATTAGATACATTAACTGCTTCGGGTGCACAATCATATACTTGGACAGCATCAAACGGAAACACTACTTCTATTTCTGCTAATAATAGCACGGTTACAATTAATCCAACAACAACAACAACATATACGGTAAAAGGCTCATCAGGTACTTGTTTAGATTCAGCTACAGTTACTGTAAACATTGCTCCTCCATTAAATATAACTGTTACATCAAATCCTGCAAACGCAATTATTTGTGCCGGAGATAACATAACTTTAAGTGGAAATGGTGCCAGCACCTATACTTGGACAGGTGGAATTACTGATAACACGCCATTTAACCCTTCTATTTCTCAAACATATACAGTAACAGGTACCGATGCTAATGGATGCACAGGAACGGCAAATCAAGCTGTAACAGTAAACCCAACACCAACAGTAACTATTAATGCTTCGTCACCAGCTATATGCGTAGGGCAAAGTGCTACGTTAACAGCTTCGGGAGCAAACACATACACTTGGAGCACAACTGAAATGACCCCAAGTATAACTGTATCACCTATAGCTACACAAACCTATTCAGTTATAGGCACAAGTACAAATTCTTGTACAAACTCTAATGCACCTGCAACTGTAACAATAACAGTTAACCCTTTGCCAACAATATCAATTGCTTCTAATCCGGTAGGCTCGGCTGTTTGTTTTGGTTCTACAGCAACTTTAACGGCATCGGGTGCGCAAACATATACTTGGGATTCGGGTTCAAATACTAATCCTTATAGTATAAGTCCGGCTGTTCAAACTACCTATACCGTAATTGGTACAGATGCAAATAGTTGTTCTAGCTTTACTACAATAACAATTGGCGTTAACCCATTACCCGTTGCACAAACCATTACAGCCAGTAGCCCAATTGTTTGTAAAGGAGCAATAAACCCACCTGTGGTTTTATCGGTACCAAATCCTGGAACATGGATTGGGCCTGCACCATCAACAGCAACAATTAGTGCTAATTCAACCTCAATTAGTATAACACAAGGAGGCGTTTATACATTAATTACAAGTAATAGTTGTGGAAGTGCAGCATCGGCACCCTATACTGCTATAGCTGATTCAGTTATAGCAAACTTTACAGCTAGCCCTTTAGTTGGGCAAATGCCTGTAACAGTAAACTATACAAATACATCTGTGGCATTGTCAGGAAATAC
Organism: Bacteroidota bacterium; assembly: GCA_013288015.1. Taxonomy (GTDB): domain Bacteria; phylum Bacteroidota; class Bacteroidia; order B-17B0; family Aurantibacillaceae; genus PALSA-968. The sequence continues at coordinate 703 of JABDCR010000077.1, read as the reverse complement.
AATAATAACTAATAGTTGGAGTTTTGGTGATGGTAACACTTCAATAAGTGTTAACCCTACCGAAATTTTTACAAATGCCGGTACTTATCAAACAACGCTTACTGTAACCGATAATTTAGGTTGTAAAGATACAGCTACCATATATGTTGTGGTTAATGTAGTCCCTCCGGTTATAGTGATTCCAAATATATTTACGCCTAATGGAGATGGATTAAACGATATATTTTCAATTGATGCTACAGGCATAAATAACTTTGATTGTAAGGTTTATGATCGTTGGGGTTTACTTTTACACGAATGGCAAGGTACAAGTGGTGGTTGGGATGGTAAAGCAAGAAATGGAAATAATTGCACAGATGGAACTTATTTTTATATAATTACATACACGGATAACTATAATAAATCATCGATAAAAGATGGCTTTTTTGAGTTAATTAGATAGATTTTTTGTTTTATTTGAAAGATTTAAAAAAGGGGGCTCAGCCCCTTTTTTTATAATTTTTGGTTAATAACCTGATAATTTATTGATATAATCTTAAAATTAGATTATTATCATAACAATATTATTTTATATTTTCGTATCTTAGTATACTAAATGTTAAAAGGGCAGGTTGTAAAAATATTTATATTCTTCTTACTTTTTTGGAACTCAGTTTCTGCACAGTATTTCGCTAAAAGAGATTCGTGGAAAAAAGAACAAAAT
>JABDCR010000076.1 GCA_013288015.1 Bacteroidota bacterium | reverse complement strand
AAACCGGCGATGTAGTTGAAAAAGATGAAGCCTTAGCTGAAATCGATTCTGATAAAGCAACCTTAACGCTTAACGCTGAGGATAGCGGAAAGATTGAGATACTTGCCGCAGAAGGCGATACGGTAAAAATTGGGCAAGTAGTTGTTAAGATTGATAATTCCTTTAAACCGGAAGCTAAAGCTGCCGTTCCTAAAAAAGAGGAAGCTAAAGTTGAAGCAAAGAAAGATGAGAAAAAAGAAGTTGCTGTTGCGGCTCCGGCAGAAAAAGCAACTACTTATGCAAGTGGCACACCAAGTGTTGCAGCATCAAAAATAATGTCAGAAAATGGCGTTAAATCATCTCAAATAAATGGTTCGGGCAAAGATGGTCGAATCACTAAACAAGATGTTTTAGCCGCGCTTTCTAATGGCTTACCAAACGTACAAGAAGTTATATCAAACTCTTGGAAAGGTGGCAGAGATAAAGACCGTCAAAAAATGTCGGCACTTCGTAAAACAGTAGCTAAACGTTTAGTTGCCGTTAAAAACGAAACTGCCATGCTTACAACTTTTAACGAAGTTGATATGAGCGGTATTTATGCTATTCGCGCAAAATATAAAGATAAGTTTAAAGAAGTTTACGGCACTAACATTGGCTTTATGAGTTTCTTTACCAAAGCCGTATGCGAGGCTTTATACCACTACCCTGCCGTTAACGGAATGATTGATGGCGAAGAGTTAGTTTATAATAAATATTGTGATATTGGCATTGCTGTTAGCGCACCAAAAGGATTAATGGTTCCTGTATTGCGTAATGCAGAATTAATGAGCCTCGCACAAATTGAAAGTGGCATAAAAGATTTAGCTATAAAAGCTAGAGATGGTAAATTAACGATACCTGATATGGAAGGCGGTACGTTTACTATTACAAATGGTGGTGTTTTTGGTTCTATGATGAGTACACCTATTATTAACCCTCCACAAAGTGCTATTTTAGGAATGCATAATGTAGTTGACAGACCAATGGCCGTAAATGGAAAAGTAGAAATTCGCCCTATGATGTATGTAGCCCTTAGCTACGACCACCGTATTATTGATGGACGTGAAAGTGTTGGTTTTTTAGTGAAAGTAAAAGAAATGTTAGAGAACCCAACTCGTATTTTATTTGGTGGTAAAAACCCGGAAGAAGTTTTATTAGGCTTGTAACGACCTTATGCTAAAAACTTATTAATTATGAAATCAGTAATTTATTTTGAAAAGCTTGATGCGTTGAGATTTTTTGCGTTTTTTCTAGTTATTTGGCATCATGCTTTTTCAGTTTTATTTACAGGGATTACTACTGACGCAAGCCTTCAAACAATTATTGAAACGTTTACGGTAACAGGTGGTATAGGAGTGAATATTTTTTTTGTTATTAGTGGGTTTCTTATCACATTCCTCATGATAAGTGAAGAAAAGGTAAATGGACGTATTAATTTATTTTTCTTTTACTTAAGGCGAATATTAAGAATATGGCCGCTTTATTATTTGGTAATGATTTTAGGGATATTTGTGCTACCGCACTTTGATAATTTTTATAGTTTTTCGGGGGATAAATTCGCAAATTTGTTTTTTCTTAATAATATTTTCTCAGAAGGAACCCCATCTAATATAAATATAGCTTGGAGTGTAGCAATTGAGGAGCAATTTTATTTGCTTTGGCCTTTAGTATTTATTCTTTTCCACAACAACAAAAAACTACTCTCTTTTTGTTGTGTGGTTCTATTTGTACAAACAACCATTTACATGGGAGAACATGGGTTTGAGGCATGTTTCAGTACTTTTGGAAATTTAAGATACTTAATGGCTGGATGCTGGGGGGCTTTTTTTTATACTAATTATAAAGAACGTATTAGTTCAAGTTATCTATTAAAACCAAGTAGTTTTTGTCTTATATTTTTTTTAGCTGTGTTTTTGATTGCGGCAAGCACATTGTCTGTTTCTTATAATTTTCTTTTTAGATGGTTGTTTGTCCTATTTTATTTATACTTAGTTATTTATTCTGTAGATAAAAGCAAAGGAAAATCTAATTCCATTTTTAGCTTTCTTGGCAAATACACTTATGGGATGTATTTATATCACCCTATGATACAATCCTTTACTTACATTATTATTGGCAAATTAGGATTTGATTATGGTAAAGGAGATTTACTAAAATTTATTGCCGCAATGGCAACCTTGTTAATCACTATTGGGGTATCAATTCTATCTTATGAGTATTTTGAAAAACCTATATTAAAATTAAAAAACAAGGTTTCTACAATTCAAACTAGGGTTTAAATTATGAAAACAATTTTAACCACAATTTTATTCCTGATAGGTTTCGTTTCTTTTGCACAAAGAAAATATCCACCACGTAAGCCTCACTCAATCTACGACTCAACTCTAGCAAAAAAACTAAAAGCTGATGAGTACGGCATGCACAAATACGTGATGTGTTTTTTAAAAACAGGTCCTAATAAAAGCCTATCGGCAGACTCTTCAAAAAAAATACAAGCGGCTCATTTACAAAACATAAAAAATTTGGCAAGCCAAGGCAAATTGGTTGTTGCCGGTCCATTTATGGATGAAACTGAACTGGAGGGCATTTTTATTTTAAATGTGACAACTGTTGAAGAAGCTAAAACCCTTGTAAATACAGACCCTGCCGTGAAAGCCAGTGTACTTATTATGGATTTACATCCTTGGTATGGCTCTGCTGCTTTAATGGAAGTACCTTTTATTCACGCAAAAGTTCAGAAAAAGAGTTTTTAATTAAATTTTTATATATTTGTTATATGCAAAATTTGAACAATGCTTATTATTACTATTATCTAATGCCCAACATTGGAATGGTAAAGTATTGTAAATAATAAAGAAATTAAAAAACAATATACAGAGCCCGTTCCGAAAGAACGGGCTTTTTTTATAAGCTAATTTTTAATCTCAAAACACAAATAAAATGAAAACAAGGCCAACAACACAAGTTTACAGTAACTACACCAAACAAGATTTTTTAGTTTGGAAAACACTATTTAATCGGCAAATGGACGTTTTAGCTCCAATCGTTTCTACAGAGTACTTAAAGGCTTTAGAAGTTGTAAAGTTTAATTCTGATAAAATCCCTGACTTTACTCAAGTAAATAAACTACTGAGTCCTATAACAGGGTGGGGTTTGCAGGTGGTTCCAAACATTAGTCCGCAAAAAGAATTTTTTGAGTTTTTATCTCAACGAAAATTTACAGCCACTTGTTGGTTACGCAGCATGGAACAGTTAGATTATTTAGAAGAACCCGATATGTTTCATGATGTGTTTGCCCATGTACCATTATTAAGCAACCATGCCTATGTAAACTTCTTTAAAGGCATTAGTGATATTGCCTTAAAGCACATTAATAACCCAAGAGCCATTGAATTACTAGGCAAAATTTACTGGTTTACTATTGAGTTTGGATTGATAAAAGAAAATAATCAATTGAAAATTTACGGCGCAGGCATTATTTCATCAAAAGGTGAAACTGAATGTTGTTTAAGCAACAAGGTTATTCATCAGTTATTTGATGTACAAACAATTTTTAATACTGATTTTAGAACAGATATATTACAAGAAAAGTACTTTATTATTGATTCGTTTGAGCAACTATATAATTCGTTATCAGAAATTGAGACTTTATTAAAACATAGTTTAACACCGGTTGTTTAAAACAGCCAAATAAAATATATAATTTTACTAGTATGTGGATAGAAGAAAACAATCAGTTAAAACGCAACTTTCTGTTTAAAGATTTTAAAGCTGCTTTTGCATTTATGACAAAAGTAGCTGCAATTGCAGAAGAAATGAACCATCATCCAACGTGGACAAACGAATATAATAAAGTTGATATACGTTTATCTACTCACGATGCAGGTAACATTGTAACAGATAAAGACCGTAAACTTGCCTTAGCTATAGATAGGGTACTTGAAAAATAGTAGAAACGAATTACTTTATACTAAAGTAATTCATTTGCTAAGTTAGCTAACTCACTACGCTCTCCTTTTTGTAGGGTAACATGCGCGTATAGTTTATTATCTTTTATTTTATCAATAATATATGATAAGCCATTACTCTGAGCATCAAGGTAAGGTGTATCAATTTGATAAATATCTCCGGTAAAAATTATTTTAGTGTTTTCTCCGGCACGTGTAATAATAGTTTTTACTTCGTGCGGTGTTAAGTTTTGTGCCTCATCTACAATAAAAAACACATTGCTTAAACTGCGTCCGCGTATATAGGCAAGCGGACAAACAATAATTTTTTCTTTCTCCACCATCTCCTCAATTTGTTTGTACTCCTTTTCTTTTTCGCCAAACAAACTTTTAATAAATTTCAAATTATCCCATAATGGTTCCATGTATGGGTTTAGCTTTGATTTTATATCTCCTGGTAGATAACCAATGTCCTTATTACTTAATGGTACTATGGGACGCGCAATATATATCTGATGGAAATTACGACGTTGTTCTAAAGCTCCGGCAATTGATAAAAGTGTTTTACCAGTACCTGCAACACCTTGTATAGAAACTAATTTAATATTAGGATTTAAAATAGCATCAATAGCAAAAGCCTGTTCGGCATTTTTAGGAACTACATTAAATGCAACTGTTTTATTTACGCGACGCAACACTTTCGTTTCCTGCTCGTAAGCTGCCAATACAGATTTTTGGCCATTTTTAAGGACAAAAAAATGATTTGCCATTGGGGTGTCTCTTTTTAAAGTAGCTGAAACATCTACTTCGTTTTTTTGATATAGTGTATCTATCGCGTTAAGAGGTGCTTTCTCAACAGTGGTTATGCCTGTATAAAGTTCATCAACGTGTTTTATTTTTCCGGTTTCGTAATCTTCGGCCGTTAAATTTAATGCCTTAGCCTTAAGTCTAAGATTTATATCTTTTGAAATTAAAAT
>JABDCR010000075.1 GCA_013288015.1 Bacteroidota bacterium | reverse complement strand
ATCTTTTAAATCTTGTGGGGTATAATTAGCTTTATTTTGAACGGACTTATTTTGTCCGAACAAAAAAGTGCTTATTACTAAAAAAATTAGTAGGCATAAATTCTTCATGAGATTTAAATAATAACGTAAATGTAATAAAAAATTAAATTCTGAAGAAATATGTTAAAAAATAGACTTTTAACCGGAAAGAGGCATAAATGAAATCTAATGTATTGAATCGGTATACTTTACTTTAAAGTATCTTGCAGAGTTAACATACTTTCTTCTGCCCATTTAATAAGCTTGTTTTTTTGATCTTCACTTAATACAGCATCTTTGTGAATAATTAAATAGGAATTTAAAGGCATCCCATCTTTTTTCACTTCATCAGCTACTTTTTTCATTTTTTTGATTTTACGTTTCAATTTGAATGTATCAAATTCCGAAAAATTAAGTTCGTCTTTTCCTTCGTTTACATGATTAGCAAGCCAACTTGCTACGGGTTGAATATTGGCATACCAAGGATATTCGGTATGATTAGAATGACAATCGTAACAAGATTTTTCTAAAATATTTTTTACTTCGGGGCTAACTGTTACTGAATGTGTTATGTCTTTTTCAGTATCAGCAATGCCCGTATTTTTTTCAGGACGAATAAATTGAATCAAGACTAAAAGAGAAACTATAACAATTAACATTTTTCTTTTTTTCGACATAGGTTTACATTTTTAAATTAAGCCAGTTAAAGGCATTTTTATTTAATAGTTTTTGTTGGATGTTTTTATCTGCAATATGTTTTTTAATTAAGCTACCCGGCACATTCTCTCCTAACGGAAACGGATAATCGCTACCTAAAGCCACAAAATCTTCGCCCATTATGTCCACTAAAAAATCTAATGCTTTTGGCGAGTGTACTAAAGAATCTACATAAAACTTACCTTTAAAGTTGTTAGGATGAACCGGATTATCAATAGCAACCAAATCGGGTCTGCAATCATAGCCATGCGCTATTCTACCTTGCGTAAATGGGAAAGAACCTCCGCCATGTGCAAAAGCCACACGTAGTTTTTTATACTTTTCGAATATACCACCAAGTAGCATAGAACAAATAGCACGAGACGTTTCTGCGGGCATGCCAACTAACCAAGGCAACCAGTATTTTTGCATATTTTGTTCACCCATCATTTCCCAAGGGTGGATGAATAAGCACATATCTAGTGATTCGCATACTTCGTAAAAACGATGATACTGTTCCTCATTTAAGTTTTGCTGATTAATGTTGCTGCCAATTTGCACGCCAACTAAACCAATGCTTTTGCAACGCTCTAATTCTTTAATAGCTAAATCAACATCTTGCAAGGGCACTGTACCTAAACCAATAAATTTTTTAGGATGTAGGCTAACCACTTCAGCAATGTGGTTATTTAAATATTTTGCTATTTCTAAACAATCTTGTGGTTTTGCCCAGTAATTAAACAAAACCGGAATAGTTGATAGAACCTGCATGCTTACACCATGCACATCGCATTCTTCTATTCGTTTTTCGGCACTCCAACAATTACTTTCTATTTCTCTAAAAAATTTTGTGCCTTTCATCATACGAGCACAACAAGGTTTATGATGATCTAGATGAATAAATTCTCCATAGCCAAATTTTTTGCCCCAATCGGGTAAATTTTCAGGCAAAATATGGGTGTGAATGTCTATAGTTAACATTCGGCTAATTTAGAAGTAAAACTTAGAAATTAAGGGAAAGAAATTATTTTTCTTGCAGAAAAACTTTTTTAGCTGTAGTAATGGCAACAGCATTGTATTTTTTTTCGAGATAACCCATTATTTTTTCCACCGTTTGTCTTGAATTTTCATCAAGTACATTAAAGTCTTTTGCAAATACTTCGGTTAGAGCTAAATTATTTATCTCTTTTATTTTTTGTGGGATTTCACCAAAAGCAAGTTCTATTGTGCGTTCACGTAAAATACTGGCAAACTCAGCTGTTTTTTCAGCAATAATTTCTTCACAAACTTTAATTTCTTTTTTTCGTAAAGAAACATTTTGCCTGGCCTGTTTTTTAATATCGGTAATAGAAATATAATCTATATTATGTTTTTTTAACACTTGAGGATGTACATCAACAGGAACAGCTAAATCAATAATTATTTTTTTATCGGTTTCTCCTTGCACAAGTTGATTGTAAACATCGCTTGTAATTAAATTAGCGCTTGATCCTGTACAGGTTATAAGTACATCAAACCCTTTGGTATAATTTTTTAATTGAGCAAGACTATAAGCTTCAGCACCAAGCTCCTCAGCTAATTGAGTTGCTTTTGGTAAAGAGCGGTTAAATACAGTAAATGTAGAAAAATCATGTTTCTTCAAATACTTAGCCATAGTGGCATTGGTTTGCCCGGCACCTATAAACACGCAACGCGCATTATCTTTTATATTTTTTTCTTTTAATAAACGATAGGCTAAAGACATAACTGATACCGGGTTTTTAGCAATATCGGTTTCGGTAAAAATTTGTTTGGCAGTTTCTATCGTATGTCTAGAAAGCAGACGCATAACATCACCTGTTAAGCCAAACTCATTACATTTATCATATGCCTGTCTAAATTGAGTAATGATTTCACGTTCGCCAACCACTAAAGAGTCTAAAGAAGATGCCACACATAAAATATGATTGACTGCTTCGCTACCCGTATAAACTTTAGCGTAGGTAACCAACTTTTTTACTTCTGCCTTTTTTAAATTGGTATTAAGCAATGAAAATAAATTAGTTATAAATGCTTTGTTTACAGGTTTTTGGGTGGTAAATAAAAACTCAACTCTGTTACAGGTAGAAAGATAAACCAGCTCTTTTAAATGAAGTCCGGTTTTTATTTTGGTTAGAATATCTTTAACTGAAGAATCATCAGCATGAAGTTTGCCTATTTCAGCGAGCGAAAATTTTTTGTGTGTAACCGCTATTATATAAAAATATTCCTGCTTCATAAGCCTGCCCAAATATCATAAATAAAGGCAGGCTATTTGTCATTAGAATGTCATACAAGGTTACTTTTTTGAAGCAATTTTTTGCAAGGTTTCTTTCTCGTATTTACTTAGACTTTCGTAGCCGCTTTTATTTATTTTGTCTAAAATTTCATCCAAAGTTTTTTCGTCAGCATCTACTTTAATTGAATGAATTACTTTCAAATTTTTACTTTTTGTTTTTGGTTTTCGCTTAAACAAGTCCATTAAGTCGTTTCCTTTTTTCAATTGCATCCCATATAGCAAACCAAAAAACGCGCCACCAATGTGCGCCACTTTTCCACCTGTGTTAACCGAAATATCTATAATAGTAGACAATAAAAACAAAACAAGTACTACCCATTTTAAAGGAAATGAGCCAATAAAAAAAACGCTGACGGGCAGGTTAGGTGCATAAATGGCAGCTACAATAGAAACAGCCGTTACCGATGCAGAAGCACCTAATAGATAATAGCTACCCTGTATAAACAAATTAAAAAATAAGGAGAAAAAAATAGCCCCTGCAATGCCTCCTAAAATGTATACAAACCACAAACGTTTTTCGCCCACGATAGATGAAAAAATCTCTCCCATAAAATAAAAATATATCATATTAAAAAAAACATGACTAACTTCTAAATGTGTAAACATATAGGTGAAAGGTGTATAAAACCTAACCAGCAATTGGCTTAGGTTAGATGGCACGGTGAAATAATTTATTAGAGAAGGATTAACAATATTGGCAATAATGTTGCACAATAAAAAAAACACCCCATTAATAAGCAGTATCTGCGCTACTACTGAAAATGTTCGAAACCTTCCTAACCTATCACCTAAACCTGTGTTGCTCATTTTAAAAGACATGGCAAATCTATTATTTTAACGTGTTGTAACAGTACTTAACATCAAATAAATTTTATCTTTGATGGCTGTTCTAAATTTAGTTATTATGTGCCAAAAAATAAAATTTGTTTTAACCTTTGCATTTGTATTATTTATACAGATTTTTTCGGCTCAGGTTACAATTACTATTCCTAACGAGAACCCTCCTACCAATACAGTAAGCGTTTCGAATGTAGAACATCGTAAACCCCTAGGCAGCTATTTTGGCTACGAACGCACAGCCATTTTATACCGACACAGCGAACTTGGCATGTATGGGCAAATTGTAGGTGTAGCCGTTTATTGTGATTCGATTAATCACCCGGGCAATGTTCCTTTAAATATATATGTACGAGAAACCAGCGATTCTGCTTTTTTGGCTACATCAACCGTTGCTAATGAAGAATCAGGAGCCACACTAGTTTATACAGGAACTATATCCTCTACTTCTTTTGTAAAAGGTCAATGGATAAATGTAAGTTTTAACAATCCGTTTACACATGCTACATCTAAACCTGTTGAATTTATTTTTGAAACTAATGCCACCGGCACGGGTAGCGATGGTGTTTCAGGTAAATTCTTTTCACATTATCTTGCCACTTCTAGTTATTATACCACTCAATATTGGGATGCAGATAACACAGCACCTGTTAATAGTGGTCAACTGGTTAATTGTAGGCCCAATATGCAAATTAACATGGCACCTATTGCAGCCTGTAGTGGGGTACCAAATGCAGGAACTATAATATCTTCAAATAATGATACACTTTGTTTAAGTGATAATTTTGTATTGTCTTTACAGGGAAATACTTCAGCAATGGGATTGTCATATCAATGGCAAAAATCTTCGGATGGTTCAACTTTTACAAATATACCGCAAGCCGATTCAACTACTTTGTTACAAACCATGCAAGGTACCATTTGGTACAGGTGTGCTGTAACTTGCTCTGGGCAAACAGCTTACTCAACTATTAAACAAATTATACTTCCTTATTTCATGAAATGTTATTGCAGCAATTTAGGTGGAGGCTGCTCAGACAACACCGCTATTGATTCTGTAGCTATTGAAAATACAACACTTGCTAACGGGCTCACTGGTTGCTCAACTAATAATTACATGCTTTATCCTACCAGTGGAAA
>JABDCR010000074.1 GCA_013288015.1 Bacteroidota bacterium | reverse complement strand
TTGCAACAGCTACTGTGGTTGGAAGTAATACAGTTTGTTCGGGTAACACAGTTATTTTACAAGGAGGTGTGGCAGCAGCAGGAAATAGTTATAATTGGAACGGCCCGGCAGGAACATCAACACAACAAAGCTACACGTTAACTAATGTGCAAACAAGTGCAAGTGGCACTTATACTTTAGTTGTAACCAATAGTTTTAATTGTACAGCTTCGGCAACAACCTCAATTACTATAAACCAAACGCCAATTATAACATCTTACAGTACTGATGCAAATAATAACACTATTTGCTTGGGGCAAAGCTTGCAATTACAAGCAGCGGTAAATCCTGCATCGGCACAAATTATTTGGACAGGGCCGAGTGGATTTAGTTCTCCACCGCAAAGCACTATTATTGTACCAACTGTATCGGGCATTTATACTGTAACCGCCATTGCAACACCGGGTAATTGTCAAAGTGCCGGTACAAATACTTTACAAATTACTGTTAACCCAAAACCAATTGCGACGGCAAGTATAACATCAACTAATAGTATTGTATGTTCAGGTAACACTGTAAACCTTATAGGAGGAAATTCAGGTTATACAAATTATAACTGGAGTGGTCCGAGTGGTTATGCATCAACTAACCAAAACAATACACTTGCCAATGTGCAGGCAAACCAAAGCGGAACCTATACGCTTGTAGTTACTAACTCCTTTAATTGTAAAGATACAGCCGTAACCAGTCAGCTAAATATAAACCAAACCCCGGGTAATGCAGTAACCAGCAATGTAAAAACCTGTACAGGTGGTACATTAACGTTAAACGCCACGGGTAACGGAACCATTAATTGGTACAGCGATGCCGCCTTAACAAACTTGGTGGGCACAGGTGCTACATTTAACCCAACTGTGCCAAGTGGTACCACGCAAATTTTTTATGTAGCTGTAACATCAACCAATAATTGTGTAAGTGCTACAACAACATCGGTTAGTGTTGGCAATTACAATGTGCAGGTTGGTGCAACAGCCAGTGTGTATAGTGGTAACGCGCCATTATTGGTAAACTTTAGCGGACAAATTATTGGTTCAACAAGCACTACTTATTCGTGGACATTAGGCGATAATGCCACAAGCACATTACAAAACCCATCGCACACCTATAATGTTGGGGGCGATTATATAGTTACTTTAAGTGGCATAGATAGTGCGAGCAGTTGTATTGATACGGCTATGTTAACCATACATGTAATTGATGATATGATTTTGGTTATTCCGAATGTGTTTACACCTAACGGAGATGGCGTTAACGATGGCTTTTTTGTTACCACAAAAGGCGTAAAAAGCATTGAAGGATTTATAATGAACCGTTGGGGACAATTGATGTTTGAATGGACAGGGCTTAACACGGTGTGGGATGGCAAAGCACCTAACGGAAATGTTGAAACCGAAGGCACCTATTTTTATGTAATTAAAGCAACCTCGTTTACAGGAAAAACCGAAACATTTAAAGGACCTTTAACTCTAATACGATAAAAAAATAAATAACAATGAAAACAGTTTTTAACTCGAACGATTATCAAGAACTTAATAACCGATTAAATAAACTTACTGCCGAAAACAAAGCACAATGGGGTGTAATGAAAGCGCCACAAATGTTAGCGCATTGTAATGAAGCCTTAAAAGTTGCTACAGGTGAAGTGAAACGTCCTCGTATTTTTATGGGTTATATTATGGGGCCTTTATTTAAAAATATGCTTTTAAATGAAAAACCTTATCCAAAAGGTGTAAGAACCGACCCACATTTTATTATTACCGAAGAAAAAGATTTTGCTGCCGAAAAAGAAAAATTTAGCGCTGCTTTAAAACAATTTAGCGAAGGCGGAGAGAAAAAAGCTACCACTCATACACATCCGTTCTTTGGAAACTTCCACCAAAAAGATTGGGGCAGAATTGTGTATAAGCATTTAGATCATCACTTAACACAATTCGGCGTATAGGTATAATGGTTATTTTTGCCTAATGAAAAAGGGAATTATAACCATTTTACTTTTAATGGCATCTAACAGCTTTATGACTTTTGCCTGGTATGGGCATTTAAAATATAAAGATATAAAGTGGTTGCAAAACCTTAGTTTACCCTTAACCATTTTATTAAGCTGGGGCATTGCTTTGTTTGAATATAGTTTAATGGTGCCTGCTAATAAAATAGGCTTTCAGGAAAATGATGGTCCGTTTAGTTTACTGCAATTAAAAATTATACAAGAAGTAATTTCTATAACTGTGTTTATGGGATTTACCCTATTGCTATTTAAAGAAGAACCCATTAAGTGGAATCACTTAATGGGTTTTGTATGTTTAATTTTAGCTGTATATTTTTTCTTTAAGAAATAGCAGGCTTGTTAATGGTGTCCTCCACCATGTCCACCGCCGCCGCCATGACCTCCTCCACCTCCGTGGAAACCACCACCGCCTCCGCCTCCATGGTAACCGCCGCCGCCGCCACCATGAAATCCACCACTATTATGAATATTGCCACCACCGTTAAATCCACCAACGTGACCACTAGAAGCCATACGATGACCGCCACCACGAGGACCATAGTAACCACCTGTACGATGTCCTCCATAATAACCTCCGTTATGATATCCGCCACCATAGTAACCTCCATGATTGCCTCTCCAGCCCCAGCCTCCGTAACCACCATATCCGCCCCAGCCATAACCACCTCTGTAGCCACCCCAAGCATAACCGTTCCAACCCCAAGGGCGATAGTAGTTATAAGCCCAATATGGGCGATAATAAGCACGATAATAAGGCCAGCCACCCCAAGGGCCTGCATAATAAGGCACACCCCAAAATAACGATGGCATACCAAACATAAAGCTTAAGCTAACACCCGGGTTATAATATCCGGGAGAGTAACCACCACCATATCCGGCTGATGAAGAATAACTATTGTCGTAATAATTACTATTGTAATTATTTGACTGAGAATTTGGTTGACCTTGGTTATAAACATCATCTGAATAAGAACCTGAGTTATTATTTGATGGTTGGCTTTGTGGTTGATTTGCCTGCGACTGATTTCTGTTTGATGGCTCATCTGCAAAAGCATCTTTAGTTCCGTTTTTATAATCTATTGCCGAAACCTGATTTTTATCAATTGTATAAATTGGTCCTTCCAGATTAGATGAATTTTGGTAACGAATTTCATTTTGCGTTACCTCATACACCTTTGCCGAAATAGTTTTTCCGTTTTTTGTATGTATGGTGTCCTGAGCATAAAGTATATTAGTAGTTGCTACAACTAGTAATATGGTTTTTAAATTTTTCATGACTTTTATTTGTTTATTAAAGGTACTTCATTTAACGTGCCACAATCAACTAAAAAATGTTAATGTTTGTTTAACAGCTTTTAAGAACAATTACTAAAACCAATGAAAATGCTTGCTAGGCTTATTATATATAGGTTTAGGATGAAAATCAACCAAGGTGTACTTTACCCCTGCCCCATAACACACATCGCTTAAACCAAAGCCAACATCGGTTTCGGTTAGTTTGTAGCGCACCTCGCCGTATAAATTTATTCTGTTAACTACTTTAAACTCAAAACCAATGCCAATAGTACCGCCATAATAAATGGCCTTGTAATCGGTGTTTTTTTTCACCGTTAAAACGTAATGGTTGTAATCATCTATGCCCGTATAAATGCCATGCCAAAACTGAGAAGTAAAACCTAAAATAAAATACACCGTAGTTTTTTCGGCACGAGCAGGGTGCAATAAAAAATGAGCATCTAAATCTAGATAGGTGTTTTGTACATTTATCCAAGTAGGTATAATATTTACCTGTTGTACTTTAGAGTAATCGACCACAAATTGTATAAAACTATTGGGTTGTACGTATAAACGAAACGAACCCGCAGGATAGTAAGTAAAGTTTTGCGCGTTTTTAAAAAAATTTAAACTGGTAAGTATACCACCTGCACCAACTTCGATAGCTTTGGTTGGAACAAAATCTTCTTTTTTAGTTTCATCTACCTTTTGTACAGGAGGGTTTTGTTCTTTTTGTTTAACTACTTTTTGAGTTTTTTGTTTTTTGGGAGTTTCCGGGTTTTCTAAAATTAAATACGGGCTATTTTGCGCAAAGGGTTTAGCACAAAAAGAAAAAAGTAAGAAAATGAAAAACAGTTTCTTCATCATACATAAAGGTAGCGCATTTATTTTTTTAAAGTGTAATTAAAAAGTGTTAACGAAGTCTGAAAAAATAAGTGATATAATACAAGAGGTTAACTACATTAGCAAACTTAAACACAAAACATCATGAAACAAGTTTATTTAAAATACGCTTTGGCAACAACCGCTTTTGTTGCTTTAGTATCATTTACACAGGATAGTAAACCGGAGAAAATTAGTTTTCAATCGGATAACTTGTTTCCTGAAGGCATTACGTACGATACTAAAAAGGATTTGATTTATGTATCGTCGTTAAAACAAGGAAAAATTAGTTCGGTTGATAAACAGGGAGTTTGTAAAACCGTATGTGAAGACGAAAGACTTATATCTACGGTGGGGCTTAAATACAGCAGTAAAAACAATAAAATATATGTGCTTAACGCTGATATTGGAGCTTCTGCAAAATCTACTGCTGCCAGCAAATTTAACCTTGCCCAACTTGCCATTATTGATGTGGCAAGTGCCAAACTTGAGACACTTGTAGACCTTTCGGGTTTAGTTGCCGGCAAACATTTTCCAAATGATTTGACTTTAGATAACGAAGACAATGTTTACATAACAGATTCATATGCCCATGTTGTTTATAAGGTTGATAAAAACCAAAAAGCTTCTATTTTTTCTCAATCAGCTCTTTTTAAACCGGATAGTGCTACGCTTGGTTTAAATGGCATAGCATATAGTAAAGAAGGTTATTTGCTGGTGGCTAAATCGGTTGCGGGCAGTTTATTAAAAGTATCAATTAAAGACCCTAGCCTGGTAGAAAAAGTAAACTTACCTGAACCTATGTTTTGGGTAGATGGCATTTATTTTATTACTGAAAAAGAACTGGTTATTGTGCGTAACAGGTTTACAAAAACGGTGTTTTTAAAATCGGATAATCATTGGGGCAGTGCAACTATTGTTAGCGAAAAAATAAATAGTGATTTAACCCCAACAACGGTTACGGTTAATAAAGATAAAGTGTATGTAATTAATAGTCGCTTATCTGAAATGAAAAAAGAAGGCGGCAATAATAATTATGTAATTGATGTGTTTTCTGCTAAATAAAAGTGTAACAATTTACTT
>JABDCR010000073.1 GCA_013288015.1 Bacteroidota bacterium | reverse complement strand
GCCCTTATACTTGAAACCGATAGTATAGATAATGGTTTACTCATTAGTTTATACAACAACATAGCCGGTATCGAAACCCAAATCGGGGAGCCCGAAAAAGCTTTACAGGCCATTAAAAAATGTGTAAAGGCCGATCTTATTTTGGGCAACAAATCGTATCTCGGCAACGATTACAACAACATAGCATCTTTATTTCGTCAACTAAAAAATATGGATAGTGCTTTGTTTTACGGCCTGAAATCTATTGAAGTACGCGAGGCCGAATTAAAAATAAAACCCAATACCGAAGAACAATTTTTAATTGCCTCATACACAAACGTTGGTGGCATTTATATAAGTCAAAATAAGGTTGCCGATGCTGCAATCTATATTAACAAGGCCTATAAAATATCGGTTTCAAAATCTGATACAGCTTCTCTTTCTATCGCAAACTATTGGAAAGCGCGTTTGCTTATGGCACAAAAAAATTACGCCGAAGCAAAAAAATATTTATTAGAAGCATTAAAATATGCCAACACCAACCGCCACATATTAAATTATTCGCACACCTATCAGGGTTTGTATGAGGTTAGCGATTCGTTAAAAGAATATAAAGATGCCCTGCGTTATTATAAACTATCTAAAATATATAGCGACAGTGTAATGAATTTAGACATGCGCAAAGAGGCCGAGGTAAAACAATTGCGTTTTGAATTTGAAACCAAAGAAACCTTGCTGAAAAACGATCACGAAAAACAAATGGCTATTGAGCAAGCTAAGGAGCAGAAACAAAAAACAATTATCTGGTCTATCGTTGCTTTCCTTGTTCTCATTTCCATTGCCGGACTTTTTGTGTACAAAAATTATTTACAGAAGAAAAAAATAAGCGAAGAATTGCAAGTAAAAAATCAGTTGATAGAACAACAAAAAGAATTGGTTGAAGAAAAACAAAAACAAATAGTTGATAGCATTAACTATGCGCGGCATATACAACACTCTATCTTACCCGATGAAACCATAATCAAATCGCACCTCAAAGATTTTTTTGTTCTCTATCTCCCTAAAGACATTGTTAGTGGCGATTTTTATTGGTTTACGGCCTATAATGATGAATTGTTTTTTGTGTCAGTTGATTGCACGGGGCATGGTGTTCCGGGTGCTTTCCTCAGTATGATTGGCAACACCCTGCTAAACGAAATTGTAAACTTTAAAAAAATTACCGACCCCATTGCTATCATCGAAAATTTAGCCCAGGGTCTTAGTCAAACACTTTCTCATAAAGAGAAAAAAGAGGAGTTTGTAGATGGCATGGATATTTCCATTTGCAAAATAAACACCCAAACAAAAAAATTGTATTTCTCTTCCGTAAACCATGCTGCTTATATCGTTAATGAGGATGGCTTAACACAGCTAGACCCGCAGGTTAAATCAGTTCATGGTATTTTTGCTTTTACCGATAGAAAAAATGAAGGCGTAACCCAAATTTCACTAACACCCGGCACTATGGTGTACATGGGCACCGATGGTTATGCCGACCAGGTTGGTGAGCAAACCAAAAAGAAACTAATGGCACCTAGAGTAAAGGAGTTGCTTTTGCAGATACACAAACTTCCTGTCGACGAACAAAAAGTCCAATTCGAAAACACATTTTTAAATTGGAAAGGAAAACGCAAACAAAATGATGATATACTGGTAATGGGTTTTCGTGTACCTTAGTAAAAAATAACACCTTTTATTATACTTTTGCCCTTATCTTTACATTTAATGAATTATTTATTTTCATACAGCGGTCCGGTTAGCTTTAAAATAAAAAGGCAATTGCTGCGCAATATAAAAAGCGGTACCGAGGCAGTTACCAAAAGCGTCCTTATCCAAAAAAGAATTCGTTATGTGTTTGATGAAATACTGTCTAACGTTTACGAATACTACAAACAACACGATTTTTCTAACGAAACCACCAGCATAGATGGTTACTTAAAACCCAATACACTTGAGTTTGTTTTAAATAGTACTGTTAACGAAACTGATAAGGAAGCGTTAAAAAAACATTTAGATTTGATTAATTCTTTAGATGAAACAGGTTTAAAAAATCTGTATAAAACCCGCTTAGAAGAAAAAAATACCGATAAAGTAACCGCCGGTATCGGGCTCATAAGTATACGCATCAAAACAGGCAACCCTATCACTTACGAGTTTAAAAAAACTACCTTTGCCGATACCGTACAATTAAAAATAGTGCTAAATTTAAGCAATGAATAAACTTATTTTAGAGGCTACTGATACTACACCAAAAGTTGTTCTCGACCATCTTGAAAATACATTTGAAATATCAGGCGAGGCTTCACCCGAAGATGCTAAGCTTTTTTACGCTGCGCTGTTTGCTTGGATAGAACAATACAAAAGCTACTTATATTATCTTAACGACAAAGGTGATATCAAAAAAAATCTCGTTTTCACCTTTCACCTAAGTTACGTTTCGTCTTCTGCCTTAAAATACACCTACAATTTCTTGCAACATATTGAAGAGC
Source organism: Bacteroidota bacterium (assembly GCA_013288015.1). GTDB lineage: Bacteria > Bacteroidota > Bacteroidia > B-17B0 > Aurantibacillaceae > PALSA-968. Next base: position 2,812 of record JABDCR010000073.1, on the reverse strand, counting down.
TAAAACCCCTTTGCGATACGGTAACCATAAAATGGTTATATGATAAAGAAGATACCGATATGGAAGATAACGGAAAAGAGTTTTCTACTATGGTAAAAATTCCCTTTGTTATCGAGCCGGCTCCATAAAAAAAAGTAACAAAAAAACCGAAGCATAACTTCGGTTTTTTGTTTTAATAAATAAAACGCTTTTACTTCTATCTTCTTTTTCCACCACCGCCATGAAACTCATTTTGTGGTTTAGCTTCCATGTGCGGACTACTGTTCGAGGAATTATGATATTCCACCTGCTGTTTCGGTGCCGAAAACGAACTACCGGTATTATTATGTTCTACATGCTTTGGTTCCGCATACGAATTACTGTTATTGCTATATGATTCTGTTTGGTGTTTTGGTTCTGAATATGAATTGCTATACGATGCGGTTTGATGCTTTGGTTCCGTATACGAATTACTGTTATTGCTATATGATTCTGTTTGGTGTTTTGGTTCTGAGTATGAATTAGTAGTGTACGATACCGTTTGATGTTTTGGTTCAGCGTATGAATTACTGTTTACTGTATTGTAAGTTACAGCACTTTTTGGCATCGGGTTACCATTCTTAATCGCACTATGTGCCAACAATTGTTTAGGCTCATTAGTTTTACCACCACCTGTTTCTGTTTTTGGTTCATTAAAATTTTTTATTGGATTATTTAATCCCAAAGCCGTATGTAAAGCAATTTTACCGCCTCCTGTTCTTGGCCCGGTATAAACATTATTACTAATATTATTATGTACAAACATCGATTCTTTTTTATGAGCATGGTACATATTTAATGCTACAATTAATTTGTTTTTATGTACTAAATGGCAAGGCATTTGGTACACAACCATACTGTTCCAATAATTAATGTAAACAATTGGTTGCCAAGGTGTCCACCAGGTAGGGTAACTGTTATAATAACAAGGCGAGTTATAGCACACGTAGGTTGGCGCATATATATATTGTATACTTGGCCACATCCACACGTTTACTGTTACAGGTGTATAAACTTCGTTATACACTCCGGGCGTTTGTCCTCCATTGTCTTCGTAATTATCATTTTGCGCCATTTCTTGTTCATCGCGTGGCTCTATAATATAGTTTTTACCATACAAATCTTCGTTACCCACAATTTGTATATGCGCAATATCATTTCCTCTTTGTTCTATTTCAATAACAGCTAAATCCTGCGCCTCTGTTTCCGATATCGGGTCTTGCAACACAATACTATGTACACCATTCTCCATATAATCGCGCACACGTATATAATCTATCAGTCCATCATTATCCAGGTCTAAATTATTTACCTTATTCTCAGGTGTGTTTAATTTCTTTTCAAACTCAGCCATATTGTTCGATTCTTTAAACATATACAGCACCCCATATAAATTCAAATTAGCGCCCGGTAAATTCATCATGTCAACGTTTTGTGCAATGCTTGTTGCGCTTATACTAATTAGTATAAAAAATAGTACGCAAATTTTGTTAGTGTTTTTCATAACGTGTAAATTTTGGTTAAACCTTTTTTAGAAACCATTTACTACTGTTAAACAAACCCCATACCAAACCAATATCTTAATTACTATTTAAACTTTTTTAACTATTGGTTTTATTAAAATAAAAAAGCATGAAAGAATATTCTTCCATGCTTCTTCAATAATTTTTTTACTTCTTATCTCCTTCTTCCACCTCCACCGCCGCTATGTCCGCCGCCGCCATGTCCACCACCTCCACCGTTATTGCGTGGTGCTTGTTGGTGTTGTTCTACACGTCCGCCACCATTTGTATTACGGGGCGCCATATTTTGTTTGGGTTGCTCGTTTTGTTTTGGCTGTTGGTTTTGCTTAGGCGTATAACCTTCTTTTGGTTGATTAAAATTACCCGACACTTGTTTACCACCCATTTCTTTTCTTGGGCCACTTACTCCGTTTGGCTTAGTTCCACCTGAGTTTCCGGCCATCTTTCCACCTCTTGGCCCTGTTGTTCCCGATGCCATTTTTCCGCCTACTCTTGGCCCATAATAAACATGGTTTGTTATATAACCATGCACCACGGGCGATGTTTGTCTGTGTCCATAATAAATAGATTGGCATGCAACTATGCGGTTTATATAAACCCGCTGATGATACGCTCTATAACCATACATGCCATTCCAATAAGCATAATAACCCATAGGTCTCCAGGGTCTCCACCAATGTGGATAGTAACCCCAGTACCAAGGCGAATTCCAATATACGTAAGATGGGCCATACATAAACTGTATACTTGGCCATCCCCATACATTCATCATCACCGGTGCCGAACCCTGATTATAATAATTATTATTAATTACCGTAGTTTGTTGTGGGGGCGGTGTTCCTTGGTCATATGTATCATTACTATTTACAGGAGCTTGCTGCGTTTGCTGTGGTGGTGCTTGCTGTGTTTGTTGCTGGTCTTGCGGCTCTATAATATAATTTTTACCATATAAATCTTCATCACCAACAATTTGTACGTGTACGTTGTTGCTTCCTTGTTGTTCTATTTCAATAATAGCCACATCCTGAGATTCTGTTCCTGTTATCGGGTCTTGTATTACTAACGAGTGTAAACCGTTTTCACCATAGTCTTTCACGCGTAAATAATCTGTCTGCCCATCATGGTTTAAATCAAGGTTATTTATTTTGTTATCGGGTGTATTTAGTTTTTGCTCAAACTCTTCCACACTGTTCGATTGCTTAAAAAGGTCAAGCACTCCGTACAAATTCAAATTATCTCCCGGCAAACCTAACGAATCGGGTGTTTGTGTT
>JABDCR010000072.1 GCA_013288015.1 Bacteroidota bacterium | reverse complement strand
ATCTCCTGCGCGTATTTTTTGTGCAAGAATAGTTTCTTCTTCGGCAGTAATAAGTTCGTGTTTACCAATTTCAGACAAGTACTTATCAAGTGAAGCGCTCTCTCTGTTAGTAATTGATTTGGTTATTTTGAGTTGTCTCATGTAGGGATGGGGTTAAGATAAAATCTAAATACAACAGAGTTTTAAAAGAACAACTGAAATAGTATTTCTATAAAGATAGTATAATTTGGCAATAAATTGCTATTATATTTTTAAAGTCAATGAAATCAATGGTTTCAGAGGTAGTAAATTCCCTGATTAAAATGAATTTAGCTGCAAATATAATTTATGGGTGGGTAAGCCCATCACATTAAAATAGCTCCCTTCAATTTTTTCTATGGCAATAAGTCCAAGCCAGTCTTGTGCGCCATAGCTTCCGGCTTTATCAAAAGGTTTATAGTTTTTTATGTAATGTGTTATTTCTTTTGCGGCTAAATTTTTAAAATACACTTTAGTCTCATCGAAAAAAGATACTTGTTTTCTGTTTGATGTAATGCAAACTCCTGTAAACACCTGGTGCATTTTGCCTGACAAGAATTGCAGCATTTGTGTAGCCTCAAAATCATTGGCTGGTTTATTGAGCACAATATTATCAACCCAAACAATAGTATCAGCAGTAATTAAAATTTCATCATCTTTTAATTTTTCGGGATACACACTTGCTTTTTTCTCTGCCAGGTATAAAGGAATTTGTTCGGCTTTTAGCGTAGCAGAAAAACTTTCGTCAGCATTAATAGAAACTGTTTTAAAACTAAAGCCTGCGTCTTTTAAAAGTTGTTGCCTGCGTGGCGATGCAGAGCCTAAAATAATAGAATGATTAAATATATCCATAACAAGTAAGATAGATAATAATGGTTGATAAAACACCCGTAAGCATAATGTATTTAACCCATTTACTTAAAGTGTGGTACTCTTGTTTTTGTTGCGATTTATATAATTTCCAAATCAGTAAGATTAAAGGAACAAAGACAAATACAAAGAGATAAATTAATAAGATGGAAAAATGCTGCTTATATAATTTATAAAAGATAAATAGTTGTAATAACAAAATGTTACTTATTAATCCTGCCACTATTGCTTTTGCAGCTTTAACACCCCAAACAATAGGCATAGTTCTGCAACCTGTTTCGTAGTCTCCTTTTAAATCTTCTATGTCTTTTATAATTTCTCTTACCAACGAAAGTAAAAAGGCAAATAGCGCAAACGAGCAAACAGATAAATATAAAAATGAAAAACTTTTAATACTCTCTAAAAATTTATGCTCAAGCAAAGGCATTTCAAAAAATAAAACTAGTAAAGGCACAAGGGCAGAAAGTGCTGCCACTAATATGTTTCCATTCAGTACCTGCCTTTTTAAGTGTGTAGAATAAAACCATAGTGCTGTTATTGAAATAAACTGAATGCTGCACAAAAAAATATTATTTGCTTTGTGAGCTACATAAACACCTATAGCAAAGCCTAAAACATTAAATATGGTGTGTATAACAATAGCTAATCGACGTTTAACTCCATTATCGATATATAGTTTTTCCGGTTTGTTAATTCGATCGGTTTTTACGTCAAAATAATCGTTAATAATATATCCCGCTGCGGCAATTAATAAAGTACTTATTATTAATAGAAAAAAATCAGTGTGTGATAATTGCAATTGCATATCGGGATGTCGCACCGCTAAAATGGGCTGAATCATGCAATAACGGGTAACAAGCATGGTTAATGCAATAACTACTAAGTTATTAAAGCGAATAAGATTTATGAACGCCCTTATATTCATTTACCAATGTGCAATTTCCCAGTCGCCGCGTACACGCATTACTTGTTCAATAATATCGCGCACACAACCGTCCCCACCTTTTTTATCAGATATGTAAATAGAAATGTCTTTTATTTCAGTTACGGCATCAGCAGGACAACAAGCTACAGATACACGTTGCATCACCTCATAATCAGGTAAATCGTCGCCCATGTATAAAGTTTGTTTTTCATCTACACTATGCTCAGCAATAAAATCTTTATAACAACTAAGTTTATCATGCTGTTTTAAGAATATATATTCAATTCCTAAACGATGTAGCGAGTTTTTTACTGCTTCTGAACTTCCTCCTGTAATAACAACTACTTTGTAACCCTTTTTAATAGCAGCCTGTAAAGCATAACTATCTTTAATGTTTAAACTTTTCATAGGTGTCCCGTCGGGCATAAAATAAAACTTCCCGTCGGTCATTACACCATCAATGTCAAATAAAAGGGTGTTTATGTTTTTTAAACGCGATTTAAAGTTCTCTAGCATTATATTTTTTCTTTATCAATGAAGTAAATAATTCATAAACCTTCTTTTGTTCAGGATATTTTTCTAACAGATGCAAATGTTTTTTGATGGTTTTTTCGTCGCCTCGTTTGGCTGGACCCGTCTGAACAGTAGAAGGCTTATTTGTTTTTATTTTTTTTGCCGTTTGTTTTATCAGGGGCAGTAGTAAATGGAAATAATTATTTCTTTCTTTCGAAAGAAAATCATACGATAGATGATATAAATAGTTTGTGAAATTATTTACCATAGTAGCTGCAACATGCACTTTCAAACGACCTGCAGAATTAACTTCATGTAAATGTTTACTCAAAGATGTCGCTAATGTTTTTAATTGTTGTAAAGATGCTGCATTACTTGCTTCTACTAATAACGGCAGTGATGCAAAAGAAACTTTTACATGTTTCGAAAAACTTTGTAGAGGATACAATACACCAATATTAGTAGATATATTTTTTAATGCCAACATGCCAACACTGCCTGATGTATGAAGAATTAATTTTTTAGGCAGTTTTAAAGTTTTGTTTAATTTTTCTATTTCATCGTCAGGCACACATAGCAAGTATATATCTGCTTGTTTGTTTATCTTTTTTATATCGGTTACAAAAGGAGCACCTATTTGTAATGAAAGCACTTTAGCATTTTCTGCACTACGAGATACAATTTGTAAAATATTGTGCCCTTTCTTTTTTAAGCGATTTGCTAAATGTGTTGCCACATTACCCGCGCCAATAATTACAATTTTGAAATGAGGAGTTTCCATATTATTTATTTGGCACTTTTAATATAGCATGCATAACTGCAATGCAGGCATCCATAACCACAATTAACCCACCTTTTTTGGCAATGGCAGCAGTTTCTTCATTTACAATGCCTAATTGCAACCACAATGCTTTTGCGTGTATGTTTATCGCTTCACTAGCAATGGGTACAGTAGTTTCTGCTTTACGAAAAACATTTACCAAATCTATTTTAACAGGAATGTCTTGTAACGAGGCATAACATTTCTCCCCCAATATTTCTGTTTCATTAGGGTTTATCGGAATAACACGATAACCAATCGATTGCAGTTTTTTCATAATGCCATGCGATGTTTTTTCGGGATTAGCTGAAGCCCCAATCATGGCAATTGTTTTTGTATTTACTAAAAGCTCGTAAATTTCTTTATCACTAGGGTTTATATGTTGCATGCTATAGTTTTAATTAAGGTAGAAAATTACAAATTATCTACGATGCTTTTTGGTAATTAACCATTTTTCTATTTTAAACGATAAAAAGGAGCAAGCCGTACCAATAATGGCCCCGGCAAGTACATCAGTAGGATAATGCACGCCTAAATACATACGCGAATAGGCTGCGCCACAAGCCCATAAATAAGCAGGTGTAATAACATACCATTTCGGGTAAGCTAAACTAAGCGACGTAGCTGTTGAAAAAGCAGAAGATGTATGTTCTGAAGGAAATGAATAACTGCTTGCGCTTACTTTGGCATGAAATAACAAAGGATATTCGTTAAAAGGCCTAGGCCTGGCAACTGCATATTTTAAACCTACACTTACCACGGTAGTTAATAAAATAGCCCCACCTGTTTTTAAGCCGTTATGTATTAGAATAGAATCTTTTTCGATTAGACCAACAATCAGCATAGTTGCCGGAGTGGCTAAGGATATTGGAGCAACTGATATCGAAAGTACTTTAGCCGTTTTATCTTTTGTAATAGAACTATCTGCATAGATGCTGGAAAGTAAATGTACGTCTTTATTTTGTGCATTTATATTTAGTGTAATGAAACATACTAATATAAGGAAGAATTGTTTCATTATAATCTTAATCAATAAATCTATCTTTAAGCTCACGAGAGGGTATATAACAAAATGATCTTTTTATTAATCGCTTCCTGTTTTTAGCAATAAAATCATAAACACTGTCTCTTATAAAACGCGGAACAACTTTTAAAACAATAAGCCACTTGTAGGGCAATTTTAAATAGTTACTAAGCTCTAAAGCCGCTGTAGACTTATATAATACATTACTATCAATCAATAAAACCAAGGTGCTTAATTGATTAAAATTGTAATTATGTTTTTCTAAAACTTGTTTTGCGTAAGTGGATTGTAAAGAGCAAAATAACATGGGATGTTCAGTCTTTTTTTCATGGTCTATAACAAATTGAACTGATTTGTTACACAATGCACAATCCCCATCATAAAATAAAATGGTTTTTTGAGGCATTATTGAGTTACCGCAATATCATAATTTACAGTTGATTTTGTATGCGGAATATTAACTGCTGTACTTCCTGTTACATTTACAAAACCAAGATTTGGATATGTATAGTGACCTATAGCATACAAATAATAACTACCGGTAACTAAACTACCAAACACAAAATTCCCCTGAGAGTCTGCTGTTTGCTGACTATCGTATGAAGTTGGATTGTCGCCCGGAAATGTAGTAGCACCATACTTAATATAAACAACAGCTCCGGGTACCCTGTTTCCATTATAAATTATAAATCCGGACACTTGTGCTTTTCCTCCGGTACCTTCTTTTTTACAGCTTATAAATATTAAAAACAAAAAAAATACGCTATATATTTTATACTTGTTCATGCTTTGCAATAATTAATGGATTATTAAAATTTACTTCAAAATTAGAATAAAAAACTAAATAAATTAGTCTTTTATAGATTTAGGTAGGCCTTCTAATTTTAGTTTGGCGTTCATTTCAAGCATAGCTGCAAGTGCCAATTGCGAATAATTTTGCGAGGCTGTTTTAAATGCTTTTGCTTGTGTATGCCATAAAGTTTGTATTACAGAAAAATCTCCCTGTGTAGGCTTCATAACATCCAAGGCTGCCTTAACATTACCCGCACCCGCATGATATACATGCATAACCAGTAATCTAAACCACAAATCGGTTTCATTATAACTAATGCAAAGGGTGTCTAAAATCTCTTTTGTTTTAGGGATACATATTTTTTTTATTAAACTTGATGAGGCATATGCAGCACGATCAAAATCAGCTCGTTCATCTATTTGTTTGTTCACTTTTAACCCAAATAAACGCGCCACCGGTTTCATTAATTGAAACGGTCCATAAGCTCCTACAGTTGATTTTTGTAAACGGTTAGGGCTTTCAATTAATAAAATGGCTTGGGCGTACCAAGGGTCAACATCATTAGCCATAAAATCATCTATGCCACGATGTAAATTCGGATAGGCCTTATCAAAATCGTAGAAAAAACTCTTCCCTTCCACCAACAAAATACGTTCGCTATCAGTTAGGCAGTTGACATAACGTAAACTGTCTCTATAAACAAGTTTCTGTGCGTCATTTAATGTATTCCAACTCTTTAAATGTACTTTATTAATTATACAACGTTGGTTAGAATAACACATCAAAGCCGAATCTTTTGGCAAATGCATAATAGAACGCCAAAATTTTACCTGAGGCAAAGTATCGCAACCAAGTTGATAAATCTCTTTGTCGTACACGTAACTTTGGTGCTGTTTTGCCTCATCATTAAAAACAGTAATTACATCCTCGCGGTAATCGGTAGAACTTTTAACCTTTTCAGTTAAAAGGTTTTTAGCTTTCTCATTACTAGGTTTTTTTTCATCAGGCACCACACCAGCTATCAGCAAGGTGGATAAAGATGCAAC
>JABDCR010000071.1 GCA_013288015.1 Bacteroidota bacterium | reverse complement strand
TTAATGTGGCAAAGGCACAATTGGCTTCCTTAAAAGTAAAACAAGATAACGCTCAGGTTAATTATAATAGAAATGTTAATCTATTAAAAGCGGGTGCCATAACACAACAGGTTACAGATGATAGCAAGTTTGCTTATGAGTCTTTACAAAATGATGTTTTAGCTTCTGATGCAGGACTAAAGCAACAAGATGCTAAGGTTAGCGAATTGCAGGCAGATATTAATTATTATGAAAGGGTAATTGATAAAAAGAAAATTAAAGCCCCTGCCAATGGTAAAATTCTTTCGGTTGATGTGAGACTTGGAAACAATGTATTAGCTTCTCAATCGGTTGGCGATTTTGCCCCTGATGGACCGCTTATAGCCATTATAGAGGTGGATGAATTATTTGCTACCAAAATTGCCGTTGGTATGAAAGCCTATATACGTCCACAAGGGCAGCTTGATACGCTTGCCACCGGAAAAATTTATTTAACCTCTCCGTATCTCAGAAAGAAAACCCTTTTTTCGGACGATGCTACTAATATGGAAGACAGAAGGGTGAGGGAGGTACGTGTGTTATTAGATAAGAGTGATAAAGTATTAATTGGCAGTAGGGTGGAATGCGCTATTCTTTTAAAATAAACATAGATGCTAAGTACCATAAAAACAGCTTTACTATTTATTAAGTTTGATAAGCCCAAATCTATTGGTGCTTTGGCAGGAACTATTATGTCTGTTTTTTTAATAGGACAGCAATGTGGTATTTTTATTTTTCTTATTAATGCCATGTCAAGCGTTGTAAGAAATAATCCTGAATATGTATGGGTGGTAGATAATAAAACAACCAATGCAAATGCACTTGCTCAATTAGATACAAGAGTAGGCAATGAATTATCAAGCGTGGAGGGAATAGAAAAGGTGTATCCTTTTGTGATGGTGGCAGGTGCAGCCAGATTTACAAATGGAACTTCGGCAGGACTTACTTTGATAGGTGTGCAGGTTCCTGATTTTGCAGGAGGTCCCTGGAATTTATTTGAAGGAAAAAAAGAAGTTATGTTAGAAGACAATGCTATCATTACCGACTATTTTGATAAGAAAGCATTGGGTGGTGTTGCATTAGGCGAGTATTTTGAGATTAACGGTCATAAGGTTTTTAATGCTGGGCTTACAAAAGGAGTAAGGGCTTTTGGCGGTGGGGTTTATTCTTTTACGACTATTGAACGAGCAAGATACTTGGGTAATATGCCCATAAATAAAGCGAGTGCTTTTCTTGTGAAAATAAAAAAATCGGAAAATGAAGCACAGGTAATTTCAAGGATAAACAATAGCATTAACGGTGTAAAGGCATGGAATAGTGATGACTTTGCGAAAGAAACTATATTAACCGTATTAAAAAGTTCGGGCATTGCTATTTCTTTCGGAACATTGATTTTGTTTGCACTTATTGTTGGCTTTGTTATTATCGGCTTAACACTTTACTCGTCCGCTATTGATAGAATAAAAGATTACGGAACTTTAAAAGCTATTGGAGCAACCAATGCTTATATCAGGAATTTAATTATTACACAAGCTTTAATATTTGCTGTAGTTGGCTTTGCCATTGGTACTTTGTTGGTAGAAGGATTTAGAAATGGCTTGGCAAAAGCGGGGACTTTGTTTGATTACCCTTTATGGTTAAGAGGTGTATTCTTTTTGTTAACGTTAATGATTGCCTTATTTGGTAGTTCATTTGCTATTAGAAGAATTAGAAAACTGGAGCCTGCACAAGTATTTAGAGGTTAAAAAAATGAGAATAATGAAACAAATAGTAATATTTTTTCTGTTGGGTTCTATGTTTGTTTACGGACAAAGTAATCAGGCTATGCTATCTTTAAATGATGCTATTCAGAGAGCCTTAGTAAACAGATATGATTTAAAAATACAAAAAACAAGTACAAAGATTACGGAGAAACAACTTAGTGAAGTTGGTACACGTAGTTTACCTCAAATATCTTCTGACCTTGATGTTCGTTATAATAGTCAACTACAAACCAATATACTGCCAGGCAGCATATTAGGACCTCCAAATGCTCCTAATAAGGAAGTTCAATTTGGCACAAAATATAATACGCTTTGGGGTTTAAACTTAAATCAACAACTATTTAATCCTGTAAATCTTTCTGATAGGAAGATTGCAAACATTCAAACCGAATATCAAAAGCAAAATGAAAAGCTAACCGAAATAAATATTAAGCAGGATGTTACCGAAGCTTATTTCACCGCCCTTTTATGGAAAGAAAAAGTAGATTTATCTGCCGAAAATGTGAAACGTGCACAAGAGGTTTATCAGGTTACACAAAATCAATTAAGTAATGCACAAGCTACCCAATACGATGTTCAACGAAATTTAATAGATGTTGAAAACGCTAAGGCAACGGATGAGCAAAACAAAAACAATTATAAATTATCTGTTAATGACCTTCTTTATAAAATATCTGACGACTCTATTAGGAATCCAATACTAACTGATAAAATTACCGATCTTATACAGGCTTTTAGTTTGATACCAAAAGATAATGAAGAAATAAAGAGAACAGAGCTTACTCAGGAAAAAATACAATTAGAGATTTATAAACTGAATATGAAGAAGCAAAGTTTAACATATCTCCCTACACTTTCGGTATATGGTAACTATTCTTTACAATATTTGAATAATGATTTTACACCTTTTACATCAAAAAACTGGTATCCGTTTAACTACTTTGGCGTAAAAGCCAGTATCCCTATTTTTGATGGAGGCTTGAAAGCAAAAACACGTCAAGAATATGAACTCAGGTCTGAGATGTCTAAGTTTAATTACAGCAAACTTAGCAGAGATTTTAAGCAAGAAGTACAAAGCACACAAACAGCTTTAAACAATGCATTGAGTGATTTAACTTACCAGAAAAAGAATTTATCATTAATTGAAGACCTTTATAAGATAGATACCGAACGATTAAAAAATGGAGCTATTAAACAAAGCGATCTTACAACTACTTATTATACCCTGCAACAAACACAAACCAATTACCTTAATTCGGTTTATAATTACTTGGTAGCAGTAGTCAGGTACAAAAAAGCATCAGGAATACTGTAAATTATTGATTTTGTTTAATACAGCCTTTTGTAGGATAAGTAAAATATTTAAAATCTGTTAGCCTTGTTTTCAGCAAATTATAAAGAAATATTTTGTGTTAAAGTTTATATTGTGTTTTGTACTCGTATGCTTTCTATATGAACAGCTTCCATATATGTTTTCATAAACTCTTCGCTTAATTCAACTTGTTTTGCTTTTTTCAAGGCTCTTTCTATTATTTCGCTATATCGACCCGATTGCAAAATAGTTACATTGCTTTCTTTCTTAATGTTTCCTATTTCTTTAACAACTTTCATGCGATTTGATATTAAAGAAATCAGCTCTTCATCTAAGTAGTTTATTTGCTCTCTTAATCTTTCCAGTTTATTTACAAAATTGCTTTCGTTTGAATATGATTTCTTCCATTCAATTTTATCTAACAATTTACTTAATTCATCCGGAGTTATTTGCTGGTTTTTATCCGTTAATGCAGACTCCGGATCAAAATGCGATTCTATCATCAAACCATCATAATCTAAGTCAGTACTTTTTTGTGCCACTGAATATAATCCAATTCTGTTTCCGCAAATGTGAGAAGGATCACAAATAAATGGTAAATCAGGAAACAAGCGTTTCATCTCAATAGGAATTTGCCACATAGGTACATTACGGTATTCCGTATTTCCATAAGATGTAAAGCCTCGGTGAATTAATCCAATATTTGTTATGCCCACTTTTTGCAAACGCTCTACCGCCCCAATCCATAATTTAATATCGGGGTTAACAGGATTTTTTATAAGAACTGTTTGCTTAGTTTCTTTAAGTGCATCAGCAATTTGCTGAACACTGAAAGGGTTGACTGTGGTGCGCGCACCTATCCATAAAACATCAACATCAAAGCTCAACGCATCTTCTACGTGCTTGGCGGTAGCAACTTCAACAGCCGTTTTTAACCCGGCAAGTTGCTTTGCTTTAAGCAGCCAGGCTAGTCCTTTTGTGCCAACGCCCTCAAAGCCACCCGGGTTTGTTCGTGGTTTCCAGATGCCGGCTCGCAGTATATCAACTTTTTTTTGTGCGGCTAACTCAATAGTCGTTTGCAATAATTGTTGTTCACTTTCGGCACTACATGGTCCGGCAATAATTAATCCTTTTTTATAGATTATATTTTTCGGATTATTTTCAAGTGTTGTTTCCATTATCTAATTTTTATGAATGTTATCATCCTTAATTTCTTCCGATTTGTAAGACCCGCCTTTATAAATGCCTAAAGTTTTAAGACTTATTGTTTCTTCTTCAAGAACTTTTAAAGTTTTTTCGAATAAGACTTTATCATTAAACTCAATATCTAAGTGAAACGCATAAGAGTTTTGATTGTTAGGGATTGGAACGCTTTGAATTTTAGTTAAATTCAATCCGCGTTCTTTTATGATTACTAACACATCACTTAATTTACCCGCTGCATTTTTTGTTTGCAGTGTAATGGATGCTTTGTTAGCTCCTTCTTCATAATCAGCTTCTTTGCTAAGAATATAAAACCGGGTAAAGTTTTGTTTTACATCACCAACACTATCATTCAGCACTTCCAAATTATAGATTTTAGCAATTGCCGGTCCGGCAATAACAGCCAAAGTTCCTGAAACATCTTCTGCAACCAGTTTAGCACAAGAAGATGTGTCTTTATATTCTGTTATTGTTACACCTTCGTTTCCGGCCAAAAATATTTGACTTTGCCCCAAAGCCATTGGATGAGAAATAATTTCTTTTATGTTCTCCAATTTAATCCCCGGTTTACCAAGTAATTGAAGTTCTATTGGTAAATAAATCTCACCTATGATTTTTAAATCATAACTCTCAATTAACTGGTAGTTTAATAAAATACTGCCGGCAACTTTATTTTCAATAGCAATTATACCATAATCAGCTTTATTGTTCGCTATTTTATCACATACTTCTTTGAATGAACCGCAAGACAATACAGATACTTCTTGCCCAAAATATTTTTTTTGCGGCCAAATCGTGGAATGATGCTACGGAGCCTTGAATGGCAATTAAGTGATTTCTCATATTATAAAATGATAATGTTTAGTTCTTTTAATTCTCCGCTTAATTCATCAGGCCAAATACTACTTTGAACTTCAGCAATGTGTTTTTTCTGAAGCAACAACATTGCTAAACGAGATTGCCCAATTCCACCACCAATTGTGTAGGGTAATTCGCCTTTCAGTAGTTTTGTATGCCAATCAAGTTTTTCTCGTTCAACACTGCCAGTTAACAGTAATTGTTTACGTAACGACTCCGGACTAACACGAATGCCCATTGAAGAAATTTCGAAAGCTCTTTTTAAAACCGGGTTCCACACTACGATATCTCCGTTTAAACCTTTTTTACCTGTGCCGGTTTCTGTAATCCAATCATCATAATCAGGGGCACGACCATCATGTTTTTTTCCATCAGCAAGTTCGGCACCAATGCCAATAATAAACACAGCACCTTTTTGCTTACTAATTTCGTTCTCTCTTTCTTTTGGCGTTAAACCAGGGTATAATTGTTGTAATTCCTCAGAGTGAATGAATGCAATTTCTTGAGGAAGAAATTTTTTCAATTCGGGATATGATGCAGTAATGTACTTTTCTGTTTCAACTATTGTTTGATAAATATCTGTGACAATTTTTTTGAGATAAGATAATTGTCTGTTGCTTTCAAGAATTACTTTTTCCCAATCCCACTGGTCAACATACACACTGTGCACGTCTGATAAATCTTCATCAGGCCGAAGTGCCTTCATATCGGTGTACAATCCTTCTCCGGCTTTAGCTTTTAGTCGCGCAAGTTTTAGCCGTTTCCATTTTGCTAATGAATGAACTATTTCAACTTGAGTGGATGGCAAGTCTTTTACTTTAACCGTAACAGGGTCTTCAATTCCGTTAAGGTCGTCGTTAATGCCACTCCCTTTTGCTACAAGTAAAGGAGCCTCTACCTTAATTAAATTTAATTTCTCACTCAGGCGTAATGAGAATTGCGCTTTCAAACTTGCGATAGCGCTTTCTGTTTGGTACTCGGTTAAAGCCGATTGGTACGTTTTTGTTTTTTTTGCGATTGTTTCCATATGATTT
>JABDCR010000070.1 GCA_013288015.1 Bacteroidota bacterium | reverse complement strand
CAAAATAAATTACCCCGATAATAATGGCATCAATTTAAACCAGCAAGGCAACATCTTAATTAAATCTGAGTTTGGTTTATTAACCGACCACAAACCAATTACCTACCAACAAAATAATAAAGCAGCCATAAAAAGTAATTTTATTTTACACAACAACACCGTTGGTTTTTACATTGATAAACCGCTTACTAATGAAACCATTGTTATTGACCCCTGGACTGCAAACCCAAATTTTCCTTTAGCAAATAATAATGCTTACGATGTAGATTGGGATAATGCAGGAAATTGTTATGTATATGGCGGACCAAAATCTTCTTATCAGGTAATTAAATTTAATTCTTCAGGAGTTCCATTGTGGAGTTTTATTCCTTCCATCACTTTCACTTTTTATGGCGATTTTGTGGTAGACAAAAAATCGCAATCTGTTTACATTCTCGAAGGATATGCTAGTACAGGTGCTAGGGTGGTAAAGATAAATGCTGCTGGTGCTTTAATAAATACTTTTGCAGGAAATCCCGGAATGGTTGAAGGATTTCGTATAGCACTAAATTCTTGCGAAAATACGATTGTACTTGCGGGTGGGGGCGATACCAGTCCTTATTACACAGCTTGTGTTATTGATACTAACTTTACAAGTTTAGCCGGAGTAAACATGTTAAACTTAATGCTACCCTGGCACGATTTGTGGGGGCTTGCATTAGATAATGCAGCAAATGCTTATATGGTTTCGGCAAGATCGTTAACCGGAACTGCCGATTATGATAATGTATTATTTAAAGTTCCGATACCGGCATTAACACCTAATAGTTTTACGGTTTCTACAAATTATCATTTTAGAGAAGCATCAAGCCTGCTTTACAATCCTTCCACATATCCAAACGATTATGAAAATGGATTTAACGGAATGCTTGTTAGTAATAATAATCTTTACACGTACGATTCGTATGTTTTAAAAAAATGGAATACTTCTTCAGGAGCAATGATGGGTAGTTTAGCAATTAACGGAACCAGTTTAAGCACAATGACTTACGGAGGAATAGCTGCAAACAATTGCGATAAAATTTTTGTAGGACTAAACAATCAAATAAATCAGTACGATGCAGTAAGTACATTTAGTTTGCAAAACACATATAACGCATCCGGAACAATATATGACCTGAGTCTTGACAACAATAATATGCTTTATGCCTGCGGTGCTAATTTTGTTTCGGCTATAAGTGTAAACCTAAACTCATGCAGCACTGTCTCTAATAATATGCTAACTACTCAATCGGTTCAAAATGCAGGTTGTGGTAATAGTGCAACAGGCAGTGCAACCGTTACACCTACAAGTGGTACTGCGCCTTACACAATTACTTGGAACACAACGCCTCCACAAACAGGCAACACAGCTCATCATTTATTACCCGGTACTTATTTAGCCACTATTACTGATGCAAGCTGCTCTCCACTAAGCAAAGTTGATACAGTTGTAATTGGCTTCACCGGTTTTCAATCGCAAATAAACCAAATCAATATTATTTGCAATGGTTTATCAACGGGGGTTGCAGCAGTTACACCAATTGCAGGCACATTTCCTTTTACGTATCAATGGCAAACAGGCCAAAATACATCTATTGTTTCTGGTTTGGCAGCAGGCACCTATACCGTTAAAGTAAGCGATGCAACAAGCTGTTATATAACGTACACTTTTAGTATAACACAACCACCTGCCATTGTAATAAGTTTTTCTTCAAGTAATACAAAGTGTGATGGAGATACCACAAGTATAAAAGTAAATGCCACGGGCGGCATAAGCCCTTATACTTATTTGTGGAACACAAATGCAACAACCAACCAAATTCACGGTGCTATGGTAAATGTTGTTTACACGGTTACTATTAAAGATTCTGCCCAATGTACAAAAGCAGCAACATATACACTAACCCAGCCTGTACCAATAACCGCCATCATTTCAAAACCCGATTGTAAAACCGAAAACTCATCTTACCTAAAAGTAATTGCAAGTGGTGGTGCAACACCCTACACATATAGCTGGAGCACTAACCCCGTACAAACAACCGATAGCATATATAATTTAAGTCCAGGCAATTATAGTGTAACAGTAATAGATGCTAATTTATGTGCCGAAACATTTAGCGAAAGCATCTACTTAAATTTTCAAACATTGGAAACTGTAAATGTTTTTACACCCAATGGCGATACTAAAAACGAAGTATTTTTTCCGTTCGCTTATGGCAACGGCAGCATAAATGTAATTGCTGTATCAATTGATAATTACGAGTTATATATTTACGACCGTTGGGGCAAAAAAGTTTTTTACACTACCCAGCCCACCAACACCTGGGATGGTAAAGAAGCCAATGGAAACATTTGCGACGAGGGTGTTTATTATTGGATGCTAAGCATAAACTCTAAATGTCAAAATGCAGGCACACAAACCTTTAAAGGCTTTGTGCATTTAGATAGATAGTCTCCTAGTTATGGTTTTATAAAAACATATTTGGTCATCTGATATTCAGTAGTAAAATTTATAGGCTTACCGTTAACGCTTTGCACATTATTTTTTACAGCGTGTACATTAATAAACCCTGTAGCCGTTGTACCCGTTGTTACGGTTAACCCGCTTAACGTGCCCGATAGAAATGTAACCGAGTTTCCACCTGTAGCCAAAGTTTGCGCAACCAAATGTCCCGCTCCATTAGCACCATCACTAACTATAACAGTTGTTTGGTCGCTGCCGCTAACACCCGTAATAGGCACTACTGCATTCTGGCTTATATGTATCGTATCAGGTAAACTGCCATAACCCGCATAAGTTGGTATAGGTGTAGTTGCCGTATAGGTAAACGATGGTATACCATTTAAACCTTTTATGCGCCAAACACCCTGCGGATACGTGTTACCATATGTACTATCCTGATAACTGTAATTCGAAAATTTAAAAATCCGGCCATTAAGTCCCACACTATCTACTTTAACAAAAGTAGATGGCGACAGGTAAGCCGTTGGCGTATTCGAAAAATAAGCGGTATAAATATTACTGGCCGGCCATAAATAACCATTTTGGTACGATTGCACGGCTGTAACACTTAATATACCATAATAACTGGTAGCGTTTGATGGTGTTATGCTGTTTGTATTATTAGTGTTGCCACCACCACTTGTAGTAGTATTATTTTTACTGCAAGCACCTGCCAGCAAAATACTTAGTATGCAGCATGTCAGTATATTTAGTTTATTTTTCATAGGTTTGTTTTTTTAAATGTATCATTTATTTTTTAAACAAAATACGTTAACAAAAAAATTAGCAATTAATTAATGCCTTCTCTCCGCATCAATACAGCCCGTCCGTTTTCAACACCAATTTCATATTTACCCCGGTTAGCGGGCAAACGTAAAAATTTATATATAACAGCACGAGAGAAATTAGTTTCAAAATTACTTTTTATACTATCAATATTTATTTGCTTGGTAGTTCTAAATCTATAATTTACATAGGCTTCAAACAAAGGCAGCATCAAACTATCAATGCGTTTTATAACTACACTATCCGTACAATAAATCATGTTATCAATTTGTATAAACTCTTCCGGAAACGCGTGTAAAATTTCTTGACGCATCTTATCCGATATTTTTCGCTCATCTAATGCCGACACATTTTCCCACGTATACATTTGGGTTATAAAATACTCTTTAAGCTCCAACGCATTTTGTCTAATCACCTCTTCTCGCTGCTCACCAATTTTTAAAACAACACCGCCAAAAATAAATAAGGCAATGCAAGCACAAAACACAATTTTTTCGGCTATATCGCCTTTTAAGGTTAATGCAGCTTTTATCCAATACATAATTTTAGCAGGCAGTTTATCGGGCAAAGTTTTGTTTTCATTAGCGGCAAAACTTACCCCCAACAATTTTTTAAGTGTAACCCAAACAATAGGCAACAACAACGATATCAGCAATGGGTAAGCGTACGGACTAACAGATTTTATTAAATCAAAAATCGATTTGGCTTGTTCGGTCGTAAATTCCATACGCGGATGTTTTTTATTGTTTTAAATCTACAACATATATACAAAAAATATTTTACCTGATAACAAAATTGCCATGGGGTATTTTATATAAAATATGTAAACCATGTAACTATCAGTAAAAGTTATGTAACACAAAAAAACAAACGTAAACCCATTTTTACACCATAACAATTAAACAAATAAACACCATGGAAAAAACAGCAGAATTACAAAAAACAAAATGGGCCATCGACCCCATGCACTCCGAAATTGAATTTAAAATTAAACACCTTATGATTTCAAATGTTACAGGTACGTTTAAAAAGTTTAACGGCACGGTAACCAAAAAATCCGACGATTTTGAAAATGCCGACATTCAACTTTCAATGGATGCAAACAGCATCTCTACTAATCAGGAGATGAGAGATAAGCATTTAAAAACAGCCGAGTTTTTCGATACCGAAAAGTATCCTCAAATTAATTTTAAATCTACTTCGTTTAAAAAAGTAAAGGATAACAATTATGCACTTATTGGTAACCTAACTATAAAAGATAAAACTAAATCTATTGAGATAAAAGCCAATTTTGGTGGTGTAGCTAAAGATGCGCAAGGTAATCTTAAAGCAGGCTTTGAAGTAACCGGCACAATTAATCGTAAAGATTTTGGTCTTATATCTAATTCTTTAACCGATACCGGAGGAATGGTTTTAGGCGAAGAAATTAAATTAGCAGCAAATATCCAAATCAGCCAAGAAAAAGAGAGTTAATTATAAAACTTCAATCATAAAAAAAACCTCTTGATAAAATCAAGAGGTTTTTCATTTGACTAATTAGCTAAAAATTATTGTACAATTGCTGATACATTTATAGGTGTACTGCTTAAAGCTGTATATACAGTTTGTCCTGTAGTCCAATCAACATAAGTCGATGCTGATGTGTTTCCACCTACTACATAAACCGCAAAATAAACCGTGTTACCGCTTACAAAACCAAAGTCGTATAAATCAGCCGTTGGTATATTCATTTTAAAACTACTTGCACCAGGACTTAAAGTAGCTGTATAGTTGGTAGAAAAATTACCAACCGTGCTATTAGTTGAGCTTGCTCCGGGTACCGAAACAAATACAATTATAGTGCTACCACCTGCTGATGCGGGCGCATAACCTCTTAATTTTACATAATTTTCAGCTACATTGCCTGCACCTGCTGAGGTTATAACTGTATCAACACCTACGGCCGATGTTACATTTGTAGTAGGAATTACTGACAGAGCAAAATTTCTATCCGCAGTTCCACCGCCTGCAAACTGAACACCTTGCGCCAAAACTTTACCATAGCTTGCTTTACTAACTGTTATACTATAAGTTCCGGTACTAATATTGCTAAACATATACGAGCCCGTTGAACTTGTAGCGGTTCTTAAAACAGTGCCTGTACTATTATTAGTAAGTATAACACTATCACCTGCCTCTAGTGTTGCCGATAATTGTTTGGTACCTGTTACATCAAACAACGAAACAACACCTTGTAAATTACCTGTTAAACTTGGGCCGGGGTTACCATTGGTGCCATTTGTTCCATTGGTACCGTTTGCCCCATTTGTCCCATTAGTGCCGTTTGTTCCATTAGTGCCTGCCGCACCGGTTGCACCCGTGGGACCTGTTGCACCCGTGGGACCTGTTGGGCCCGTAGGGCCTGTTTTTGTACACGACGCAGCCACTAGCAATGCCAGCGATAAAACCGAAATTTTAATAAATACTTTTTTCATTTTTTAGTTTAAATTCTATTAAGTTTTTTATCAAAAAATTTACAATTATTGCACGGGTGCCGATAAATTGATTGGCGTACTGCTTAACGCTGTGTATACAGTTTGTCCGGTAGTCCAATCAACGTAGCTGGATGCGCCTGTGTTGCCACCAATAATATAAGCGGCAAAATAAACTGTGTTACCGCTTACAAAACCTAAATCGTATAAGCTCGATGTTGGTATGCTAATGCTAAATTTAGTTGAACCCGGCGCTACAGTTGCAGTATAATTAGCCGACCAATTACCAACAGTACTATTAGTTGACGACACACCTGGCATAGATACAAACACCATCACAGTAGTTTCACTTGTTGATACCGGTACATAACCTCTTGTTTTCACATAGTTCACAGCCACCGTAGGAGTTCCTGCTCCACCACCAATATAGGTTGTATCATTAGCTACTGCCGCCGTTATTGTTGTAGTTGGAATAACCGATAAAGCAAAATTTCTATCTGTACTTCCGCCACCAAGTATTTGCACTCCCTGCGACATAACTTTACCATAACCCGGTTTGCTAACAGTTATATTATATGTTCCGGTATTAAGGTTATTAAATGCAAAAGCTCCGGTCGAACTTGTTACTGTTTTCATTACAGCGTTTGTACTGCTATTGGTTATTATAAGACTATCTCCTGCTTGTAACGTTGCAGATAATTGTTTAGAACCACCAACATCATATAACGAAACTACGCCTTGTGTGTTACCTGTTAAGCTTGGTCCCGCAGGTCCTGTTGCACCGGCA
>JABDCR010000069.1:6154-6878 GCA_013288015.1 Bacteroidota bacterium | reverse complement strand
TTGGCACAAATTCTTCTAACACTTTGCCATTTTTATCTTCAATTCGGGTAACAAAAATGGGTTGCACATAGGTGCCCTGATTCGCAAAAGTTGAATTAGCACCCACCATTTCGTATAAGGAAATATCGGCTACTCCCAAACACAAAGCGGGCACAGCTTCAAGGCGAGATGTAACCCCCATACGCCTAGCCAAATTTACTACCGCTTGCGGACCAAATTTTTTCATTAAAGCGGCGCTAACGTAGTTTAATGAGTTAGCTAAGGCCACTTTTAGGGTAAGAATTTTTCCTTCAAATTTTTCATCTCCGGCAGAGTTATCGGGGCACCACTCCTCACCTACCTCAGTAGTTATACATGTCCGCACATTAGGAATTCGATAACAAGGTGAGTAACCCTCCTGTATGGCCAATGCATATACAAAAGGTTTAAAAGTAGAGCCCACCTGACGTTTACCAATTTTTACATGGTCATACTGAAAGTGTGTATGATTAATGCCACCTACCCACGCTTTAATATAACCAGTTTGAGGCTGCATAGCCATAAAACCGGTTTGCAAAAAACTTTTATAATATTTAATAGAATCGTAGGGAGTCATAGTTGTATCTATCTCACCATGCCAACTAAATACAGTCATTTTTACCGGAGTTTTAAATGCCTGCAATATTTCTTCTTCTGATTTACCACCCACTTTCATAGAACGCCACCTATCGCTACGGTGCATGGC
>JABDCR010000069.1:0-6144 GCA_013288015.1 Bacteroidota bacterium | reverse complement strand
TTTTAATCTCATCCTTATTTACGTTCCAAGCAAAAGGCGCGTTCTTTTTATTTTTACACTCCTTAGCAAACAACTCCTGCAGAGCTGTCATGTGCTCACTTACAGCTTCTTCGGCATATTGCTGCATACGAGAATCTATGGTGGTATAAATTTTCAAGCCATCCCTATAAATATCGTATGGCTTGCCATTCTCTTTTTTATGCGTTAAACACCATTCTTTTAAAAAATTATCACGCAAATATTCTCTAAAATAAGTTGCCAAACCATCGTTATGGTCTTCAGGACGGAAAACCAAATTAAGCGGTTGTGTTTTTAAAGAGTCGTATTTTGCCTGAGGCAGATATTCGTACTTAACCATTTGATGTAGTACTACATTGCGCCTTTGTTGTGTACGCTCGGCAAACCTTACCGGATTAAACAAAGAAGGGTTTTTTGCCATACCAACTAACATGGCAGCTTGTGGCACATTTAATTTATCGGGACTGGTGTTGAAGTAAATTTGTGAGGCCGATTTTATACCCACCGCCAAATTCAAAAAATCGAATTTGTTTAAGTACATCGCCATAATTTCTTGTTTGGTATAAAGTTTTTCTAGACGAACCGCTATAATCCACTCTTTTACTTTACGAAACACTAATTGAAATTTACTTAAATTCTCACGCGGAAACTGCATTTTAGCTAATTGCTGGGTAAGTGTACTACCACCGCCCGCACTGGTTCTGCCTGTAAGAACACCCGTTACCGAACGAAAGAGTGCTTTTAAATCAACCCCGCTATGCTCCATAAAACGGGCATCTTCGGTGGCAATTAGAGCGTTTACGAGGTTAGGATTAATCTCGCTATATTTTACATTTACACGGTTTTCTTTATAAAATTTACCTAGTACATTTCCATCGCTGCTATATACAATAGACGCTAAATTGTTTTTAGGATTTTGAAGTTCTTCTACCTCGGGCAACTCGCCAAAAGTGCCCATGGAGGTTAACATTACTACTAAAAAAAAAAAATAAAAGTACCGGACAAATAATTACAAGCCAAGTAATGATAATATATTTTAAAGGGGATTTTTTATCAGATGTCATAATCTTACGCAAAAGTAAGAATAAATAAGTGATGGCATTTGATAAAATATATAGCTTTGCCTTATGATGAATTTGATTGCTGTTGAGGGCATAAACATATATGCTTATCATGGCTGTTTAGCCGAAGAAGGTTTAATTGGCGGGAACTATATAGTAGATGTGTATATGCAAACTGATTTTACCGAAGCTGCCAAAACAGACGACCTAAATAAAACCATTGATTATTGCGCCGTTTATGAAATTGCTGAAAAAGAAATGGCTATACGCGCCAAATTAATTGAAGAAGTAGCCATGCGTATACATAAAGCTATTTTAAAAGATTTTACCGCCGTACAAAAAGCACGAGTGCGTGTTACCAAATTAAAACCACCTATGAATGGTAATGTGGATAAGGTTTATGTAGAGATTGAATAAATATGGCTACCAAAAATTGTTCGCGTTGCAATAAACCCTTTACCTGCTGTAATGAAAAAACGGGCTGTTGGTGCGAAACACTTACGCTTGACCCTTCAGCACTTAGCCATTTACGAAATGAATTTGCTGATTGTCTTTGTGAGGATTGTTTGAAGATTTATGCTAGCCCCGATAGTTTATCAAAATAAGCCAAATTAATGCCTCTTTTTTCTTTTATGTATCTTTGCCGCGCATGAAAATAAAATTCATCATACTTGTTATTGCTTTGGCTATTTTTTCGTGTAAAACAGAAAAAACAACAGACGCCAACACCAACCAAAAAGCCATTGCCCGTGTATTTGAAAAAAACTTGTACGCCGAGGATATAAAAGAAATTTTACCCAGAAACACCAGTCCTAAAGATAGTGCCATTTTTGTGAAAGGTTTTATAGAACAATGGATTACCAATGAGTTATTGCTGCACCAAGCAGAAAGTAATTTACCGGAGGATGACAAAAATATTCAGAAAGAAATTGATGAGTACCGCAAAAATTTATTGGTTTATAGATACGAAACCGAATTGGTTCATCAAAAATTAGATACCGCCGTTTCTATGCAAGAGATAGAAACTTACTATAATGCGCACACGCAAAATTTTATGCTTAAAGAAAATATTGTGAAAGTGTGTTACGTTAAAATAAATAAAAAATCGCCTAACGCCGATAAGGTAAAAAAATGGTACCTATCAAAAGAAGTTAAAGACCAAGATAATCTTAAAAAATACTGTATACAGTATGCCGATAACTTTTTTTTAGATGATAACACATGGCTTTTGTTAGATGATGTAATGAAAGAAATTCCACTACGAGATTATAACCCTGAGCTACTTTTAAAAACCAGCCGACAAATAGAATTGGGCGACAGCACCTTTAATTATTACTTAAATATTAAAGATTTTAAAATAAAGAATAACCCTTCGCCGTTAAGCTTTGAGAAAGAAAACATCCGTCAGATAATAATAAATAAGCGTAAATTGAGTTTGATAGAGCAAATGAAACAATCGGTTTATAGTCAGGCTAAAGAAAATAATAACTTTGAAATCTACCCATAATGAAAAAATATTTTTTATACTTCATCTTTCTACAATTTTGTTATGCATCTTTTGCTCAGCAAAACATTGATAAAACTATTGCAGTAATTGGTAAGTACATTGTACTTAAATCAGAGCTTGAAAGGGAATTAAAAGGCATGGCAGCTAACGGTATTAAAATAACCGACTCGTTACGCTGCTCGATGTTTGATGAATTAATGTATCAGAAATTATTATTGGCACAAGCCGATAAGGACAGTATACGCGTTAAAGATGAACAAGTAGATGCGGAGCTTGACAGACGTATGAATTATTATTTGGGTCAGTTTGGTTCGGAAGAAAAATTTGAAGCTTTTTACGGAAAAAATGTAAAACAATATAAAGAAGAAATGCGCGACGACATTCATAATATATTAGTTGCGCAACAAATGCAACAAAAAGTAGTGAGTGACATAAAAGTATCGCCTGCCGATGTACGAACTTATTATAATTCAATTCCATCAGATAGTTTGCCTTTAATAAATACCGAGGTTGAAATTTGTCAGTTGTTAAAAAAACCGGTTGTATCTGATGAGGCTAAAAGAGCCGCTCGCGAAAAACTAGAAGGCTATCGCCAACGTGTACTTAACGGAGAGAGTATGAGTGTAATTGCCACACTTTATACTGAAGACCCCGGATCTGCCAAAACAGGTGGGCGTTACGATGGCATTGCACGTGGACAATTTGTACCTGAGTTTGAAGCAGTTGCTTTTAGGTTAAAACCAGGCGACGTTTCAGAGATTTTTGAATCGGCTTTTGGTTATCACTTTATACAACTAATTGCTCGCCGCGGCGAGTTGGTTGATGTGCGCCATATTTTAGTTACGGCAAAAGTAACCACACAAGATATTATGGATGCTAAAATTGCTTTAGACACTATTTATAAGCATATACAAGATGGCGAGATTGATTTTTGTAAGGCCTGTTCCAAGTTTAGTGATGAAAAAGAAACTAAAAATAATTGCGGTGCAATGCAAAACCAAGCCGCAGGAAGCACAAAATTTGAAATTGAAGAACTTGGGCAAATAGACCAAAACCTGGTGTTTATGTTAGATAAGATGAAACCGGGCGAAATAAGTAAACCCCTTATAAACCAAGGGCAAGCCGGGCAAGACGCTAAACAATCGTTTAGGATTATTTATTTAAAAGCCCGATCAGAGCCTCATAAAGCAAACTTAAAAGACGATTACCAGCGCATGCAAACTCTTGCACAGTCGCACAAACAAAAAAGCGTGGTAGATGCATGGGTTAATAAAAAATTAAAGTCTATTTATGTGCGCATAGATGATGATTATAAAAACTGCCACTTTACCCATAACTGGAAACAAGCAGCAAATCCTTAATCTTCTTCCTGAGATTTTAGTACATCAAAAATTAAATCCTGTTCGTAGCCTTTACTTAGGGCATAACGTACAAGCTTCTGTTTCTTTTTAAGAAAGTTTTTTTCGGTAATAGATTTTGCTTTTAAGGCTAACACTTTTTTTAAGGTGTTTATATACTCTGTGCTGTCAATTATAGCTAAGCCTTTTTTTATGCAGTAGTCAGATATATGTTTGGCTTTTAATTCTTGTTTAATTTTAACCTTTCCCCACTTTTTAATTCTAAACTTTCCGCCTGCAAAAGCAATAGCAAAACGTTCTTCATTAATAAAATTTTCATTAACCAGTTGGGCTATCATATTTTCTACCTCATCGGTTTTTAAGCCATAATCATACAGTTTGTCTCTTGCTTCTTGTTGGCAACGCTCTTGGTAGGCGCACCAATCTCTTATTTTAATTAGGGCTTGTTCGGGTGTATGATGTTTTATTTGTTTTTCCACAGCTTATAAAAGTAATAAATATGCGTTTCTATTTGTATTTTTGCCGCACAATGGCAGAAAATATCGAACAAAAAGCAGACATGCCCTTTTTTGAGCACATTGAAGCGCTGCGCTGGCACCTTATACGCAGCATTGCAGTTATAGCTGTTTTGGGAGTTGTTTTGTTTTTTTACAATGATATTTTGTTTGGTAAAATTATATTTGGTCCGCGCCATCAGGATTTTATTACCTATAGAGTTATTTGTTCCTTAGGCTGGCGTTTATTTCATGATAACTCAGCATGTATACAGGCTGCCACACAAGATTTAATTAACACCGACCTTGCCGGGCAATTTACCATGCACATGTGGGTATCGTTTATTGGTGGGGTAATTTTGGGCATGCCGTATGTGTTGTGGGAATTATGGCGCTTTATTAGCCCGGCACTTAGAAAAACAGAAACTAAACCTGTTAGAGGTTTTGTTATTGTATCAACTATTCTATTTTTAATGGGAGTTTCGTTTAGTTACTTCTTAGTGTTTCCGTTAACGTGGAATTTTTTGGCCCCATATGCCGTTAGTGGGGATGTAAAGAATTTAATTTCGTTCGATTCCTATGTATCTAACCTAACTACATTAACGCTTGCCTTTGGTTTAGTGTTTGAAATGCCTGTAGTGGTTTATTTTTTAAGTCGTTTGGGTTTACTAACTCCAGCTTTTATGCGCAAGTATAGAAGGCACGCTATTGTGGTTATTTTAATATTGGCAGCCTTTATTACACCAACATCAGATATACCAACTATGATGGCAGTTTTTGTGCCATTATATATGCTATATGAGGCAAGCATTTTTGTATCGGCTTACGTAAACAAAAAATATTACGCTTAATATGTATGCTGTTGTTATAGTTGCAGGAGGTACCGGAAGCCGCATGAATAATGAGCTACCGAAACAACTGATTGAAATAAATAACAAACCCGTTATAGTTTATAGCATAGAGAAGTTTCAGAATTTCAATAAAGACATACAGGTTATTATTTCATTACATAAAGATTATTTTGATTTGTTTGAAAAAATAAAATCAAGGTTTAATCTAAAAAATATTCAGCTTGTTGAGGGTGGCGATACGCGTTACCAATCGGTTAAAAATGCTTTAGCAGTTTTAAACGCTAACACAACTATAGTTGGTGTACACGATGCTGCCAGGCCATTAGTGAGTTTACAAACTATACAAAAAACATTTACTGCGGCTGAGCAACATGGAGCAGCCATTCCGGTTATAGATATGAATGAATCGTTGCGCGAAGTAAACGCAACCGAATCAAAAGCAGTTGACCGCACTAAATTTAAAGTAGTACAAACTCCTCAATGTTTTAAAAAAGACATTTTACTTAAAGCCTACGATATGCCTTACAGTCCCTTATTTACAGATGATGCCAGTATGATAGAAAAAATTGGGTGCCAAATATTTATTACCGAAGGAAATAAAGAGAATATAAAAATTACTTATCCGCAAGATTTAATTGTAGCACAAACACTTTTACAGTAATGTTAGATTGTTATGATATAGCCGAAAAATTGCAACTCACTTCTAAATTAATGGAGTTGCATGATGGAAATGCTTTTAAAATAAAAGCTTTGACTAATGGGGCTTTCAGACTATCGAAAATGCACATAGCCCTCGAAGATTTTACCGAAGAAAAATTAGCCTTGCAGGAAGGAGTGGGTAAAAGTCTGTCAAAA
>JABDCR010000068.1 GCA_013288015.1 Bacteroidota bacterium | reverse complement strand
TTTAGACTCTACGCTGTTTTTCGCCAGTAAATAATATGATTTTATAACCATAAGTAGCATTTCATCATTATGTGACGATTCGGGGAAATCTTTGATGAAATTTAAGCATGCCGGAGTAGCAGCTTTCCAATCATCCCTGAAAAAATAACCTTTGGTAATTTCGTACGATTTTTTTTCAAGCTTAAAACGTAATTTATCCATTAATATATTACAGGTGTCAACTCGCTTACTGTCTGGATACTCATTCAAAAAATTCTGAATTTCCTGTATAGCATTTTTAGTATCACTTTGGTCTAGGCTATATTTTGGCGAACTCAAATAATAGCAATAAGCGTTCATAAAAGCACATTCTTCAGCGTGAGTACTATTAGGAAATGTACGTGCAAAGGTTCTAAAATGAAAACCAGCTAAAGCGTAATCGGTTAAATAATAATGGCAATAAGTGTAGTAAAAGTAAACCTGTTCAGCTCTTTCAGTCCCTTTAAAAACGGGTATAAGCTCTTCAAATAAAGTTTGGGCAGATGTGTAATTTGTTTTGTTATAATATTCGATAGCTTTTGTATATTTAAGCTCAAAATCAGAGCTTTTTAGAATTTTGTTGAAATTACCACAGGCAAAAAAAGTAACCGCAAAAAAGAATGTTAAAATATATTTTAAAAGATTGCCTTTCATTTATAAGTTTGCAAAGGTACTAAAATGAAGGACATAACTATACATCTGTTAAAAGGCTTTTGTGGCTTATTTTTTGGGGATAGCCCCAAAAGGGCTATTATGCTTTTTGGTGAGCCTAACGAGAAAGAAGACCTTATTGATGAATTATTTAATGAGAAAAGTATAGTTTATCATTACTGGGATAATGGTTTTTCTTTGTTTTTTAAGAATGATGAAAACAAAGGTTTGCATTGTGTTGAGGTTGATAATAAAGAAGCTGTTATGTTAGGTGAAAAAATATTTGCACTAAAAGAAGAGGAGGTTGTAAATTTATTTAAGAAAAATGCTTTTCCGTTAAGCGAAACAGAGCAGCATACGTGGGGGGAGAAACGTTTGAGTTTTGATGAGGCTTTTGCCGATTTATACTTTGAAAAAGGAAAACTAATTTCAATTAATTTTTGTACACCCGATTATTTTGGCGATATAACTAACCTTAATTTGAATTAGTTATTATTTGACAACCCGGCAGTAAAATTTTTAAAATTTCTATTTCGTCTTTACTAATAGGGTTGTCGCGCAAATCAAGTTTGGTAAGGTTTTTAAGCTGACAAATAGTATCAGGTATTTTAGTAATGTTGTTTTTTTTAAGCGATAGAGCGTATAAGTTCTTACATTTATATATATCGCGGGGAATGGAACTCAGCTTATTATAATCTAATACCAAAACCTCTAAATTAGCAAGTTTATCAAGGTTTTCAGGCATAGCTTGTATGCCACAATTAACAATTACCAGCATTTTTAAAGGGGTTATAGAAAACAAGGGTTTAGGCAAGCTATCTAAAATAGCGCTTTCAATAATCAAGTCGTTTAACGATTTTAAATATTTTAAACTTTTTGGAAGTTTAAGTGTGTCATTAGTGCCAGAAAACTTAAAGGTTTTTAAATGTTGTAAATAAGCAATGTCTTGCGGGATCGAATCTATTTTTGTGTTGTGTAATTCAAGGTACATAAGGCTTCCAAGTTTATTAAAATCTTTTGGGAAACGAGTAAATTCATTGTTATACGAGCCTAAATAGACCAAATTAGTAAGCGAGCTAAAATTATCTGGCCATTGATTTACGGATATGCTTTGCAATTGCAATGCCTGCAAATTAGTAAGGTTAATAAGTTTAGGCCATAATTTTGTATCAACAGGCTGATAGCTAAGGTTTAGTTTATAAACAGCTTTTTCATCTTTTAAGGCCAGCTTTAAATCTGTATAAACAGGTGCGCCATAAGGGCCATATTTGTCAAATGCAGTTTTAATTGCTTCTTGGGCAGTAATCTTACCTAAAAACAGCACTGAAAATAATATAAAAGCAAATTTTTGCATGAATGCGACTAAAGTACATTTTTATAGATACTGCTATAAATTATTTTTCAACTACCTGTTTTTGTCAATAAATCGCAAAATAAAATTTATACCCCTATTTTTTCAACAATTAATTTTAAAAAGTTGATATTTTTTAAATATACCCCCTAGTTTTTTGATACATTTGCCTAAAATTAATAAAAAAATGGGTAATAGACGTTTTACAGCACTACAAGAAGTAGCAAAAAGAACTCCGATTGAGCCAATTGCTCCCGGAACACAAATTTCAGCTTATTATGGCTCTAACGTTTTTGGTCACGATGCCATGAAAGAGTTTTTAAGTGAAGAAGCTTTTAGCATGGTGCAAAATGCTATTGAGAAAGGTACTTCTATTGATCGTAAAATTGCTGACCAAGTAGCTTCTGCTATGAAAAATTGGGCAGCAGGTAAAGGTGCTACACATTATACACACTGGTTTCAACCACTAAACGGAACCACCGCCGAAAAACATGACGGTTTTTTTGAACCATCTGAAAATGGTCGTGCAATTGAGCGTTTTAGCGGAAACCAATTAGTACAACAAGAACCGGATGCTTCTAGTTTTCCTAGTGGCGGCATTCGTAACACTTTTGAGGCTCGTGGTTACACGGCTTGGGATGCAACATCGCCTGCTTTTGTGTTTGATAAAACGCTTTGCATCCCCACTATATTTGTTTCTTATACCGGTGAGGCTTTAGATTTTAAAACTCCTTTATTAAGATCTATAACTGCTTTAGACAAAGCGGCTACCGATATTTGCCAGTATTTTGATAAAAATGTAACTAAAACAATTGCAACCCTGGGGTGGGAACAAGAATATTTTTTAGTTGATGCAGCTTTATTTAATGTGCGTTACGATTTGCAACAAACAGGCAGAACTTTAATTGGTGCATCGCCGGCAAAAGGCCAACAATTAGAAGACCACTATTGGGGTTCAATTCCGGCAAGAGCTATGGCCTATATGCGCGATTTTGAATTAGAGTGCCATTTATTAGGGATACCTGTTCGCACCCGTCATAACGAGGTTGCACCTGCACAGTTTGAGTGCGCACCCGTATTTGAAGAAGTTAACTTAGCAGTTGACCATAACCAATTACTAATGGATATTATGGAGAAAGTCGCACTTCGTCATAACCTACGTGTTTTGTTGCACGAAAAACCTTATGCAGGTGTTAATGGTAGCGGTAAACATAACAATTGGAGTTTGGCTACCAATACAGGTAAAAACTTATTAAGCCCCGGCAAAACACCAAAAACAAACTTACAGTTCCTTACATTTTTTATAAATACTATTGCAGCAGTACATCAACATGCCGATTTATTACGTGCATCTATTGCATCAGCAAATAACGACCATCGCCTTGGTGCTAATGAAGCTCCTCCGGCTATTATGAGTGCTTTCTTAGGCGATCAACTAAGTAAAATATTAGATGATTTGGAAATAAGTGTAAGCGATAAAAAAATGACGCCTGAACAAAAAACGGCGTTAAAATTAGGTATCGGTAAAATCCCTGATATATTATTAGATAATACTGATAGAAACCGCACGTCGCCATTTGCATTTACAGGTAATAAATTTGAGTTTAGAGCAGTTGGTTCATCTGCTAATTGCAGCGGCCCTATGACAACCCTTAACGCTATTGTTGCTGAGCAATTAATTAAATTTAAACATGCAGTTGATGCTTTAATTGAAAAAGGGGTGGAGAAGGATGAAGCTATTTTTCAAATATTGAAAAAAGAAATTGTTGCTTCTAAAAACATTCGTTTCGAAGGAAATGGATATGGCGACGAGTGGAAAAAAGAAGCTAAAAAGCGTGGCTTAAATAACTTCAACACTACGCCACAGGCTTTAGATGCTTATGTTTCTAAATCATCTTTAAAATTGTTTGAAGATTTACATATTCTTTCTCATAGGGAGCAAGAAGCCCGTTACGAAATTGCTTTAGAAACCTACACTAAAAAAATTCAGATAGAATCTCGAATTATTGGTGATATAGTTACTAATCAAATTATTCCTTCAGCTATTAAGTATCAAAAAACACTGGTAGACAATGTTAGTGGCATGAAAAATATTTTTGATGCTGCCGAGTTTAAAAAAGCGGCAGGCTCTCAATTAGAAATGATAAAAGAAATATCAGAACGCGTTACTATAATTAAAAATGATGTGGAAAAAATGATTGATGAACGTAAAGCAGCTAACTTATTAGATAATGCTAAAAAACAAGCACATGCTTATTGCGATAAAGTAAAGCCTTTATTTGAAAGTATACGCTACCATTGCGATAAATTGGAATTATTGGTTGATGATGCTACATGGCCGTTACCAAAATATCGCGAAATGCTTTATTTAAAATAACCTGTTATAAACTAAAAAGTCCGCTTATCACAACGTAAACTACGCAACAGCTTTTGAGGATTTATGCGGGAATGGAGTAAAATGGCCAGAATTTCTGGCCATTTTATTTAAGGATTAATCTGTTTAATGGTGCTTTTGGCGGAATCTGGGTTAAAAACCGTTTTTTTACTAAAAAACACTGGTTATCTGTTCATAAATCTGTTTTTTGATTTTAACAGAGTAGGTTATCTTTGTATAACAAATTTTAATTTTATGGAAACTAAAACTATTCTCTTTCTCGTTGTACTTATGATATTATTAAGTATATGCATGTTATTTATGTTCGAAAAACAAGAAGAAATCCTTAAAAATCAACGCCTGTTATTAGGTAATCGAAATGATTCGACAAATAGTGAATCGCAAAAAATGGCTATACAGGCTAGCAGAACGCCAATAGGATATAAAACTGCATAAGAAATACAAGTTTTAAAATCTACTTCCTCAAAGTTAACATTAGAGTTTATTACTCTCAACAACAGCACCCAATTTCCTATTTCTTTCCTTTTTCAACTCTTCAAAACCTTTAAGAGCGAGAGTTGCATTAATATATAATTGTGTTTGATTTGCATAGGTTCGACCAATACTAACATCAGAAGAAGGACCTCTTAATTTCTGCAATTCTGTAAAAGACGACTCTTTCAGAGACTCTAAAGCAGCAATAATATTATCTTCTGTAACATTAATAGCCTCCTTTTTAATAGCAAAGAAAAGAAGTCTTTCATTCTCTTGATTAATATTTAAATGAATTGATAGAGGTTCCTTTTCTGTAATATTAAATAGTATTTTCAATTGTTTCTCTCCAAAAATCAAA
The DNA here is from genome assembly GCA_013288015.1 of Bacteroidota bacterium. Lineage (GTDB taxonomy): Bacteria > Bacteroidota > Bacteroidia > B-17B0 > Aurantibacillaceae > PALSA-968. The sequence goes on along the minus strand of JABDCR010000068.1, from coordinate 2,178 downwards.
TACCCATATTCATGAGCACATTCGCCTTTAGGAAGCATTTTGTCTTCGATAATTACTAAAAAACCATCATCAGAAAGGGAATTTTTAATACTAGTAAGGCATTCTACCCAACTTTTTGGATTAATCTCATGCAAAACTCCGCATAATAAAACACAATCATGCTCATTTGATTTAATACTAGAAAGTTTATCATAAATGACTGCATACCTATTAATCTGCTTTAGGAAGTTTAAATTACTTTCATAAGGTTCGTACGCAAAACACATGACCTTGTTTTTTAACTCATCGTCCTCTGATATGGTGTGTCCAATTCGTCCTTTCCCGGCTCCAAAATCAAGTAATTTAATGTTACTTTTTTCAGAAAGGAATTTTTTGAATAACAGATATTGACTATCCTGATTATCTGTTCCAAATACGGTATCAGGTTCTCTTAGGCATTGAGCCATAAAATTTCCAAAAGCCCAATCTGAAATTGAGTTTACAAATTCTGTTAACTTAAAAATATGCGGCTCAATTTCCATTAACTCGTTAAATGTGTTTCCAGGAGTGGTCCTAGATGGTAAAACTATTTCGTTGTCTTTAACCATCAATATTTCGTCATATTCAAGATGAGATAAAAGATGAACAGAATGAGTGGCAATCCACAATTGGCCGGAATCAGAAATTATCGACCTTAAAGCATCTAATAATTTTATTTGAGCACCAGGATGCAAATGTCTTTCAGGTTCATCAATAATTATTATACTGTCTTTCATGTTTGCCTTTGTGTTAACATCCAAATAGAAGAACAATATAGCATATGCAAAAAGAGTTTTTTGCCCTGGAGATAACTGTTCTATATTAAAGGGTTTGTCATCAAAAAGCAAAGTACTAGAAATAGCATTTCCGCTTTCTGCATTATAACTAAATTCTTTTCCTAGAAACCGAATGACATAATCTTTAAATTTATTAAACAATAAATATGATTCCTTTTGAGACAATTGTTCCCCAATTATCTGCATATCTTTATGCTTTATAAATAAATTATACTCATCTTTTACTATTTGGGTGGATAAGTCATTAAAGTATTTTACAGTTGCTTGCGTATTAAATGCGGTGAATTCATTTGACAATCGTTGTTGTTGTTGATTTGGTTGAGTAAAATGGGCATTGGACAAAATTTGATTAAAAGTCATTTGATTGGAAATTCCAGCTTTTATTTTACTTAAATCATCAGTGTCAATGACTTTTACATAATCTGAAACACGCTGCTCGTAACCAGAGAATAAATTCCTCGTATGGGTTCTAATGGTGCCTATTAGGCCAAGTTTGTGATTCTCGTCATTTTGGATTAGATATTGGTCATAATCATTTTTTATATTGGCAAGTGATGCTTTATAATTATTTGGGGCTACTCCTTGAGGAAAATTTGTAATATGCCCCAGAACAAATTTTTCTGCTGGTTCAATATTAGATATATATCCACGAACTTGATTAAGTATTCTAGATTTTCCAGCTCCATTTTTTCCAATTAAAGCTACTACTGCTCCCAGTGGTTTTTTAGTTACATTAATTTCTTTTAATCCGAATTGTTCGGCAGTTTTTTCTGAAATATGAATTTTCTCTATTCTCATTAGTATATATCTTGTAAGGATTTTGGTCTACGAATATTAACAATTTTATTCGGTTTTTGAAACTATGTATTGAAGCTTAAATTAAATCTCTTCGCAGCTATTGCCAGCTAACATAAAATTCTCTTTAAAGATAGAAAATGTCCAAGTATGATTACCGTTATTTTCAATTATAATTGACTCAATAAATCTATTAATATTAGTAAAGTATAGTGTAAATGCACTTGCCCCACCGTTCCTTGTTAGATTTATGAATTCATATATTCTTTTTTCCTCATTCTCTGTAAAAGTAACGACACATTTGCCATTAGAATGAATAACATTTTCTGCAAATATTCTTCTTTTTTTACGTGGCTCAATATTAGTAGTTCCTGGTAAAATCATTTTAGGCGGGGAGTAAATTTCAATTATTTCCATACATTTTAAATTAACGTTTTTCATAAATTGTAAAATTACTAAATATTTTAGCATATAAACACTAAATATTTTAGTATTTATTCGGACTTAGGTGGCTTTATTAACAAGTGAAGTACCGCTACCTTCACTAAAATGGAAATTTTAGTGAATA
>JABDCR010000067.1 GCA_013288015.1 Bacteroidota bacterium | reverse complement strand
TCTTCTTTTATACCCAAGTTTGTATGAACAAAATTTTACTTATTTACACAGGCGGCACTATAGGCATGATGCAAGATGCCAAAACCGGAAGCCTGCGCCCCTTCGATTTTAAATCTCTTACCAAACAAGTACCCGAGTTAAGTCGTTTTAATTTAGACCTTCATTCTGTTTCCTTCAAAAAACCAATCGACTCAAGTAACATGCACCCGCGTGTGTGGGTTGAGCTGGTTGATATTATAGAAAAAAATTATACTAAGTTCGATGGCTTTGTCATTCTGCATGGCAGCGATACCATGGCATATACAGCATCGGCACTTAGCTTTATGCTTGAGAATTTAAATAAGCCCGTTATACTAACAGGTTCGCAATTACCTATAGGCATCATTCGCACCGACGGAAAAGAAAACCTGATTACCGCCATAGAAATTGCCGCTGCAAAAAAACAAACAAGGCAAAGCATTGGTTCCCGAAGTTGCTATTTATTTCGAGTACGAATTATTTCGTGGTAACCGCACCTTTAAATATAACTCGGCACACTTCGATGCCTTTCAATCGCCCAACTATCCAACTCTTGCCGAAGCGGGTGTAGAAATTATTTACAACACAAACTACATTGCAAAATTAAGCGTTCATAAAACATTAGACAACGATATTATTGTACTCAATTTATTTCCGGGCATCTCAAAAAAAATTACCGAAAGCATTTTAAACGCATCCGGCGTTAAAGCAGTTGTGCTACACAGCTTTGGTGCAGGCAACGCCCCTACTGATGATTGGTTTATCACCCTGCTAAAACAAGCCATCCAAAAAGGCATTATTATTTACAACGTAACCCAGTGCCCCGAAGGACATGTTATACAAGGCAAGTACGAAACCAGTTCTACCCTCCAAAAAATTGGTGTTATTAGTGGTGATGATATAACCTTAGAAGCTGCCATTACAAAACTTATGTTTTTACTTGGGCAAAAACTTCCTATCGCTAAAATAAAAACACAACTGGCTCAAAACCTTCGTGGCGAAATTACTTTGCTTAAATAGTTTAATAGTCTTATTGCTTGATTATTTAGTTCTGTATTTCAATTAGCGAATTGCCTTTAAAACGTAAGTAAGAATCGTCCCCATAAAACCACTTTTCGTTTGTACCCGTGGCAGTTGCAGTTTGCCTTATATTTCTAGGTTCGCCCCAAGCTTGGTTACACATATCCTTTGTCATGCCTAATTCCACTTGTCCGCTGGCTATTTTAGCGCCAAATTTTTTTCCGTATTTTTTTATTAATCCGTTTACGTGAGCTTGTTCTGCCTCAATAGCCATTTTAGCTTCAAGTGCTGCCTGTTCAGCTTTATATTGTTCTTGTAATGCCTGCCGTGCTTCTCTTTCCTGTTCTGCTTTTTGTTCTGCAACTACTTGGCTTTCAAGCTTAAATCCTGCTGTTGTTGGAAGTACAAACTGCTCATTAGCCATCAATAAACCCTCTTGTGGCGATTCAGCAACTTCGTTTCCTAATGTATCTTTTAAAATTAAACACAAGTTCGTTAATTTATTATACTTGCTGTCAAGCAGCGTTACATCTTTGCAAATCAATTCTTCACCTTCAGAAAACAAAACAGATTTTCCACTATTTACAGCATACATAGCCTTTAAATTACCTTGTTTAATAAATTTTTTACCCTTGTAAAATGTTTTTATTTTTTCATAATAACCAACACAAACCCATGGTCCTCGCCTAATATTATTTGTGTTTTCTCCATGTGTGATATCGTAATAAAGTATCTCGTTGTTTTCCTGATTTTGCAAAACAAAAAATACACCGTTGTTACCCGTGGTATTACTTTGATCAATAACATCAATAACTTTTAAATATTTGCCTGCTATGGCACTATAGTCTGTATGATAAACAGCAGGAGGACCTCCTCCATACATACTAAAATTGTAATTTGATGAAGTACCTGACCTTATTGGAGTGTAAACATTTTTTTTGTTATGAGATGTGTTAGGCGATAAAAAAAAGTTACTTCCTTCCACGTTTCTATCTTTCCCTTCGTATAAATTCGAATAGCTTAGCATATAAATTTTTTGCCCAATATATCTCCTGCAATTATCGTAGCTAACTTTGTTTGTTAAACTATCGTATGATGGGTGTACAGGTAGCTGTACTTCTATTCTTTCTATAGCTTGCCCTTGTACAACTTGCGCATAAGCATATAACCCAAAAACTAAATTAGTAACAACAAAAAATAAAATCCGTTTCGTCATTTTAAAATGGTTTTATAAATATAGTTATAAAAAAAATAAGAGAAACATTTTGCAACATTTCTCTTATCAGTAATTTATAATTTTTATTTATTTAGCAAATCTAAAGCTGCTTCCTAAAAAGCGAGCATTATTTCCTAATTGCTCTTCAATGCGCAGTAGCTGGTTATATTTTGCAACCCTATCGCTACGCGATGCCGATCCTGTTTTAATTTGTCCGCAGCTTAAAGCAACCGCTAAATCAGCAATCGTAGTATCTTCCGTCTCACCACTTCTATGACTCATCACCGACGTATAACCATGCGTTTGTGCCAACTGCACAGCCTCAATAGTTTCGCTCAATGTGCCAATTTGGTTTACCTTAACTAATATAGAATTTGCTACGCCTTTGTTTATGCCTTCAACCAAACGGTTTACATTGGTAACAAATAAATCATCGCCTACTAATTGCACATCGTTTCCAATACGGTCGCTTATGCCTTTCCATCCGTCCCAATCATCTTCAGCAAAACCATCTTCAATCGATATGATTGGATATTTTTTTGCCCAGTCTGCCCAATAATCAACCATCTGTGCTGAGGTTAATTCATCACCTGTCGATTTTTTAAACTTGTATATTTTCTTTTCAGCATCATAAAATTCCGATGCAGCAGCATCCATAGCAATATAAATGTCTTCGCCTGGTTTGTAACCCGCCGATTCAATGGCCTGTATAACATATTTCAAAGCCTCTTCGTTCGATTTGATGTTAGGTGCAAAACCACCTTCATCACCCACGTTGGTAGATAAGCCTTGTTTTTTCAACACTGCTTTTAAATGATGGAAAACCTCAGTCCCCATACGCAATGCGTCCGAAAAACTTTCAGCACCAACCGGCATAACCATAAACTCCTGGAAATCTATTCCATTATCAGCATGTGCGCCACCGTTTAAAATATTCATCATCGGTATAGGGAGTAAATTGGCATTTACACCACCAACGTATCTAAACAAAGGTTGTTTCAACTCTTCGGCAGCAGCCTTAGCCACCGCTAACGATACACCTAATATAGCATTAGCACCAAGACTAGCTTTATTTTCGGTGCCATCAATTTCAATCATTTTATCATCAATGCCATTTTGGTCAAAAATATGCATGCCCTTTAATTGCTCAAGTAAAACAGTATTTACTTTTTCAACCGCTTTATGTACGCTTTTGCCCATGTACTGGGTTTTATCGTTATCGCGTAACTCAACCGCTTCATGACTTCCGGTAGATGCTCCTGACGGAACAGCCGCGCGACCCATCGTGCCGCTATCGGTGTAAACATCTACTTCTACTGTTGGGTTTCCGCGCGAATCAAGAATCTGACGTGCGTTAATATGATATATATATGCCATAATTTTAAATTATGCGCGCAAAGATAAAAGTAATTTATTAGCCCCCTCATATAATATAAACTGTATTTTGCACTTTATATTAACCTACCCCAGAAGCCCTGATTTCAAAAGGATAATAGTAAAAAAACAATAAATGTAAAACCTAAATTAGGTACTTTAGGCCCTGCAAAAATGAAATTAAAAGCAATAAATAACTACTGGTTTAACCTACTTGTTAGTACTTTAATTTTAAGCTGGGTTATGCTATATAATGGCTACCCCATAATTTATAACGACACCGCCACCTATATTAAATCAGGTTTTAACTTAGATACCCCTGCCGATCGCCCCATTACCTATGGCATTTTTATTCTTATCACCAGCCTCTTTAAAACATCCTTATTCTTTACCGTTTTTTTTCAAAACCTAATTTTATCCTGGTTGTTGCTCGAGTGTTTTATTAAATGCTTAAGTAAATCATTCTTAAAATATTTCCTGCTTACAATTATCGTACTTGCACTTTTTACAGGACTGTCTTGGGTATCTAATCAAATATTTGCCGATTTATTTTCCTCATTTATATTCCTCTCAGCATTTCTTATCCTAACCTATTCCGATGAAAAGAAAACCAAAATCTACTTCCTTTATTTCACCTTCTTATGGTCGGTGGGATCGCATCTTTCGCATATATCAATCACACAATTTTTTTTGTATGCCTTTTTACCCTTTGCGGTTATAATCGTTCATAAAAACCTGCATCTTGCAAAAGCAGTATTAGTAAAGCGAGGCCTTGCGCTTATTGTTATTGGATTATCGGCTATTTTAATAATGGGTTCTGCAATTTCTAAATCCTCTTCTATTTTTTTTACCGGAAAACTTTGCGAAAACGGAATCTTAAAAAAAATACCTCGACGAAAATTGTGCAACAACAAATTATAAATTATGCGCCTATAAAGACGAATTAAATTATCGCGCTTTTGAGTTTGTTTGGAATCCCAACTGCGCCACAAATAAACTAGGCGGTTGGAAAGCCATGAAACAAGAATATGGCGCCATCGATAAAGCAATTGTAACAAACCCAAAGTATTTTAAATTGTTAATGGTAGAGTCTATAAAAGCAACTGCCAATCAGTTTACGCTTAATAACATTGGCGAAGGCAATGGCAATCTCTTAAACGATAGCAACAATACATACACCATTAATCGTTTCTTCCCGCGCGAGTTTAATAATTATGTGCAATCAGTCGAAAGCAGAAATGAGGGAATTAATTTCCCTTTCTTTAACTCCATATATAACGCTTGCTATATGTTGTTCGCACTTTTATTTGCCGTTTTATTTATAAAAAAAACCATAAGCAAACAATTCAATATAATTTATTTATTGGCCCTGCTAATAATTATTGGCATCACCATAAATAATGTCATGAGTGCATCACTCGCTAACGCCATCGATAGATTTGGCGTTAGGGTAATTTGGCTCTTAGCTTTTGTTAGTATACTAATGCTAATTGAATTGCTAAGTAAAAAACCTGCAACTAAAAACAATAATATTACAGCGCCCCTTTCTTAATTTCATCAACCAAACTTGGGTCTAAAAGTGTACTGGTATCACCAAGGTTACCAGTATCTCCTTCAGCAATTTTACGCAATATGCGGCGCATAATTTTCCCTGAGCGTGTTTTAGGTAAACCACTTACAAACTGTACTTTATCTGGCTTTGCAATAGCGCCAATCATTTTAGTAACGCTTGCAGCAATTTCTTTACGTGTTTCGGCATGGTCGTGGTCGCCATCATAAATAACATAAGCATAAATGCCTTGTCCTTTTATATCATGCGGGTAACCAACAATGGCACTTTCAATAACACCCGTGTACGAGTTAATGGCATTCTCTAATTCTGCCGTACCAATACGGTGCCCGCTAACATTTAGCACATCATCTACACGGCCTGTAATGCGGTAGTTGCCTTCTTCATCGCGCAGGCAACCATCGCCCGTAAAATATAAATTTTTGTAAGTAGAAAAATAAGTTTGCCTGCAACGTTCGTGGTCGTTATACGTTGTTCTAATAATCCCCGGCCAAGGAAATTTAATGCAGAGGTTTCCACTTACATTGTTTCCCTCTATTACTTTTCCTTGTTCATCAACCAAGCACGGTTGCACACCCGGCAAAGGCAAAGTAGCAAACGACGGTTTATGCGGCGTAACATTTGCCAGATTAGAAATTAAAATACCACCCGTTTCGGTTTGCCACCATGTATCTACCACAGGACATTTTTCTTTACCAATGTTGGTGTGGTACCAATGCCAGGCCTCTTCGTTTATAGGCTCACCAACCGAACCTAATACTTCAAGCGAGCTTAATTTTTTATTGTTCACCAAATCCAAACCAAAACTCATCAGGCTGCGTATGGCTGTTGGTGCAGTATATAAAATATTTACTTTAAATTTATCTACAATTTCCCAAAAACGTCCTGCATCAGGGTAAGTCGGTACACCTTCAAACATCAGGCTGGTAGCCCCTGCACTAAGTGGTCCGTAAACTATATAACTATGCCCTGTAATCCAGCCAATATCTGCGGTGCAAAAATGTATTTGTCCCGGCTTGTACTGAAACACATTAACAAAGGTGTAGTTTGTCCAAACCATATAACCTGCACAAGTGTGCACAACGCCTTTGGGTTTTCCGGTTGAGCCGGATGTGTAAAGAATAAACAAAATATCTTCCGCATCCATTTCTTCCGCCGGACAAGCAGCGTTTCCTTGCGCTTCAACTTTTTTGATTTCATCATACCACCAAATATCTCTGTCGGCTTTCATGCTAACGGACGTGTTGGTGCGTTTATAAACAATTACTTTTTTTACAAAAACACAAGTTTTTAAAGCTTCATCAATAACGCTTTTTAATGGAATATCTTTCGCCCCTCTAAAAGCACCATCACACGTAACAATAAATTCGGCATTCGCATCTTGTAACCTGTCAGAAATTGCCTGTGCGGAGAAGCCTCCAAAAATAACCGAATGTATAGCGCCTATGCGTGCACATGCAAGGGTTGCAATAGCAAGCTCGGGTATCATGCCCATGTAAATGCAAACGCGGTCGCCTTTTTTTACCCCGTTGTTTTTTAAAACGTTGGCAAACTGGCAAACCTTATCATACAATTGTTGGTAGGTATAAGTAATACTTGCCTCCTTCGGGTTGTTAGATTCCCAAATAATAGCAGGGGTGTTGGCATCTGTTGGCAAATGTCTGTCCAAACAATTTTCGGTAATGTTCAGCTTGGCGCCTTTAAACCATTCTATTTTTGGTTCGCTAAAGTTCCAGTCTAAAACTTTATCCCATTTCTTTTTCCAGCTAAAATTTTCGGCTACTTTTGCCCAAAAGGCCTCAGGCTCTTTCACACTTTTATCGTAAGCGGCTTTGTATTCAGCTAATGTTTTTACTTGATGGGGATATTTCATAACGCATAAATTTCTTACCACGAAAGTATGTTATTCGCTGTGTTTTTAAAACAAAAAATTACTTAATTTCAGCATCTATATTTTTACTCCTTTTAACTCATGGAAAACACCTTAGCATACGCGCAAGCACAAGACAAAAACGACGAATTAAAAGCGTTTAGAGATAAGTTTTATTTCCCCCGCCTGCATGGTAAACAAACGGTTTATTTTACCGGAAATTCTCTCGGCCTTCAACCCAAAGCCACACAAGATTATATTTTAAATGAACTCGAAGACTGGGCAAGTTTTGGTGTAGAAGGGCATTTTCATGCACGTAACCCTTGGTTTTCGTACCACGAAATCCTAACCGAAAAAACTGCAAAAATAGTTGGCGCGCTTCCGCAAGAGGTTGTAATGATGAACCAGCTTACCGTTAACCTGCATCTGCTTTTAATTTCTTTTTATCGCCCAACCAAACAACGCTACAAAATTATTTGCGAGGCAAAAGCTTTCCCTTCAGATTTATATGCCCTGCAATCGCAAGTAAAATT
>JABDCR010000066.1 GCA_013288015.1 Bacteroidota bacterium | reverse complement strand
CCAAACCTTTTTGTCGGTTAAGTCAAACAATAAAATACCATCACGATACTCTTGCATTAGGTTATGATACTCTGGGTATTTTTTATCTAACTGGGTTTCTTCGTAAGCAACTAAACTTTCATCAACAAAAGCCTTGTACTGTGCATTTACAGCCATTGTTACATCGCTTTTAGCACGACGTGTTTGGTGCGACTCTAAAAATTTAGCAAAATCCTGCTGTGTGTATTTTTTATCAGCTATGTTAAACATCTCTTTGTTTAGTTTAGCAGCTTTTTCAGATGCTTTCCATGTCCCTTGGAAATAAGTAGAATCAAGTGTTTTAGCTAAAGCATCTTTTTCTTTTGGCATTTCTTTAAAGTTGTACTCTTTTTTAAGTTTAGCTATAAAAGATTCTTTGCTTTGATAAGAACGAGAATCTTTTGCAACCTTATTTTTCAATTCGGTTTTCATAGCTTCAAATGCCGGAATGGTACGTTTATCTTTACGTATAACTATATGCCATCCGAATTTAGTAGTAAAGGGTTTAGAAAAATCTCCGTTTTTTTGCAAAGCAAAGGCTTGTTTAGCAAATTCTTCAATAGGGAATTTTCTTTCGTAAAACCAGTTAAGTTCTCCACCATTTGCACCGGTTTGTTTATCTTCTGAATAGTTTTTTGCTAAGCCGTCAAACTTTTCGCCTGCTTGTAATTTAGCATATACTTCATCAATCTTTTGTTTAGCTTTTAAAGAATCATCATGCTTCATATCTTTATTCAACTTAATCATGATATGAGCAGTCAAAATCTCACCGGTATTTGGTCTTTTATCGTAAACCTTTAAAATATGGTAACCAAAACGGGTGCGAACAATTTTACTGATTTCACCTACATTAGTATTGTAAGCTGCATTTTCAAACGGGTAAACCATTTCTAAAGCAGTAAAATAACCAAGACTTCCGCCTACATCTTTTAATGATACATCATCGCTTGCCGCAGATGAGGCTTGTGAAAATAAATCTTTCTTTTTATCAATTGTTTTACCAGCCACTAAATCTTTAATTGAATTTATTTTTTGGTTAGCCTCGGTAGTATCTTGCTTTGTTGGTTTAGTTTTTCCGAAAGCATTTTTCTTAACCAAAGTTTCGTACTCGCTAACTTGTGCTGCCGATACTGCTTTACCTGATGCAACGCTTAAAATAATGTTTATACGGTGCCATGCTTCTAAAGTATCTTTTGGTAAAGCGTCTTCAGGGCATTTTACCAAAATATGGCTAGCTTTTACCTCACTTTGCATGCGTTGGTACGCTTCATTAATTAACTTATCTGTAGCATCTTTATCAGTAAGATAAGGTGCTGCAAGTTGCTTGCGGTATCCGCCCAACTCTTGCTTAAAAGAAGGTAGGGTATCAAGCCCCATTTGTTCAGCTTCTTTTACTTTTAGTTTAAAATTTACAAACAAATCTAAATAGTCGTTTACCGATTTTTTCTCGGCCGACATGTCTTTACCGTTGTTCTTTTTATAAACCGCCTCAAACTCCGATTTAGTTATGGCTTTACCATCAATGGTAAGTAAGGTTGGGTCAGCTTGCGCAAATCCGCTTGCCGCAAACAATAAAGAACCAGCTACAAAAACAAACTTATTCATATACATACATTATTTAATTTTATTTTTAGGATGCCAAATTTAGTAAAAACTCTGAATTTTGGTAAAGGTTATTATTAATTAGTCGTTTGGCCTGGTATTTGAGCCAAATAATCAATAACTGCCAACTATTTAGTAATTTTGACCAAAACTAAAATATGTCTCATATAGTAGCTCCATCTATCCTTTCGGCCGATTTTGGCAACCTGCAACGAGATGTTGAAATGATAAACCAAAGCAAAGCCCCTTGGTTTCATATTGATGTAATGGATGGCGTTTTTGTACCTAATATTTCTTTCGGCTTTCCGGTAATAAAGGCCATTAATAAACATGCCAAAAAGCCACTTGATGTGCATTTAATGATAGTACAACCCGAGCGTTATATAGAAGATTTTAAAAATGTGGGCGCACACGTGCTAACAGTGCATTACGAAGCCAGCACCCATTTGCACCGCACCTTGCAGCAAATAAAGGCTGCCGGCATGAAAACCGGTGTGGCGCTTAACCCACATACTCCCGTTAGTGTGTTAGAAGATATTTTAATTGAAACCGACTTAGTGTGTATGATGAGTGTAAACCCGGGGTTTGGCGGACAAAAATTTATTGAAAACACTTACAAAAAAGTAACGCAGCTAAAACAAATGATAAAAGATAAAGGTTGCCAAACCCTTATTGAAATAGATGGAGGGGTAGATTTAAATAATTATAAAAAACTACTTGCTGCCGGGGCCGATGTATTAGTGGCTGGTAACACAGTTTTCTCTTCGACAGACCCATTAAAGACCATAGAGGCTTTAATGCAATAAATTCTGTTAAGTACATGAAACAAAGACTGCTACTATTTGCTTGTATTATAACTATATTGATAATAAGCTCTTGTAAAATAGTACGATTTGTTGTGTATAATTTTGCAGATGTAAAAGATTACGAAAAATTTCCGGAGAGAATGTTACAAGCATCCCCTAATCCTTTTATATTTTATTCAAAAACAAGTCAGGTGTTTCCACAAAGTATAACTTATAATGGTAAAACAGATAGGCTAAATAAATTTTTATCGGAAGAAAACACTTTAGCTTTTATGGTTATTCGTAACGATACTGTTTTATACGAAAACTATTTTCATGATAAAGATGAAACAACCATTGTTCCTTCTTTCTCTATGGCAAAATCATTTACTTCTGCTTTAATTGGTTGCGCCATTGCCGATGGTCTTATTCAATCGGTTGAGGAGCCAGTTACAAATTATATACCTGAATTAAAGAAAAATGGGTTTGATAAAGTAAAAATTAAACATGTGTTGCAAATGACCACAGGTTTAAAATTTAATGAAAACTATATTAACCCTTTTGGTGAGGTGGCAAGTTTCTATTACGGGCAAAAACTACGTAAACGAGTACTTAAATTAAAATTGGCTTATGAGCCGGGTACAAAATTCGAATATAAAAGTGGTAACACCGAATTATTAGGTCTAGTATTAGAACGCGCTTTAAAAGGAAAAACCATTACGGCTTATTTACAAGAAAAAATATGGACGCCTTTGCAAATGGAGTTTGATGCCTCATGGAGCATTGACCAAGCTAAAAATGGATTAGAGAAAACATTTTGTTGTATAAATGCACGTGCCAGAGATTTTGCCAAATTTGGAAAACTATATTTAAATAAAGGCAATTATAATGGTAAACAACTTATACCAGCCGATTGGGTTGAACAAAGCACACATGCCGACCAAACTGAAGGTGGTTCTTCTTTTTATAAATATCAATGGTGGTTAGAAAAGAATGGAGATTACAGGGCACAAGGCTTTTTAGGACAGTATATTTATGTGTGCCCTAAAAAAAATATAATTATTGTAAAACTGAGCAAAAACGAAGGCGAAAATATTTGGTGGTCAGATGTTTTTAAAACCATTATTAACGCATTATAAAAATGAAAAACAGTACCATTATACAAGGCAACTTAGTTGATATTCATCAAAAAAGAATTTACCCTGCCGAAATACTTATTGAAAATGGTAAAATACAATCTATAAAGGAAATAGATACAGCTCCACAACAATATATACTTCCTGGTTTTATAGATGCGCATGTACATGTAGAAAGTTCTATGCTTATTCCATCTGAATTTGCACGCGCAGCTGTGGTACATGGTACCGTTGCTACAATTTCCGATCCTCATGAAATAGCCAATGTTATTGGTGTGGCAGGGGTAGAGTATATGTTAGATAATGCAGCAAAAGTTCCTTTTCATTTCTTTTTTGGTGCACCATCATGTGTGCCTGCTACTTCTTTTGAAACAGCAGGGGCTATTATTAATAGCACCGATATTGAAAAATTAATGACTCGCCCTGAAATTGTTTATTTGGCAGAAATGATGAATTTTCCGGGAGTTATTAATAATGATGAAGAGGTTTTAAAAAAGCTGCAAGCTGCAAAAAAGCATAATAAGCCCATTGATGGACACGCGCCCGGTTTAATGGGAGATGCTATGAAAAATTACTTTTCTAAGGGCATTAGTACCGACCACGAGTGTTATATGTATCAGGAGGCTTTAGAAAAATTGCAGTTTGGTGTAAAGGTTATGATACGTGAGGGAAGTGCAGCTAAAAATTTTGAAACACTCATTCCTTTATTGAATAAATATCCTGAGCAAATTATGTTTTGCTCGGATGATAAACACCCTGATAGTTTGATATTGGGACACATTAATCTTTTAGTTAAAAGAGCCATTGCAAAAGGGTGTAACTTATATGATGTGTTGCGTGCTACTTCTTACAATACGGTACAACACTTTAATTTACCTGTTGGCTTATTAAGAGTAGGGGATAGTGCTGATTTTATTATTACAGATAACCTTACCGATTTCAATGTATTATCTACCTATATTAAAGGAGAGTGTGTAGCGCAAAATGGAAAAACAAACATACCCAGAGTAGAGGCAACTACTGTAAATAATTTTAATTGCGATAAAAAATCTACGGCAGATTTTAAAATAAAAGCTCAAAGCAAAACCATACGAGTTATTGAAGCCATAGATGGGCAGTTGATTACTAACGAAATTCAGTGCCCTACAAACAACGTAAATGGTTTTATTGAAAGCGATATACCAAACGATGTATTGAAAATAGCAGTAATAAACCGCTATGCCAATACACCTGTTGCCATTGCCTTTGTAAAAAATGTTGGATTAAAAAGCGGAGCCATTGCAAGTTGTGTGGCTCATGATTGCCATAACATAGTGGCTGTAGGGACTAATGATGTTGATTTATGCGAGGCTGTAAACCTTATTATAGAAAATAAAGGAGGTATATCGTTAGCTAATGGAAGCAGTAAACAAGTTCTTCCTTTACCTGTTGCAGGCATTATGTCAACCGAGGAAATTAGTATTGTTGCAGAAAAATATACCACTTTGGATAAAGCTGCCAAGCAATTAGGTACTACATTGCAGGCACCTTATATGACCTTATCTTTCTTGGCTTTACTGGTAATTCCTCAATTAAAATTGAGCGATAAAGGTTTGTTTTGTGGGAATAAATTTCAATTTGTAACAAATGAAGTTGATATTGTATAAATATTATCTTTGTTTATCTTGAGTTCCCTAAAAAAAATAGTTGTTTTTACCGGTGCCGGCATGAGTGCCGAAAGCGGTTTAAAAACATTTAGAGACAGCAATGGCTTGTGGGAAGAGTATCGCATTGAAGATGTAGCCACCCCTGAGGCCTGGCAAAATAACAAGGCTCATGTATTACGTTTTTATAATGAGCGTTTAAAACAAGTTATAGAAGCCAAACCTAACCAAGGGCATTTAATTTTAGCTGAGTTGCAAAAGCATTTTGATGTACAAATTATTACCCAAAACATTGATGATTTGCATGAACGTGCGGGTTCTAAAAAAGTGTTACACCTACATGGATTGATAACAAAAATGCGTTCTTCTATTGATGAAAACCTTATTTATCCCATTAAGAAACAAAAAATAGAGGTTGGTGATTTGTGCGAAAAGGGGTCTCAATTAAGGCCACATATTGTTTGGTTTGGCGAAATGGTACCCGAAATGGATAATGCTATGAGCATAGTAGCAGAGGCAGATATATTTATTACTGTAGGAACCTCTTTAGTTGTTTATCCGGCTGCAGGATTAATCTACCACACCAACCCTATGGCTAAAAAATATTTGGTCGACCCGGGCAATTTTGAAGCATCTGTTTTACAAAGCATAAATCATATTAAAAAAACTGCTTCGCAAGGTTTAGACGAATTAAAGAAGCTTTTGTTAAGTAAATAAAATCCAAAACCTACTAAACAAAAATGCCAATCAATTGATTGGCATTTTTGTTTACATAATTATTGCATTGGAGGCGGAGGAGGTGGCATTGCTCCAAACAACGAAGCCAAACCTGCTTCTGTTTCGGCTGCAGCCCATCCGGCCATGCCTTGTTTCCAAATTAAACTTTGCCTGTTAAACTGTCCACTTTGCGCCATTGCCTGCAATTGTTGCACAGTAAACGGACCTGTTTGAGCGCCGTTTACAGCTACAAAATATTGTACCGCTTGCGGAGGTGGGGGCGGAGTGTTCATTCCGGTATTAGGGTTAAACGTTTGTTGCTGAAATGCGTTACCCATTTGGTTCATCATTCCATAACCCATGCCTGCACCCATAGCAGCACCCATTAAGCCGCCGCCGTTAGGGTTTTTTGCTGCATCATCCATAGCATTAGCTGCTTGAAACTGTGTAAAAGCACCCATGTTGCCAATAATGCCCATGCTGCTGCGTTTATCTAAAGCAGCTTCTACTTCTGGTGGTAACGAAATGTTTTCTATTAAAAACTTAGTTAAGTCTAAGCCCATTTCATTAAACTCAGGCTTAATTTTATCTGTAATAATTTTAGAAACTTCATCGTACTGAGAAGCTAAATCAAGTACAGCAATTTTGCTTTCTGCAACAGCATCCATTCCACGAGAAACGGCTAAATTGCGTAACTGTTCATTAATTTCTTCAACTGTAAATTCTTGAGCGGTACCACCAATTTCTTTTAAAAATTTACCTCCGTCAGTTACTTTAAAAGCATAACTGCCAAAGGCACGTAAACGTACGGGACCAAACTCTGCATCGCGCAACATAATAGGATTTTTAGTTCCCCATTTTTGGTTGGTAAATTGTTTAGTATTTATAAAAAATACATCGGCTTTAAAAGGAGAATCAAAACCATACTTCCAACCTTTTAATGTGGCAAGTATCGGCATATTTTGTGTTTGCAGGGTGTACATCCCTGGTTGAAACACGTCGGCAATAACACCTTCGTTTAAAAATACAACTACCTGGCTTTCACGCACAGTTAGCTTAGCATTCATTTTTATTTCATTTTGGTAGCGTGGAAATTTCCACATGATAGTATCAGTAGAGTTGTCGGTCCACTCAATAATATCAATAAATTCATTTTTGAGTTTGTCAAATAATCCCATTGGTTTTTGTTTTAAATGTATACCAAAGGTAAGAAGAAATTACGTCCTAATCTTTAATTTTAGGTAAACATTTTACAACAAATGCTAGTGTTTTGGAAGGGTAAACCGCTCATCAATCTTTATAACCGACTGAAATTACTTTACTTGCTACAACAAAAATTAACCCAAATAGGTTTTAAGAATTTTGTTTTTTGAGGCGTTTCTAAGTCGTCTGATGGCTTTTTCTTTTATTTGCCTAACACGTTCTCTGGTAAGGTTATATTTCTCACCAATTTCTTCTAACGTTAAACCATTTTTTAAACCTATACCATAAAACAGGCTAACAACTTCACTTTCTCTTTCGGTAAGGGTAGCTAAAGCTCTTTTAATTTCAATACTTAAAGATGCAGTCATTAAAACATTATCGGGTTGCGGATTACTTGGGTCAAATAACACATCCATCAAATTCATATCTTCGTTACTTGAAAATGCAGCGTCGGCAGAAACGTGTTTGTTAGCAACGCTTAAAGTTACGCTCACTTCTTCTTGTGA
>JABDCR010000065.1 GCA_013288015.1 Bacteroidota bacterium | reverse complement strand
TTATTTATAATTACAAACGCAATAATGAGTTTAACATTAATCTGGCTTTATTAAGTGCCTCGTATAGCGGAGATAAAATAAGGTCGAAAATTGGGCTAATGGCTGGCACTTATGCTCAGTATAATTATGCCAGCGAACAGGGCTTATTGAAAAACATATATGAAGCAAACGCAGGAATTAAATTGGTAAAAAACCTTTGGTTAGATGCCGGAATTTTTGCTTCGCATATTGGTAACGAGTCTGCTTTTTCACTTACTAATCCTACACTAACCCGTTCTATTATGGCTGAAAATACGCCATACTATCAAACGGGCGCTAAGTTAACTTACGATGCCGGAAAGAAATGGCTGTTTAGTTTATTGCTTTTAAATGGTTGGCAAAACATACAGGAAACGCCGGGGAATAGTAACAAACCGGTTTGCACTCAAATTTTATATAGACCAAATGATAAAACAGAAATTAATTACAGTACGTTTATAGGGAACGAAAAACCCGATTCGGCTAAACAATGGCGGTATTTTAGTCACTTTTATTTTACATCACATTTTAGTAAAAAAATTTATTTATCAGCGGCATTTGATTACGGCATTCAACAAAAATATAAAGACAAAGTGCATTATGATAAGTGGTTTGGGACCTCAGTCATTTTAAAATATAAACTCACCCGCAAGTTTTCTACCTCGTTACGAGGCGAATATTATAGCGACCCATCGCAGGTAATTGTAACCACTAATACACCTTACGGGACACAAGTTTTAGGCACTTCACTTAATCTTGATTTTTCTCCTTATCAAGGATCTTTGATTAGGCTTGAAGGTAAAATGTATAATGCACAGGATAATATTTTTTTAACCAAAACAGGGTACAATAGTCAAACGTATATTGTTACAATTGATTTTGTAGTCAGCTTTTAATTTTATTTATTTCTTGGGTGATGTTTTATAATGGCATCTTTTAAGGTGTGGTTACTTATATGCGTATAAATTTCGGTAGTTGTAATGCTCTCATGCCCAAGCATTTCTTGCACGGCTCGTAAATCTGCGCCATTTTCTAATAAGTGTGTAGCAAAACTATGTCTGAAAGTATGCGGAGAGATTGTTTTTTTTATGCCTGTTTTTTCTACCAATTGTTTAATGATGTAAAAAATCATCACCCTTGAAAGCATGCTGCCTCTACGGTTTAAAAATAAAACATCTTCGTTTCCTTTTTTTATCGAAACATGACTTCGAATATTTTTTAAATAAATATCTATGTGTTTAAGTGCCATGCCGTTTATGGGTACAAGCCTTTGTTTATTGCCTTTACCTATTACAATTAAAAATTCTTCTTCTTTATGTACTTCGCTTATTTTTAAATTTACTAATTCACTTACACGTAAGCCACAACCATAAAGCACTTCAAGTATAGCACGGTTTCTTTCACCATCATCTGTACTTCTGTCAATGGCATTTAAAACATCTTCAATTTCTTTTTCATTTAAAACATCAGGAAGTTTTCTGGCTGTTCGAGGCCATTCAAGTAGGGTGGTAGGATTGTTATCAATTTCTTTTTCGACTACCAAAAATTTAAAAAAAGCCCGTATGCCTGATAAAATACGACCTTGTGATGAAGCGCTTAATCCAAATTCGTTAATTTGTTTAATGTAAGTTTGTAAGTGTTTAAGCTCAGTTTTTTGTGGTGTTACCTTAGGAAACTCTTCTTCCATAAAAGTTGCTAAACCTTTAATGTCTCGTAAATAAGCCTGCACCGAGTTTTTGCTGAACGAACGCTCGGCAGATAAGTACATCTCAAACGATTTTATAAAAAGATTCCAATTGCTCAAGCTGTTTTATTTACCACAAATTTACTGCTTAGTTTGTTATCTTTATAGAATGAATTTTTTGGCGCATTTATTTCTTTCGGGCGAACCTAGCGAGCTGATGGTGGGCAATTTTATAGCTGATTCGGTAAAAGGAAGTGCTACCGATAATTTTTCGGAAGAGATACAAAAAGGAATAAGGTTGCACCGTGCCATTGATACTTTTACGGATAGTCATGCAGAAATGCTAAAAAGCAAAGAGCGATTGCGGCCTCGTTACAAAAAATATGCACCCGTTATAACCGACATTTTTTACGATCATTTTTTAGCTACTCATTGGCAGGATTATTCGACGATTTCGTTTAGAGATTATACAAATCAGGTGTATAAATATTTAGAAAAGTATCACGCCATTTTCCCCGAGCGTTCTCAGCAGTTTTATAATTACATGATTAAGTACGATATACTTTTTGCTTATACAAAAATAGAGGGCATTGAAAAAGTAATGCAGGGCATGTCGCGCAGGGCGCATTTTATATCGGGCATGGAAACTGCAACCGAAGAATTAGTAAAGAGTTACGATGATTTTAAAGCAGAGTTCAAACTTTTTTTTCCTGACTTACAAAAACATGTTTATGAAATTAAACAACATTAACCGAAATTAGTATTTTTAACCCATGAAGATTTTAATTATAAACGGACCTAATTTAAACCTGCTTGGCACACGCGAGCCAACTGTTTACGGAAACCAAACTTTTGAAGAGTATCTAACCGAACTAAAAGCAAAATTTCCTGCCGTTCAATTTGATTGTTTTCAGAATAATGTAGAAGGGGAATTAATTAATGCCTTACATAAAGCAGATAAAAATGTTGATGGAATTATTTTAAACGCAGGTGCTTATACCCATACTTCAATTGCTCTTGCCGATGCAGTTGCCGGAATTTCTGTTCCGGTGGTTGAAGTACATATCAGCAATATTTTTGCAAGAGAAGATTATCGTCATGTTTCCTATTTAGGTAAACATTGTAAAGGTTCTATTTCGGGTTTTGGATTAATGAGTTATGATTTGGCTTTGCAGTATTTTATTTCGCAGCCTCACTCTTAGATTTACGCTTTCTTAAATATAAAACTGTTCCAACTTTTGGTTCTCCACTAGATGGCTTTAATCTATTCTTCTTATATAAAGAGCTTAGTTTAATGCCATGCAATTGCGAAATGCTTTCCATGGTTTCTCCTTTGGTTACTACATGGTAAGGTTCTAAAGCCTTTCTGCGCTTAGGCTCTACATACACTTTTTCGTAAGCAACTATGGCTTCGCCTTTATTAAAATCGTTGTATTTAAATAAATCACTTAACTCTAAATCAAAATCGCTGGCAATTTTGTAAAAAGAATCTCCGGGCTTTGCTATAATAAACTTAGTATGGTTAAATTTTAAAACTAGCCGTAAATTAAATTTTACTTGCGGTGTTTTCTCTTTCACGTTGCGCATGGTTAACACCACATCTTTATCTAACTCGTATAATTTGTACTGCTCAATTAAATCAATTAATTGTTCGGCATATTTTGGGTGCGTGGCATAACCGGCCTCTTTTAAGCCCCTTGCCCAACCTTTATAATCGGTTTTAGGTAACTCAAACAAAAAAGCATAACGATCGCGGTTTTTTAAAAATTGAGAGTGGTCAGAGTATGAGTCTAACACATCCTGATATTTTCTAAAACATTCATTTTTCTCATCATCATCTAAAATGTAGCTTGGTCCAGTCCAATCTTTATGGCATTTAATCCCAAAATGGTTGTTAGCATACACTGATAGGGCGCTGTTACCATTACCACTTTCAAGCATGCCTTGTGCAAGCGTTATACTGGCAGGTACACCAAATCGGTACATTTCTTTTACAGCATCTTCTTTATACCGGGCTATATAATCATTTGGGGTAAGCTTCTTTTCAGACGGTTGAGAAAACACATCTACGCTCAAAAAAAGCAACACAACTGCTATGTAACAAAAACGTAACATCAATAACCAAAGTTACGAAAACAAAACATAGCCTTCAAGTCCAATAAAAAAGGCTTTTAACAGCCTATTGTTAATGGCTTTTGGTTTTGCTTTGCCAATATTTATACCGATTTTTGTGGGCTTTTTACCATGTCTTTACAAAACATACATATTGATTTTACAGCGGTTACAGAAAAAATTGCTGAAGGAAGCAACCTTTTTGTAAAAGGCATACATGGTTCGGGTTGGAGTTTTTTATATGCCCAATGCGCTAAAGAATTTGATAAGAACGTTGTTATTATTTGTAATAATAACGAAGATGCCCTTTATGTACTGAATGATTTACAGGTTTTACAAGACAGGAAGGTTTTGTACCTGCCTTTTAGCTATGTTAACGCTTATGATTTTGAGAAAACTCAAACAGCCTCGCAACAGCAACGTATAGAAACACTGGAAAAAATCACTTCGAGCGATAAAAAAAACATAATTGTTACCTATACCGAGGCACTTTTCGAAAAAATACCGGGTAAAGCTGCCTTAAGCGAAAACACGTTTAAACTGGCGGTTAAGGAAAAACTTTCGATTGAGTTTTTAGAAGAATTTTTGTTTTCTTACCATTTTGAACGAGTTGATTTTGTTGCTGAACCGGGGCAGTTTGCCATAAGGGGCGGAATTATTGATGTCTTTTCTTTTTCAGCTAACATGCCTTATCGTATTGAATTGTTTGGTGATGAAATAGAATCTATTCGTAGTTTTGATGCTTTATCTCAGCTATCTACGGCTCGTTACGAAAAAATACACATTACACCCAACATTGCCAATGAAGGGATGTCTGAAAACAAGATGTGTTTTTTAGAAACACTTTCGGATGATGGCACTTTAATTTTCTGTAAAGACTCAAATTACCTTATTCAAAAAACCGAAGCACTGTTTGAAAAAGCAGTTTCTTCTTATGGTGCTTTGCACGAAACAACCCAACAAGCACCTGAAAAATTATTTTGTAATGTCGATGAGTTAAAAACTTCTTTGCAAAAAAAACAAATTATTGAAACAAGCGGAAACCCCATGTTTACAGATGATGTGGTTGAGCTTAATCAGCAACCACAACCATCCTTCAATAAAAACTTCGAATTACTTTTTAAACACCTTTTAGAAAACAAACAAAAGGACTACAGCAATTTTTTATTTACCGATACCGAGAAACAAGCCGAGCGTTTGCGTCAAATTTTAGCCGATGTTTCTAATGCAAACCGTGTGGCTGAAAATTTATTTGAAACTATACATCTTAGCATTCACGAGGGGTTTATAGATTATTCTAATAAGCTGGCTTGTTATACCGACCACCAAATATTCGAACGTTACCATAAATACAAAACCCCGCAATCGTTTCAAAAAACGGGTGAAGCCCTTACTTTAAAAGAATTACAAAGCCTTAATCCTGGAGATTATGTGGTGCATATAGATCATGGAATTGGTCGCTTTGCAGGCTTAGAGAAAATAAAAGTAGGCGATAAAACACAAGAAGCTGTTAAACTTGTTTATAAAGACAATGATGCTGTTTATGTAAGTATAACATCTTTGCATCGTATTGCAAAATATACAGGCAAAGAAGGGCAGGTGCCACGCATGGATAAGCTTGGCTCTACCCATTGGCAAACACTTAAACAAAAAACTAAAACGCGTGTTAAGCAAGTTGCATTCGATTTAATTAAATTGTACGCTAAACGTAAAGCATCTAAAGGGCATGCCTTTGCACATGATAATTATTTACAGCATGAATTAGAAGCCTCTTTTATTTATGAGGATACGCCAGATCAGGAAAAAACCACTACCGATGTAAAACGCGATATGGAAAAACCATATCCAATGGATAGATTGGTGTGTGGTGATGTTGGTTTTGGCAAAACTGAAATTGCTATACGTGCTGCATTTAAAGCAGCCTGTGATGGCAAGCAAACTGCTATACTGGTACCAACAACTATTTTAGCACTTCAACACTATAAAACTTTTGCCGAACGATTTAAAGATTTTCCTTGTACTGTAGATTTTGTAAATCGGTTTAAATCGGCTAAAGAGCAAAAAGAAACCTTGCAAAAATTAGCCGAAGGTAAAGTTGATGTTTTGGTTGGCACACATAAATTACTTAGCAATCAAATAAAGTTTAAAGATTTGGGTTTGCTTATTATTGATGAAGAGCAGAAATTTGGTGTAGGTGCAAAAGATAAATTAAAGCTTATTAAACAAAACGTAGATACACTTACACTTACCGCAACGCCTATTCCACGTACTTTACAATTTTCTTTAATGGGTGCACGTGATTTATCAGTTATTGCAACACCACCACCGAATCGTTATCCGGTGCAAACTGAACTTCATAATTTTAATGAAGAATTAGTGCGTGATGCTTTGCAATTTGAAATTACACGTGGCGGCCAAGCATTTTTTATTCATAATAAAGTACAAAGCATTAAGGAAGTTGCAGGCATTATTCAGCGTTTGTTGCCAGAGGCGAAAGTAGCTGTGGGTCATGGACAAATGGAGGGAGACAAACTGGAAGATGTAATGCTTAATTTTATTGAAGGAAGAACCGATATACTTGTTGCAACTACTATCATCGAATCAGGTTTAGATATTTCAAATGCAAACACTATTATTATAAACGATTCGCAAAACTTCGGGTTAAGTGATTTGCATCAAATGCGGGGTAGGGTAGGACGTTCGAACAAAAAAGCATTTTGCTATTTGTTGGTTCCATCGTTACTTACACTTACAAGCGATGCTAAAAAACGTTTAAAAGCGATTACCGAGTTTACTGATTTAGGAAGTGGTTTTCAAATTGCCATGCGCGATTTAGATATACGTGGCGCAGGTGATATGCTGGGTGGCGAGCAAAGTGGCTTTATTAACGATATGGGCTTTGATACCTATATGAAAATTTTAAATGAAGCTGTTGAAGAATTAAAAGAAGAAAGTTGGTATAAAGAACAAACTAAGGATATGCATTTGGCAGAAACTCAAGTGAAAACTGCATTCTCGAAAGCATTTGTAAAAGATACCGTACTTGAAACTGATTTTGAATTACTGATACCTGATAGATATATTGAAAATATTACCGAGCGTTTAAACACTTATAAACAACTAGATGAAGCACAAACCGAAGATGAGTTAGTTGTTTTATTAAAGAATCTTGAAGACCGTTTTGGGCCATTACCACAACAGGTTTTGAATTTAACGGATGCTATACGCATGCGACGCAGAGCTATGTATTTAGGCTTTGAAAAATTGGTTTTGAAAAACGAAAAGATGTTAGCTTACTTTATTAGCAAACAAGAAAGCGAATATTATAATTCAGAAGCATTTAAAAGTATTTTATTGTACGCACAAAAAAATCCGGCCTATTGTGCCCTTAAGGAACAAGGCACTCGTTTTTACATAAGCATACAAAACGTAAAATCGGTTAAAGATGTTATGGTAATATTTACTGCTATTGAAAAACTAATGACCAAGCACGATGAAGTACACAGCTAAAACTCCTTGGCTATTTTACGCATTAGTTGCCTATATAGTGCTGCAGTTTTTGTGGTGGGAAGTTTTGTTAACCCGCCAAACGAGTCAATTAGCTGAGGAACAAAAAAACATATCGGCACTACATTTTGCGGATAAAAATTTGCTCGAAGAAAACCTTCAACAAATTGAAAACAAAAAAAATCATCAGTTGTGGATGCATGTTGGAGAAGGAACTGTGTTTTTAATTCTTGTTACTTTGGGTGTTTTAAAAATTTACAACACACGTAAAAAAGAGAATGAATTAGCCCGTTTGCAAAACAATTTTTTACTATCAATAACACATGAACTTAAGTCACCTCTAGCTTCTGTAAAACTTCAACTACAAACCCTTCAAAAACATAATTTGGAAGAAGCTGTTAGGAATAAACTAGTCCAAAAA
>JABDCR010000064.1 GCA_013288015.1 Bacteroidota bacterium | reverse complement strand
ATATTAAAATGAAAAAATTAGGTTTACTATTTTTTACCATAGTTGCATTTCATTCTCTGGTAGCACAAATAAACAATAATGTGTCAAATCCAATCGGTGCACCAAATTCTGGTGTGCAAACACCTCCTACGGGTCCTCAAACAACCGGTCCCGATTTTCAGCCCACCACACCTTATATACAAACAATCCCACCTATAACAACACCAACACTTACCATCCCCAGTGTACCAACTACTACACCACAAATACAAACTCAACCAAATACAACAACTCCAAATTCATTCGGAACCGATAATTCACCTGGGTCAACCCCTACCAACACATTAAATCCGGGTGCACCAATATCACCACCTAAAAAATAATTATAACATCACTTATTTGTGCAAGCAGTTTATTGTCATCCCTAATGTAAACAAAGCAAAATGTTACTACACAAAAAATTATTGTGCAGCATTAAAAGCTTAACCGTTTAATTAAAAAACCCTACCGTTTAAAAAAAATTTACAGCCGTTTAAAAACTTGCCGGCCTTTTGGTTTTTATATGCCTACATTTGGGTTCATAAATTATTTGTATGAAAAAATTTTTACCCTTTGTTTTACTAACTGCAACCATTGTTTGTAGTTATGCGTTTTTACAAAACAAAAAATCACCGGCAGCTAAAACAAACGCTGCAACAAAAAATAAATTCAATGAAGTAGAAGAAGAATCAAAAACTGCTGCCTGGGATGCACTTCGGTTTTTGTCTGATGCAGCCGCTTTTCCCAATAACGATATTCCGGCCGATGCCTATGCAAGTGCTATAAACTGGTACAAAAAAAATGCACCCGCAGCAAATCTACGAACACAATCAACCACATCGTGGGCATCAATGGGGCCGTATAACATGGGCGGTCGCACTATTGCAATTGCCTTCGACCCCATAGATACTGCAACCATTTGGTTAGGCTCTGCCGGCGGTGGTTTATGGAAATCAACCACTGGTGGCATTGGCACCAACGCCTGGACTTATGTTCCACTCGGCGTTCCGGTATTGGGTGTAAGCAGCATTGCCATCAACCCAAACAATCATAACGAAATGTATGTGGGCACGGGCGAGGTTTATTGTTATGGCAGTAACTCGCAAGGCATCGGCGATTTGCGTGTAACACGCGGTTCCTACGGCATGGGTTTATTTAAATCTATTGATGGCGGTGTAACCTGGACCCAATCTATCAACTGGACCTACCAACAAAATCGTGGTATTTGGGATATTATAATTAATCCACTAAAACCAACAACTGTTTATGCAGCCACTACCGAGGGCGTTTATAAATCATCAGATGCAGGCTCAACATGGAACCTTGTTTTAAATCAAAAAATGTGCATGGATTTAGAAATACACAGCATCGATACTAATATTATTTTATGCGGTGTGGGTAATAATGGTACTGCGGTGCAAGGTCTTTTTCGCACAACAAGCAGCGGCGCAAGCTGGGCGCAAGTAACAAGCGGTTTACCAACCACAGTTTATAAAGGGCGTGTAACAATTGCTAAATACAAAAACAACAACGATAGCATGTATGTTCACATTTGTGATATATACAATTCGGTTGGTGTTTATGTATCTGCCAATAAAGGTCAAACATGGGTACAACAAACCACTTCCGATATAGCAAGTTATCAAGGTTGGTACGCTAAAGGTTTAGCCGTGCAGCCCGGCAACTCACAAAATATATTTGCAGGTGGCGTATATTTATTTCAGTCAACCAACGGTGGTTTAGGTTTTAATCAAAATGGTACTGCTTCAACTTATCATTCCGATATACACGATATTATTTTTAATCCTAAAGATGCCAACAAAATTTACATCATTACCGATGGAGGTCTTTATCGCACCAACGATGCCGGTTCAACTTTTTATGCTTGCGTGGGCGGTTATAATACTACACAACATTATATAGGCAGCATATCTGCAACCGATACTACCGTGCTGTTAAGTGGCCTGCAAGATAATTATACCGTAAAATATTATGGCCCTTATAACTGGTCACCCGTTATTGGTGGTGATGGTGCTTACAATGCAATAGACCACACCAACGATCAAAGCCAATATGGCGCTTATCAATATTTAAATGTTTATCAAGATAACAGCCAGGGCAACGGTGGTTTTCCGCAAACAATATTAAACAGCCCTACCGGCCCTAACACAGGCGCCACAGGTGGCAACTACGCAGCGTTTTTAGCGCCGTATATTTTATGTTACTCAAACACACAAATTATGTATGCAGGTGGGCAAGCCCTGCAATCTTCTGCCGATGGTGGCCAAACATGGAGTTATATGGGCAACAACCCCGTTAACAACGGCATGCTTATTATGACCATAGCCGCTTCTTTCACCAGCCCCGATTCAATTTATTTTGCAACCGCACCCGATTCAACTCATAACATGAAAATGTTTTTCAGTGCCAACGATGGCGCCACCGTAACCGATATTTCAACAGGTCTGCCCAATCGTTATCCGCGTCGTATAGCCGTTAACCCAAGTAATAGTAAAGAAGTGTATGCCGTGTTTTCGGGCTTTGGCACAGGGCACGTTTTTAAATCAACAAACGCAGGCACTACCTGGGTAGATATAAGCACCAACCTACCCAACATGCCATTTGAGTGTATAACCGTTGACCCAACTAACCCAAACTTTATTTATGCCGGTTGCGATTTTGGTGTTTTTGTTTCGTCCGATAAAGGGCAAACATGGTCAACCTACGATACAGGTTTTCCTGATGCAACAATGGTGTTCGATTTAATTGTTTCCGAAAGCGACCATTATTTATATGCCTTTACACATGGGCGCGGAGTTTTTAAACGCGATTTATCCGATTTAAATGTGGGCATTGCACAAACCAACAAACCAAACAACAATATAAAACTATACCCCAACCCCACTACCGATAAAATAACCATAAGCACAACTAATTTACCAAGCGCAAAATACACCGCTTACATTTATACCATGGAAGGCAAACAAGTAATGACATCCGAATTAACCGAAACCGAAAACACCCTGCAAGTAAATCAACTAACAGCAGGTTCGTATTTAGTTAGCGTGCGCAAAAACGGAAGCCCTTATCGTTATCAAACTTTTATAAAGCAGTAAATTTTATTTATTGTTTGGGCGTTACGGTGGGTTACCACCGTCGGTCGGGCTTTACGTTGCAAGTTTTTGCGATTACGCAAAAAGCTTTCCACTACAATCCCTAACGCACACAAGCACCTCAATTAATTAACATTAAACCATTTTATTTTGTCCTACATTTGTTTAGCAACATAAAATAAATCCCATGAAAAAATTATTATTTATAACCTTACTTATTCCGGTTCTTTCTTTCTCACAAACATGGCAGTGGGCTAAAGGCATAAAAGGAAATTGGCAAGATTATGGCGAAGGTCTGGCAAAAGATGCTTCCGGAAATGTTTATTACACAGGCTCATTTAGTTCCGATTCTGTAACCTTTGGAACATATACTCTTAAAAGGACTGGAGTAGAAATGAATGCATTTATTACTAAATACGATTCAACAGGAAATGTGATTTGGGCCAAAACTAATGTAATTGGTGATGCTGAAGGAGAAAGCCTAACAGTTGATAATTTAGGCAATATAGTTGTTTCAGGTAGATATTTTTCCCAATATTTTTCACTCGGATTGGATACATTAACTATGGATACTGTTATTAATTTAAATCAAGTTTCAACAATTTTCTTAGCTAAGTACGACCCATCCGGAAACTTACTGTGGGATAAAAATACTAAGAGTACCGGCCAGGATCAGGCTTTCTCTATTGCAACTGATAAAACTAATAACATTTATGTAACAGGAGTACATCAAGGGCCTACAAGTGTTTTTGGCACCGATACAATTTATAACACAGGTTCGTCTCTCTCAGATTTGTTTCTTGCAAAATATAATTCATCCGGTAATTTTCTTTGGGTTAGAAATGCCGATAGCGCCACCGGCAACCGTGTAGCTACAGATAGTTATGGTAATGTATTAATTACAGGAAGTTTTAGTAAATCTACCGTTTTTGGGAATCATTCAATAGCGGGTATAGGATATAGCGATATTTTTCTTGTCAAATATGATTCATTAGGCAATGTATTATGGGTAAAAAGTGAGGGGGGAGCAAACAATAATTTTGGCAATGGAGTTGCAATTGATGCGCATGGCAATATATATGTTACAGGGTATTTTGAAGAAACTACTGTTATGGGAACAGACACACTTCAACTTAACCCATCATATTTAGCAAGTATTTTTCTGGCTAAATATAATGCATCAGGCAATGTAATCTGGGCTAAAGCTTTTGGAGGAAATGGAGGTAATCTTGGTTATTCTGTAGCTACAGATGCTTTAGGCAATGTTTATTTAACAAGCGGAACCGATGCCCCTTCTATTACCTTTGGTACATTTACGCTGCAACTTGCTCCCTTAGCAAACGCATATTATACATGCGTAACAAAGCACGATTCTTTAGGCAACACTCTTTGTGCTACAGCTATACCCGGCGGTGGAAACGGAGGTTCGGGTAAATTAGCAATTGATAATTTTGGGCATGCCTATATAGGAGGATATTTTTCTAATGATCCCTTTGTTATAGGAAATAACACCCTACACCTTGGAGCAGGAGGCTTGGAAAATATTTTTATTGCAAAAGTGCTTATGGATTGTTCCTCGTCACCGGCTTGTGTCCCTGCGGTTAGCTACACACTAACACCCGATACCATTCCTCACACCTGGGATGCTTATCCAACTTATTTAGCTAACACAACAAGTGCAAAATGGTATTGGGGCGATGGAAGCTCTACTATCGGGTTTTATCCAAGTCATACATATACAGTAGCAGGGCATTATAATATATGCGTAAGTGTTTATTCTGTTTGCGGAGATTCCGCACAGTCTTGTCAAAACGATTCGATTTATCGTTTAGCTAATAACACTTCAAGCAATATGGTTTATATAAATGTAAAAAATAGCACAACAGGCATAAATAAAATTTCAAACAACAATACAATAAAAATCTACCCCAACCCCGCGCAAAACAAAATTACTATTGATGCAACTGATGTAGTTGAGATAAAACTAGTTGATGTTTTAGGAAAACAAATAACCTCAACAAAAACAAACGATGTTGATGTAAGCAACCTGAATGATGGCGTTTATTTTATACAAGTGCAAACCAAGCAAGGCACCACTACACAAAAAATTATTGTGCAGCATTAAAGTCTATCTACTCTACTTTTTTTACACCTTTAAACAAAGCATAAATTGCCATAGCGTGTCCGTGTCCCAAATCAAAATCTTGTTTAAGCCAACTAACAAAATCACCCGCTTTAACGCCCGTTGCAATTTTTCCTTTTTGCAGCAAACCCTTTTTTTCGGCAAGCTTTTTAAAATCATCAGGTGTTTTACCTGTTTTAGCTTGTATGTTATCTATATATGCTTTAAACGACATAGTTTATGTTTATTTTAGTGTTGGCAATAACTCAGCAAGATAATTTATCGTCATTGTAATGCCCTCTTTAAAGCCCCTTTCAATCATGGCTTCTAAATGAGCCACATCAGTGTAACTAACTTTAATTTGTACTAACGCAGCATCATCGCCCTTAGGCATAAACGTAACCTCCCAGTTAGATTGCGGCGCGCCTTTACCCACATTCCCTTCTGCATCTGTAAAGGCAGTAAGGCCTGTGTACATTTTACCCGGCACAATTTTACCATACTTCACTATAGACCAATGCGTTTCTCCCCCAGGGCCCACCATAGCATAATGCCATGTGCCGCCTTCTTTTAAATCTAATGTTTTAACTTTTGCTTTATAGGGTTTAGGTGCCCACCATTGCTCAAGCAATTCTTTTTTGGTAAAAGCATCCCACACCAAAGCAACATTGGCGGCAAATTCTTTTTTAAGCGTAATAGTTTTTTCTTCTTTGTTTACCACAAAGTCAAATAGCAAAGCGTTTTTCATTTTTTGTTTTGTTTTTTTATAGTTAATAATAAATTATCAAGTTGGTTAAAGCGGTTCTCCCAAATTTTCTTGTATTGGTCAAGCCACTTATCTATGTCTTTCATTTTTTTTACTTCAAGCTCGTAATATATTTCTCGGCCGTTTTGTTTTTGTTTCACCAGCTCACACTCGGTAAGCACGCGCAAGTGTTTCGATACCGCTTGCCTTGTTGTATCAAAATGTTCTGCAATAGCATTTGGTGTCATTGCCTGCGATGCAATTAATAAAATAATGGCTCGGCGGGTTGGGTCGGCAATGGCCTGAAAAACATCTCTTCTCATCTTTACACTAATTAATATGAAACTAATTGGTTGCAAATATATACGCAACTAATTGGTTTCGCAAATTTAATTTATAGTTTTTTTGTCCGCTTCGGGTAAAAAATTAATTATCAATTAATTAATTTGTGGCGTTTAAGTGTTTATACTGTCTGCCGTAAACAAAACCAGGCCTAAGCCATAATTTGTCGTGGTTATTTCATAAATTAGTAAATAACTACTATATATTTATTTTTTTATTCTATCCATTTTTATCATTTTCGAAGTCATTATTACTATTTAATTAAACTTACCAACTACCCCCTTATGAAATACAATCGAGAACATATCTTATACATCACCCTTTCAATAATATATATACTTATACTTTTATATTTAGTGCTTAAGTAAATTTACCTGCACAAACAAACATTCAACACTCAAAAACTCCTTAACCGTTTAATTGTTAAAACCGACCGTTTAAAAAGTTGTCCGCTTTTCTCTTCCTGCTTTCGTATCTTAGATAAAAATATACACCTCATGAAAAAACTTTTACTTCTTTCCTTACTGTTTTGCCTTACTCAAACCAAAGCGCAATTTGTTACTATACCTGATACCGCTTTTGTAAGCTACTTAAACATTATTGTACCAACAGCTATGAGTGGCAACCAAATGGATACAACAAGTACCCTAGTTACTACAACTACTCATACAATAAATGTTTCTAAAAAGCATATAGCTAGTTTAACCGGTATACAATATTTTATTTCGCTAACATTTTTACGCTGCGATTCTAATCAATTAACCACACTGCCTGCTTTACACGCTTCGCTCAACTACTTAAAATGCAATAATCAGTTTTATGATTCTTCAGGTTACACTATAACTACTTTTACAAGTCTGCCAACTTTACCCAACTCACTTACTTATTTAGATTGTAGCAGCAATAATATATCAAACCTTCCTGTTTTACCTAATTCGTTAACCTACTTAAATTGTAGTGGCCAATCTCATTTTAATCCGCACGGTTATATAGTGGTGTTAACAAACTTGCCTACTTTACCAACTTCACTAAATTATTTAAACTGCAGTGACAATAATTTAACAACTCTTCCAACTTTACCTGCTTCACTCAATTATTTAAATTGTAGTTGGAATCATGTTTCTTTCACAAGCCTTCCTGCTTTACCTAATTCACTTATTCATTTAGACTGCTCCAATTGTATTCGTTTAGCAAGCCTTCCTGCTTTACCTAATTCGCTCACTTATTTAGATTGTAGTAGTGGCTGGTGTCCTTCTTCAATGATTTGTTGTGGCAATGGTTCTGGCAATCCACCTCCATATGGTCTTTTAAGTTGTCTACCTGTTTTACCTAATGCTCTTGATACTTTAATTTGTTGTAATAATAGCATAACTTGTTTCCCAACCTTTCCTAATTCGCTTATTTATGCTAGTTTAGATAATCCTTATTACTGCTTACCAAATTATGTTCTACCTGCTATGAATTCCTATACAACAACTCCAATATGCGCATTAGGAAATAGTCATGGTTGCACAGTACCTGCCAATGGAAATGCTTGTGCTGTTGCAGGCATAAATAAATTTTCAGAAAACACTCAACTAAAAATATACCCCAACCCCGCCAACAACAAAATTACCATTGATGCAACCGATGTTGCTGAGGTAAAACTGTTTGATGTTTTAGGCAAACAAATAACTTCCACAAAACAAAATCAAATGGATGTAAGCAACTTACCCGAAGGTGTTTATTTTATACAAGTGCAAAACAATCAAAACACAGCTACACAAAAAATAATTATACAACACTAAAAACACAACCCCATGAAAAAATTCTTACTCCTACTAACTTTATCGGCATCAATTTATGGCAAAGCCCAAAC
>JABDCR010000063.1 GCA_013288015.1 Bacteroidota bacterium | reverse complement strand
TGTGTAGTATTTTAGTCTTCTTTATTTGTTAATGCTTAAAATTTTAAAATACACATTAATTTTCCTTACAGGTACTTTTTTAATTTCTTGTTTGTGGTTTGCCCCTAGTGTAAAAAAACTTACGGCTAGGTCTTTAAAAGATACAACGGTATACGATGCCATAATTGTTCCGGGTGTTCCATTTAATCCGCCAACTTGGGATATGGTTATGAAAATGCGTGTAATATGGGCAACGCATTTATATAAAACCGGACATGCAAAAAATATTATAATGAGTGGCAGTTCTGTTTACTCACCTTTTGTAGAAGCCGAAATAATGAGATTGTATGCAATTAAAATGGGTGTGCCGGCCGAACATATTTTTGTAGAAGGTCGAGCTGAACATAGTACCGAAAATATTTGGTATGGTTATAAATTGGCAAAAAAGAATGACTTTAAAAAAATTGCATTGGCATCGGATCCATTTCAATCAAGGTTGTTATATAATTTTGCAAAAAAGCACTTGAAAGATTTGCACTTCTTACCTGTTATATTTGATACGCTGGAAACATTATCTCATACCGAACCCAAAATAAATTACGATAGTTTACGAATTCCAAACTTTATTCCTTTACCTAATAGAGAAAGCCAATGGCAACGTTTTAGGGGTACAATGGGAAAGCATATTCATTTTAAAGAATGATTCTTGAAATAAAAGAGCGTACTTTTTATTAGTACGCTCTTACTAAACTTTATTTAATGAATGCAGGTTGCTTCTACAACTCTAATATCTAATTGCATTTGAGTTAAATTACGAATTATAATACCAAAGGGAGCCTGATGAAAATTAAACTCTTCCCAAGAAATTAGATGCCCATCATCATTTACATCCTTTGTACCCTGCGTATTTATCATACCAAAACTATTTTTATTGTAAGTAGTTTTAATAAAGCTGTTAAATGAATCTACCTCATTTCTTAAACTCACTAATATAGGGGTTGGTTCTCCCAAATTATTAAAGAAAAAATATTCCGCTAATCCATAATTCGCGTCAATAAAACTAAATCTATTTGTATAGTCAATTGTTGTATAATTTGTTTCTTCATTAGAATTAATTAAGTTAAGTTTAATTTTTTCTAATTTTTTGTATAAATCGTCGCTTCGTTTTCTTAACTCATCTACCTCTTTTTTTGCCGGTGAACTATCGTTTAAAAGTATTTTATAATGCAAGCTATTTTGCTCTGTTGCATAATTGCGTGTAGCTACTAAATCCTGATTAGCAAAAAAATTGCCTAACTCTATTGCTCTGGATGGCCTCATACTTGTTAAAGTAAATAATATCCCAGTTGCACCTACCAATATAATTGTAGTTACAATGGTGTTGATTTTGGTTTCTGGGTTTCGTATTCCTGTAAAAAAATATAAAGGAATAAACAGAAAAATTGAACAGCCAATACTAATAAACCATAATACATTCCCACCTGGCCAATGCATTACTTTAAATAGGGTAGATATACAAAGTAAAATACCAAGTAGGGTGCCAACTCCAATAACGGTTTTACTTTGTGTATTAGTTGGTTCTTTGGCTTTTAGTAGAAATAAAAGTGGAAGAAAAACAAAACTTAATGTTACTATACCAAGCAATAAAAGAACACTAGCACCGGGCCAATGCATAACTTTAAAAAATGAACCAAATAGAAGCGCAGCTACGGAAATTGTTCCGCTTATAATCATTGATTTTTTCATGACGTAATAGTTTTTAATAGTTAATAAAATGATGGTTTCTTCTTCTATCTCCCACAGTTCGTGCTTACAAAATTGCTTTACTGTTTTTCGATAGAAGTCCTCAAAGTCATCACCTTCTTTGAGGTTTTGTTCAATGATGCAACAAATATGATCAAGGAGGTTTAACTGCAGGTCCTCCATCTCAACGCCATTACGTCTAATATCGTTGAGGATATATTCTATTTGTTGCTCACTAAGGTTATACACTACTTAAGTAGTTTTAGTTTTAATGTCTAATAAAAATTTCATGGTGCTTATAAAGTCGGCAAACTCATTTACTTTTTCTAAAGATTTTGTTTTACCATCTTTACTTAATGAGTAGTATTTTCTAACACGCTTACCAATATATTCTGTTTCTGTTGTAAGCAAACCTTCTGCTTCTAAAGCATGAAGGGTAGGGTATAAGGCCCCCTCGGTTAATTGAATTTTATCACCCGTAAGTTCTTTTACGGTTTGTGTAATTTCATAACCATACATGCGCTTGTTTTCTGAAAGCAATTTTAGTATGATTGTTTTAAGGGTTCCTTTTATTAATTCTGATGAAAAAAACATGATTTTGTATTTACTTAATACAAATATACATTATTGTTTAATGCATAGGAAACATATGTATTTAAAATATGATTAACTAATTGATAATCAAGTAAATTAAATTATTGGAAAAATAATTTTTAACTGATTTTTGCCGAAAATGAAGTAACTACCGAGTAGTTTTTCTTATTGTAAGAAATGTTTTTAACCAACTTTTTTGCTTCGGGTAATTCAAAAACCTCTTTCAGGTTTCTGATTTTTGCAAATGGTACACCATGCTTAGTGCATTCTTTTTGCAGATTAACAAGGGTTTGTTTTTTTACTTCTTTATTTAGGATAGAAAATAATTTCTTGCGATTTACAACACGTAATTGATTGCTTATATAATTTTTATCGCTACTTATTTTTGCGATATGTAATAACCCACACAATTTTGTAAACTGTCCATCACTGCCAATAGCAAAGGTTACAGTATGATTGTCCTTGGTTGTAAAAATTTCTCCATAAGGGGCTATGTTAGGGTGTAACGAACCTGTTGGTAGCGGAATGTGTTTTGCCACCAACCAGTTTGTTGCCTGATTGGCTAACGAAGCAACCGCTACATCAAATAAAGAAACAGAAACACAACTTCCTTTCTTTGTTTTTTGTTTTTTTAGTAAAGCAAGTAATATAGCCTCTTTTAAATGGTGTGCGGCTAAAAGGTCAATCATGGCAACCGGCATTTTTAGCGGACCACTTTCTTTTGTTCCGTTCATGCTCATAAAGCCACTCTCTGCTTGCAAAATCAAATCATAGGCCACCCGTTCATCTGTATCCGAAAAACCTTGTATGCCTGCATAAATTATTGTTGGGTTTATTTTTTTAAGTGTTGCATAATCAAGTTTAAGTTTTTTGTCATCACCTTTTTTATAGTTTACAATAATTACGTCTGCATTTTTTATTTGTGCTATAGATTTTTTATAATCAACATCATTGCTTACATCTAAAAGCAAATGTTTTTTTAAAAAATTTACGGCTAAAAAATAAGCTGATACGTCCGAATTTTTATTTTCTGATGGAAGTTTCCAGCTACGGGTAACATCACCGCCGGTTTTTTTATTTTCTATTTTAATTACTTCGGCACCCAATTCGGCAAAAAATAATCCTACCGATGGTCCGGCCAAAACACTAGCCAGTTCAACTACTTTTAAACCTTTAAAATAATGATTAGAAAAAGAATTCATGCGCTAAAGATAACAAAAGCTATTCTTTAGATTTAATTATAAGTGGAGTTAATTTAATAGACTCATAATATTTTTTTGACAACATAAATAAATTAATTGTTTAGTTTTAAGCTATGATAAGCTTGAATTTTAACCCATTTCCAATATTAGAAACAGAGCGTTTGCGCTTAAGAAAAATTACCGAAGATGATAAGTATGAGATGTTTGCCCTTCGATCTGATAAACTGTTAATGCAATACATTGCCCGACCACTCACTAAAACGTTGGAAGAAACTGTTGAATTTATTAAATCAATTAATGAAAGCATTGAAAAGCAGGAATACATTAACTGGGGTATTGCTTTAAAAAGTGATAATAAATTGATTGGCACCGTAGGGTTTTATCGTGTACAAAAAGAGAATTATCGTGCCGAGGTAGGTTATATGTTGCACTCTAATTTCCATAAACAAGGCATTATGCAAGAGTTAATGCCTGTTGTTTTAGATTATGGCTTTAAACAAATGAAACTCCATTCTATCGAAGCCGTTATAGACCCGCGAAATAAAGCCTCTGAAAATGTTTTATTAAAACAAGGATTTGTAAAAGAAGCGCACTTTAAAGAAAATTTCTTTTTTGATGGCGAGTTTTTAGATTCTGTACATTATTCGCTTATAAGTGCGTCTGTTGTAAAATAAATGCAAAAACTTATTGTTTCAGTACAACATTATTCTTACCGGTTATATAAACCGTTCCAAATAAAAAGCTTTTACCTCCTAATGTTTGTTGGTTATATTTTATTAAACTAATTGAGATGGAACCACTCATGCAATTGTTTAACTTAGTTAAAGAATCTTTTAAAATGGTAACAGAAGTTGAGCCACCGGCAACATATATACTTGTTGTTTTATTTGTAGAATCATTTACTTGTACTTGAATTTGATCGCAACCTGAAGCTCCAATTATTGGAATAACTAAATTTTGTGATCTACTAACGCTGCTTGGGAAAGATGAAAGGCCTGTAAAAGTAGGCATTGCGTTAGTATTTGTGTAAGTAAAAGAAGGAATTATACCTGCTCCATTTACAACCCAGGCTGCTGGTGGAAAACCTAATGAAGTAGTGGTAAAAGATGAATAATTATTGTTTGAACTATTATACGGAAGTTGGTTACTGTTTAAAGAAACAGAGTTTACAGTAGCTGTGGCTACTGCTTGGGTGCTTGGATTAAAACTCACGGGTGAATTAAAAAAATCAGCAGCTCCAACATACAGTGACATAGACCCATTTACTTCATAGCCGTAATATAAAATACCATTAAACGTTCCACTTGGATTTCCATTACCTGTTATTGTGGTACTTGAAGTGGTAGCAGGCCCCCCTGATGTAGGGCTATCACTTTTTTTGCAACTTGAAATAATTGGTGTAAAAACTAAAACAGATAGAGATAATGTGAAGATTGTTTTTTTCATAATTTGTTTTTTGTAAGATAAATATAAACAAATATTTAATTAGCAAAAATTAAACTTTTTCAGTTTGGAGCTTTTTCTTTAAATATTTTCCGGTATACGATTGTTTGCAGCTACCTAAATCATCAGGTGTGCCTTCAAAAACAACTGTGCCGCCTTTTTCTCCTCCTTCGGGTCCCATATCAATTAACCAATCGGCACATTTTATTACGTCTAAATTATGTTCAATAACTAATACTGAATTCCCTTTATCAATAAGCATTTGTAACGATTTTAATAATTTTTCAATATCATGAAAATGCAAGCCGGTTGTTGGTTCATCAAAAATAAAAAGTGTGTTGTTAGAATTTTGCCCTGCCCCTAAAAAAGAAGCCAGTTTAATCCGCTGCGCCTCACCACCACTCAAAGTACTTGATGATTGCCCTAATTGCACATAACCCAAACCAACATCTTGCAACAACTGTAGTTTGTCATTTATTTTTTTGCAGGTTTTGTCAGATGATTTTGCAAAGAAAGTTGCTGCATCATCTACGGTCATGTTTAATACATCAGAAATAGATGCACTTTGAAAAGTAACCTCTAATGTTTCCGGTTTAAAACGTTTTCCACCACAGTCCTCACAAAGCAGTTTTACATCAGCCATAAACTGCATCTCTACGGTTATTTGCCCTTCACCTTGGCAGTGCTCACATCTACCACCTTCTACGTTAAACGAAAAGAAAGACGGCTTATATCCTTTTTGTTTGGCTAATTGTTGGTCGGCGAATAGATTTCGTATCTCGTCATAAGCCTTAATATACGTAACAGGGTTTGAACGAGATGATTTACCAATGGGGTTTTGGTCTACAAACTCTATCTGCGAAACTTTTTTTATGCTACCCGAAATTTTATCATCATCCTGATTAGTTGCTCCATCTAACACGCGTTGCAAATTAGGAACTAATACATTTTTAATGAGTGTTGATTTACCTGAACCCGAAACACCCGTTACAGCACAAAAAATACCTAAAGGAATTTTTACACTTACATTTTTTAAATTGTTATCGTTAGCGTCTTTCACTTCTATATAATCTTTCCACCTTCTGCGTGTAATTGGAGTTATGATATGTTTTTTACCTGTTAAATATTGGGTGGTTAAACTATTTTTAGCACTCATTAACTCCTTATGGTTACCCTGAAACACAAGCTCACCGCCTAAAGACCCGGCTAAAGGTCCCATATCAATAATTTCATCGGCAGCTTGCATTACTTCTTCGTCATGCTCAACTACTATAACAGTATTACCTTGGTGTTGTAGCATTTTTAAAACGCTAATCAATCTTTCGGTATCTCTTGGATGTAAACCAATGCTTGGCTCATCTAAAATATACATGCTACCAACTAATGTACTGCCAAGCGATGTAGCCAAATTAATGCGTTGAGATTCTCCGCCACTTAATGTGTTTGCACCACGGTTTAATGTTAAGTAACCTAAACCAACATCGCATAAATACTGTAAGCGATTGGTAATTTCAATTAGTAAACGTTTGGCAATGTTATTATCCTGTTCGCTCAGTTTAATGTTTTTAAAGAAAGTATATAAATGCTCAACTGGCATTAACATCAATTCAGAAATATGTTTATCACCAACTTTTACAAAATGCGTGTCTTTACGAATACGAGTACCGTTGCAATCGGGGCAAATAGTTTTACCTCTGTATCTTGCCAGCATTACTCGATACTGTATTTTGTAAGTTTCTTTAGCTAAAAAAGCAAAAAATGCATCAAGCCCTTCAAAGTGTTGATTGCCTTTCCATAATAAATTATATTGTTCCTTGCTCAGTTCAGCAATGGGTTTATGTACCGGAAAATTAAATTTATGTGCATTTTTAACCAGTTGGTTTTTGTAATAACTCATTGTTTCCCCATTCCAACAAGCAATAGCCCCATCGTAAACCGACTTGTTTTTATTTGGGATAACCAAATTAGGGTCTATGCCAATAACACTACCAAAACCCTCGCAGGTTTTACAAGCACCTATTGGGTTGTTGAATGAGAAAAAATTTACATCGGGTTGTTCGAACTCCATCCCGTCTGCTTCAAAGCGATTGGTAAAGGCAGTTTGTTTTTTTGTATCAACATCATAAATAATACATTCACCATGACCTTCGTAAAAAGCTGTTTGTACAGAATCTGCTACACGCGATGATGTTTCTTCTTTATCACTAAAAGCATCCATCATAATACGGTCGGTAACTAAAAATATATTGGCAGAACTTTTTATTTTCTTTGGGAGTTCTTCAATCTTTTTTATCTCACCATCAAACAACACTCTGGAAAAGCCTTGTTGATTTAGTATTTCTAGGTGTTGTATAATTTCTCTCCCTTCGGGAATAAAAAGCTTAGAAAGGATTAAAAACTGTTTTTCGCCTTTTTGATTAACAACAAAATCAACCACATCGCTTATAGTATCTCGTTTTACTTCTTTGCCCGAAACCGGCGAGAAGGTTTTACCTACACGAGCGTATAATAATTTTAAGTAATCGTAAATCTCTGTAACCGTACCAACAGTTGAGCGTGGGTTACGCGAAATAACTTTTTGCTCAATAGCAATTGCGGGAGAGATGCCTTTAATATAATCAACCAATGGTTTTTCTAACCGGCCTAAAAACTGACGGGCATAAGCAGATAAACTTTCTACATAACGTCTTTGCCCTTCGGCATACAAAGTGTCAAATGCAAGCGATGATTTACCTGAACCTGAAACACCTGTAATAACTACAAACTTATTGCGAGGAATAGCAACATCAACATTTTTTAAATTATGCTGACGTGCACCTTTAATAATAATATAATGTTTTGGGTCTTTTGTTAGCGGAGATAAATTCTTCATGGGCACACAAAGATAAGTCAATTACAGAATTTTAGAGCCGGAAAATGTTTAAATAGTTTTAAAGAAAAGAGAAAATTTTTATACTAATTCAGCAGCCATAGTAAGCAACTCGTTTATGGTTTTCCAGTTGCGGGTGGTGGCGGTTACTTTTAATTTATTCTCAAAAAAGGTGTTACTTAATTTGGTGTTTCCGTATCCGTTAGGACAAAATAAGTAAACTGTTTTGCCGGTTACTATAAATTCATCGGCGGCATAATTTCCATCTTTTATTTTTTCAAAATGCGCCTTTTCTGGCTCTTCCGATAAAAAAGTTACATGAAGCTTAGTCGCGTCTTCCTTACGTTTATTAATAAAAGGGTTGTTTTTTAAAACGACTTCTAATTCAGTAACCTCTTTTACTAGCACAGGCACTTCAAAACCAAATTCTTTCAGTATGCTGCTAGCTATTTTCTTTTCTAAATCATGGGGTTTAGCTTGTTTGCCTTGAAAAATCACATTACCACTTTGTATATAGGTTTTGGTGTTTTTAAAACCCATGCCATCAAACAACTTACGTAAGGCATCCATTTTTATAAGCTTGTGTCCGCTTACGTTTATGCCTCTAAGTATGGCTATATAGGTTTGCATTTATAAAAACTAAGCATTTTGTAACTCGT
>JABDCR010000062.1 GCA_013288015.1 Bacteroidota bacterium | reverse complement strand
CTTTCATTAAGATAACCGCCACCGTTTTTAGTTGAATAAATATCTACACCCGGCGCAAACACATCTACTGTTTTTTTACCATAGTTAGAAAAACTTGCTGCAAGGTTTGTGCCTTGTTGCCAACTTAAAGCCCCAACTTCTACCCAATTGCTTGCTTTTTTTCCATCAACAAATTTTCTGCACGGGTAAAAAATGTTTTTATCTACATCAACACCATCATTGCCTGCAGCATGTATCAATAAAACATCTTTACTTTCGGCATACTTTACAGCTTTATCTACAGCAGCTTTATCATACGGATAGGTTTTACCAAAACTCATATTGATAACTTTAGCTCCATTATCAACTGCATAAATAATTGCATTAGCCACGTCTTTATCACGTTCATCACCATCAGGTACAGCACGAACCGACATAATTCTTACATTATCTGCAACTCCTTTTACGCCCTTATCATTAATACGATTTGCGCCAATTATACCTGCAACGTGTGTGCCATGTAGGCTATTTGGACCATTACAATCACTATTACCATAAAATTTTTCGGCAGAGTTTTTATAATCGTCGCCCACAATGCCACGAGGGTCATATTCTAAATTAAGATTATATTTTACCTGATCTTCAAAATGATCTTGTGCTTCGTCTATTTGCTTTAAAATATAATCAACTGTTAGATTAGTATCTTTAATTAAAATCATTTGAGCATAACCAACTAAACCTTCTTCTTTTTTATCTCTTGCTTTATATTGTTTAAGTTGTTGCAATTTTACACTATCAACATCTAACTGGTCTTTAACCACTAAATTTAGATTAGTAAACATTTCGTTTACAAAAGTTATTTGCGTAAGTTCTTGTTGTGCTTCATTTAGCTTTTTTTCAAAGTCAGTTTTTGCATTCGTATATAATTCGAATTCTTTTTTATCTGCTGATGCAATTGTTTTTTCATCTTTACCCTCATATTTCTTTTTCAATTCTCTATAAACACGAGTAAGTTCTAAAGTCTCTTTCTCCACATTTTTACCATCCTTTCCACCTAAAAAATTCCAACCATGTATGTCATCAATATATCCGTTTTTATCATCATCAATGCCATTTCCTGCAATTTCTTTTGGGTTGACCCACATTACATCTTTTAAATCTTCATGATTAAAATCAACGCCACTATCAATAACACCAACAATAACTGTGGTACTTTTTTTCCCTTTAAGCAATTCGTTATAAGTTCGCTCAGTACTAACACCATTTACTTTATTAGTGTATGGATCTAAATTGAACCAATTTTCAGCAGCTTTGGTGGTATCCGTTATTATTTGTGAATAACCAGAAAAAGAAAAGGTGGCAAAAACCCATAAAAAATGTTTACGCATGATTTAAATTTAAGCGGTAAAAGTATAAGAAATTGTTCAATATTTATGCACAAATAAATGACATTTAAAAGCCATAAAATTTTATATCTTTAGCCTCGCTTTTATATGTTCTTAAAAAAACTTATAGTCTTTTTCGTCCTGATATTTGTATCAGTATCTCACTCATTTGCACAAGCCAAGCCGAAGGGTAAATGGGAGCCTGAAGACGCTGACGAGCATTTTAAAAATCAAAACTTTGTAATGGCTTTGCCTATGTACAAAGAGTTGGTTAAACGCGAACCCGAAGATTTACAATATAATTACAAACTCGGTTACTGCTACATGCATACAACCATTGATAAAACGGCTGCTATACCTTATTTTGAAAAAGCCTCTAAAAATCCTAAATGTACACCCGATACTTGGTTATGGCTCGGAAAAGCATATCATTTAGCCAACAAATTTAAAGAGGCTACAGCAGCCTATTCAAAATATAAAGAGCTTGAAATTAAAAATAAAGAAGAAGCTGATAAAGCTGATCACTATATTGAACAATGTGCAAATGCAAAAGAATTAATAAAACATCCAATAAAAATAACATTTACTAATGCCGGTCCGGAAGTAAATACTGAATTTCCCGATTATTATCCTTGGATAACATCTGATGAGCAAACGCTATTTTTTACATCGCGCAGAAAAGGCGGACATGCCACACAAGTGGAAGCGGACGGGTATTTTTCTTCGGATGCTTTTATTTGTACTGTATTAGATGGAAAGTGGGATAAAGCTAAAAACTTGGGCAATATGGTAAATACTGCTTTAGATGAGCAGATTGTAGGTATAAATCCCGATGGAAGTGAGTTAGTAGTTTATATCGATCATATAACTGAAATTGAGGACTTATATAGTACACACAAAAAAAATGGTAATTATACAAAAATTGAAAAACTAAGCGAAAATGTAAATAATGCTAAAGAATATTCAGGTTCTATTTTTAACACAGATGATGGGCCTATACTATATTTTGTACGTGAAGATAAAAACTCGATTGGTGGAACTGATATATACACAGCTCGTATGTTGCCAACCGGACAGTG
Organism: Bacteroidota bacterium; assembly: GCA_013288015.1. Lineage (GTDB taxonomy): Bacteria > Bacteroidota > Bacteroidia > B-17B0 > Aurantibacillaceae > PALSA-968. Next base: position 6,353 of record JABDCR010000062.1, on the reverse strand, counting down.
GGGTTTACCAAAGAATATAGGGCCAAAAATAAACACTAAATACCGCGAAGATTTTCCCTGGTTATCGGCTGATGGAAAAACACTTTATTTCTCATCCGAAGGACATAGCAGTATGGGTGGATTTGATTTATTTAAATGCCTTTGGGATGAAATTGATGGTGAATGGACAACCCCAATTAATTTAGGATACCCCTTAAATACATCTGATGATGAGCGTCAAATTTCTATTTTACCAGATAACCGCGCAGGATATACAAGTGCTTTGCGCCCAGGTGGTTTTGGCGATTTAGACATTTACCGTGTTAAGTTTGAAGAGAATGACCAGCGTTATAGTGTGTATCGCGGTAAAGTAATGCGTAGCGATTCAGCTAATACGAAGGATTTAGATATACTTATTTCTGCAGTAAATAAAAAAACTAATGATGAAATAACTTTTACTCCTAATAAAAATACGGGTAGATATATTATGGCTATGCTACCAGGCACTTATAAAGTTACTATTAGTGCCCCAGGTTATGCAGATTATACCGAAAATTTAGTGGTTTTTGAATTTGGTGTTGCCAAACCAGAAACATTAAAAAATTATGTACTAATAAAGAAGTAAAGTAATTCTATTTTTCAGAGTATAAGCTACCGCCTTTATCAAACAGTTTATCCACTTTCTTTTCAATTTCAGCATCTTTTATTAAAGGAGGGGCATGATGTGGCTTTATACGCGCATCTATTATCAATGGACCTTTGCAACCCCAATGTTTGTTTTCTGTAAAACTATTAATGCCATATATATCATGTGACGGGTTACTACGCGTAAATGTTATCCATAAAAAATTGTTTAATTGCTGAGCCACAAAATTGGCATCATCGCAAACAATAATTAAAGCAATGCTCTCCAGTTTTTCTGCTTTTAATTGATTGTTCAACTCATCCATTTCTCTTTTAGTTTCCTCATAAGAAATGAATTTATTTTTTTGCAAAGCAATTACCCCTGGCATTACTAAGCTTGTTTTTTCATCTTTTAAACAATCCGGAATTTCTTTACCTAATGTACGCAAAGGCTCACCATAAGCAGCCAGCACAACCTTGCTACCACTATTTAAACCCGTACCCGAATAATCTAACGTATCTATACTTGTTTTGGTTTGAAAATGTAAATCTCTTGTAAAATCAATTCGTTCTAAACAATAAGTAAAAAATTCTTCGATTTTATTTACAGATAGTTTATTACTATCATCAGCCGTAATAAAAAGAAATTTAGCCAAACTTAATTGCCCTGTACCTAAAATACGATTAGATATGGTAAGTAATTCAGTCGGTTTTTTTTCTTTTAAATAAGGTGTATAACGTTCGCTGCCAATAGCCAATAATAATGGATGAACACCAGCAGCATCAACTGCATTAAGAGCTTTCAGTCCCGGTATCTCATGCGATAAGGCACTACCAGTAAACTCATGAATTAAATCACCAAAAGCGGTATCTTCTTGTGGTGGACGGCCAACAACTGTAAACGGCCAAATAGCATTTTGTTTTTTAGCAAAAACTTTATGTACCCGCATTGCCGGAAAATCATGTTTTAAACTATAATAACCCAAATGGTCGCCAAACGGGCCTTCAGGTTTATTTTCATTTGGGTAAACTTCACCTGTAATAACAAAATCAGCATCTAACGAAATACAATACCCATCATGATAGGTATAACGAAATCTTCTGCCCCCTAAAGCACCTGCAAAATTGAGTTCGCTTAAACCCTCAGGCAAGGGCATAACTGCCGCTAAAGAATGTGATGGAGGTCCGCCAACAAATATTGAAACTTTTAAGGGAATATTTTTATTATTTGCTTTTGTTTGATGTATGCCAATTCCTCTGTGTAATTGATAATGCAAACCAATTTCCTTATTTAATTGATAATCATTACCCGATAATTGGATGCGATACATGCCTAAGTTAGAGTTTGTAACTCCGGGCGCATCCACGTCCTCGCTATAAACCTGCGGCAGGGTAACAAATGCCCCACCATCCATGGGCCAATGCTTTATTAAAGGAAGTTTATCTATGGTAATTTCATTAAAATGATTATAAACGTTTGTAGATGATTTTTTAGGAAGAGAACTTATGGCAGATTTGGCTAAACCCAAATACTTAAAAGGATGTTTTAGCACCTTGGCAGGGTTATTTTTTACTTCTACAAGCTTTTGAATATCAGTAAAATGCTTCCTGAAAATAAATTTGCTACGTTCTAAAGTCCCAAAAATATTAGATACAGCCTGATAACTACACCCTTTTATCTTTTCAAATAGAATAGCCTTTCCCCCAGCCTCATGAATGCGCAGGTGTATAGAAGCCATCTCTAAATCAGGGTCAACCTCCTCTTTAATTCTAATTAATTGTCCGTTTTTTTCTAAATCAACAATACAATCGTGCAAGTTTTTATACACCATAATTGTTACAAAAGTAATGGTAAAAGCGATTGAATTTTTGTTTTGATTTGCTACATTTGCTCCTACTAACATTTTACTATATGAAAAACTGGACAAAAGCAGAAATACTAGATGTTTATAATAAACCTTTACTTGAATTAGTTTACGAAGCTGCTACTGTGCACCGTCAGTTTCATAAAGCAGGCGAAGTACAAATAAGTTCATTATTATCAATAAAAACAGGCGGTTGCAGCGAAGATTGTGCTTATTGCCCACAAGCGGCGCGTTATCATACGGACATTAAAGTGCATAAATTAATGAGCATTGATGAGGTTAACACTGCCTCAGAAAGAGCTAAAAATGCGGGTGCATCGCGTATGTGTTTAGGCGCTGCATGGCGTGAAGTTCGTGATAACAAGGATTTTGATAAGGTTTTAGAGATGGTAAAAACCATTAACTCTAAAGAAATGGAAGTTTGCTGCACGCTTGGTATGCTAACCGAAGAACAGGCAAAAAAATTGGCTGATGCAGGCCTATATGCCTATAACCACAACATAGATACATCTGAAGAGTTTTACGGTGATGTGATTACAACACGTACCTACGAAGATAGATTAAACACCATTAAAAATGTACGTAAAGCAGGAATGACTGTATGTTCGGGTGGAATTATTGGTATGGGCGAAAGCGTTGAAGACAGAATTGGCATGCTATTTACTTTAACTAATCTTACTCCACAACCAGAATCGGTGCCAATTAATGGTTTAGTGCCCGTTGAAGGGACTCCGCTTGAAAAACAAGAAATAGTATCTGTTTGGGATATGGTGCGAATGATTGCCACTACACGTATAGTAATGCCACATACTTCGGTTCGTTTATCGGCGGGAAGATTAAGTATGAGCATGGAAGCACAAGCATTGTGTTTTATGGCAGGTGCAAGCTCTATTTTTGCCGGAGATAAACTATTAACTACACCCAATCCTGCGTTTAATGAAGACATGGAAATGTTTAACATACTTGGTTTAACACCAAAAGCCGCATTTTCTGAAAAGAAAGTAATGGCTTAATAACTGGTAATGAACCGATTTCCTAAAAAACTTTTATCGTTACTAGATAAAAGAAAAACTGAAAATAATTTTCGTACACTTTCTCTACCCAATAAAAACTTAGTTGATTTTAGTAGTAATGATTATTTGGGTTTTTCAAAAAATCCTGAATTAAAAACGCTAAAAGACTCCATTCTTAAAGAGTATCAAATTCAGCAACAGGGCTCTACTGGCTCAAGGCTTATAACAGGCAATAGCCAGATTCATGTAGATTGTGAAAAGCAAATTGCAACTTTTCATAACGGAGAAAAGGCCTTATTATTCAATTCGGGTTATGATGCTAATGTTGGGGTTTTATCTTCTGTTTTACAACGTGGCGATATTGTGTTGTATGATGAACTATGTCACGCATCTATTATTGATGGCATGCGTTTAAGTTTTGCAACTGCATTTAAATTTAAGCACAATGATGTTTCTCAGCTGCAAGAATTATTAAAGAAGAACAAATCAGCAGAAAATATATATGTAGTTACCGAATCTGTTTTTTCGATGGATGGAGATTGTGCTTTATTAAAGGAGATTTCCGCCATTTGTAAGAGCCAAAACGCTTATTTAATAATTGACGAAGCACATGCTATAGGTGTTTATGGAGAAAAAGGCAGGGGCTTGTGTAACGAATTAAATATAGAACAAGATTGTTTTGCTCGCATTTATACATTTGGCAAAGCTATGGGAGTACATGGTGCAGCGGTTGTTGGCAGTAATGACTTGTATAATTATTTGGTGAATTTTGCTCGTTCACTTATTTACACCACGGCTTTGCCAGCATCAAGTGTAGCTTTAATAAAAGCTTCCTATAATTTGCTTCAAAACACCAATCAAACAAAAGCATTACAAGAAAACATTACGTTATTTAATGAACTCACCTTTAAACTTCAAAACAAAATAAATAGCACAAGTGCCATACATTGTTTTTTAATTGAAGGAAATGAGAATGCTATTAATGCATCAAAACAATTAATAAATAAAGGTTTTGATGTACGAGCTATAAAAAGCCCAACAGTAAAAGCTGGGACAGAAAGATTACGAATATGCCTGCACGCCACAAATACAAAACAAGAGCTTCAACAATTCTCAGATACACTTAAAAATAACTTTTAACTAATTAAAATAGGTTTTCAATAAATAGGTATACGATTGGTGCAGATAAGCAACTGTTTTTCTCGATTTAAAAACACCAGTAGTAGCATGTTCATTATGCTCAACTTCAAGTGCAGGCTCATACACAATATTTAGATTTAATTTTCGGGCTTGCTCTGCAATAAACAATTCCTCACCAAATAATACAGAAGGATAATTTATAGTCCCACCTTTTTCGAAAAAGGTTTTATTAAAAATCATAAAAGAGCCATGTATGGCGTAAGGGTTGGCAACCAAATTTAGCTTACTATTTTGCCTGCCAATTAATTTAGTCTTTAACAAATGGTATACCGTAAACAGACTATATAAAATGTAAGAAGACGAAACAAAATGCAAAAATTTTAATTTTCCTTTCGAAATTCTATTAATGATATATGGGTTTTGATAATAATTTAAAAGACTTGAATGAATTGAAGGGCCTAGTACATCAAAATTTTGCTTAGCTATTTGTTGCTGCAACGCCTCGAAAAAGTTATCTTGTAATACAATATCTGTATTGCATACAACAACGGCACTAGGATATCCACTATGTTTATTTAAATAGTCTGATAAACCCAAGTTTGCTGCACCAAAATAACCAAGATTAGTGCCAGATTTTACTACAACAATATTTTTCCATTTATTAACAATATCATTCAACAGAAATGTCTCTTTACTACCGTTATCTATAATCACTACATCAATAAATTTGTTTGTATCAGGTCGCAATTGCTCATTTACAAATACGCCAACTTCTTTTTCATTGAAATAGTTTACTAACAGAAATAATATTTTCGGTTGATTGGTCAAACTATTTAGTTTATGGTTTCGTCATCTGCCGTGCCGGCCAAAATATTTGTACTAGTATCTCCTCTTAATTTTCTTCTTATAAGAATTAATTTATGAAACAGAGCCGTGAGAAACTTACTTTTTTTAGCCGTTTGATAAAAAAATAAAACAATGCTATATAAGTAAATATCAATATTGCTTGAGCGCTTAAAATCCTTAATAGCTAAACCAAAATCAATAAGCGGTACATTTTCATTTACTTCTTTAATCAACTTAATATATACGTTTTGATTAAGTTTAAAATTCATACGCAGCATTGACAGATACTCTCCTTTACGGTACGACCTGAAAATGATTTTCTTCTTAATCATTGGCATTCCTCCTCGGATAAATTCCTCTATCACAAGAAAAGAAGGGTTTTGAGCCGCAATATCATTTTTGCTGGTAAACATGGCTGCAACTTTTAAACCTTGTTTCCTTAGGTTAGCACTTAATCCAATTTCATAGGTATAAATTACTTTTTTATAATCACTTATTAAGCCATTCTCCATAAAATAATCGTACACAGGTTTAATAGCATTTCTATTAATTACAATAAAATACGACTGTACATGCAAAGCCACACTTTTAGAAGAAACCAGACCGCAATAATCAAAATCATTTCCATCTATCCATTTAAAAACATCGGCAAGTGGTTTAAACAACACGCATGAATCATTAATTAAGCCCACTCTATCATAGTCTAAAGGCTTATATTCTTTAAAGGCCTTGTACCACATACCAAAGTCAAAACCTTCGTTCGATACAAATTTTAATGCAATATTTTTTTGCTTTAAATAAGTAAGCTCTGTTTCTTTTAACTGCTTTTCATTTGTAAGGAAAATTATTTCACAAAAATGTTTCGCCAGTTCTTCTAAATAGTATT
>JABDCR010000061.1 GCA_013288015.1 Bacteroidota bacterium | reverse complement strand
CCACGTAGGTGCAATATTTACCTGAGCAATATGCGAATATTCAAACACAAGCTGAACATATCTGTTTGTTTGGTAATAAGCCCGTAAAGAAAATTCAGGGTAATACGCAAAATCCTGAGGGGAGTTTAAAAAGCTTAAACTGCTTAACATGCCACAAGCACCCAATTGCAATAACTTTTTGGCTTCATCTTTATCAGTAGAATCTTTATTTTTTTTAACCGGAGTTCTATTTATTGTTTCTTGCTTATACCCATTAGAGCTTTTGTTTAAAGCTATTAGAGCGTTATTAGCATGAGCAAATGAACATTTTATTATTAAGAAAAAAAGCGCAACTAAAATGTGTTTAGGCATCATAAAGACTCAGCGTTTTATGCAGAACGAAAAAAGGGTAGCGTTATTATTCTACATACAATACTAAACCTTTTAAATACTCGCCTTCGGCAAAGTTGGGAGTGATAGGGTGATCGGCTGGTTGAGATAAATAGTGAAGTACTTTTACTTTGCGCCCGCTTTCGAAAACGGCCGCAGCAACGGTGTTATAAAAAAGGGCTTTATCAACTACACCCGAGCAAGAGAACGTAAAAATTAAACCATTGCTTTTAATTAAACGCAAAGCCATTTCATTAAGGCGTTTGTAGCCTTTAAAGGCATTGTGTTTCACATCGCGGCTTTTAGCAAAAGCAGGCGGGTCTAAAACAATAATATCATACACATCTTTTTTATCTTCTAAAAAATCGAATGTATCGGCACAAAAACTTTTATGGTTAGTGAGTTTATTAAGCTCAATGTTTTTATCGGTAATTTCCATAGCAGGTTTTGATACATCTACCGAATGAACTTCCTTTGCCTCTGCCGCGCAAGCATAAACAGAGAAACCACCCGTGTAACAAAATGTGTTTAGCACGGTTTTATTTTTTGAGTAATGCGCCAGCAAAGCACGGTTCTCGCGCTGGTCTACAAAAAAACCTGTCTTTTGGCCTTTTTCCCAATCAATATAAAAAAGGTGCTTGTTTTCTTTTACTACGGTGTTGCCTGTATCGCCCAGCATAAAACCATTGTGCAGGTTTTCGGTTAGGTGTTTAGGCAGGGTTTCTTTACTCTTATCGTAAATGGTTTTTAGTTTGTTGCCATATACTTTTTTAAGGGCATGTGCTATATGCTCAATATTACGATGCATGCCAATGCTGTGGCACTGCACTACTAAATGTCCATCGTAAAAATCAATAATTAAACCGGGCAGGCCATCGGCTTCGCCAAAAAACAGGCGGTACACGTTGGTATCTTTATTATCTGTCAACTCAATTATGCCACGAAATGTATAGGCAGTGTTAATTTTATTGAACCAAAAGGTTTCGTTTATGTCAACTTCTTCAAACGAAATTATTCTAACCCTTATGCTGTTTTCTACCTGATAGTGCCCAATGCCTAGAAACTTTTTGTCGGCCGAGTAAACACTAACCGTATCGCCATCAACAGGTTTGCCTTCGGTGCTTTTTATAGCCCCCGAAAACACCCAGGGGTGGCGACGTAGCAAGGGAGTCTCCTTGCCTTTATGCAGAAAAATTTTTGTCATACAGTTTGCAAAGATAACATCATTAATTGCGTATCTTTGACAAATTTTTTTCTATGAACGCACCTTACGCTCACAAATTTGTTTCAGAAGGTTTAACGTACGATGATGTGCTGCTTGTGCCAGACTACTCAGAAGTTTTACCCCGCGAGGTTGAAACAAAATCTCAGTTCAGTAAAGAAATTACGCTGAACGCGCCTATAGTTTCTGCTGCCATGGACACCGTAACCGAACACCGCATGGCTATTGCCATTGCACAAGAAGGCGGTATTGGGGTGTTGCACAAAAACATGAGCATTGAGGCGCAAGCGCAAGAAGTGCGTAGAGTAAAACGCTCGGAAAGCGGTATGATAATGGACCCTGTTACCCTTGCCGAAAACGCTACCATTGCCGATGCACTTAAACTAATGACCGAAAATAAAATTGGCGGTATACCGGTAGTAGCAAGTAACGGAACATTAGCGGGCATTATAACTAACAGAGATTTACGTTTTGAAAAAAACCATAAACGCCCTGTACGCGAAGTTATGACCAAGCGTGCTAAAACTATTGTTGCACCACATGGCATAACCCTAAAAAAAGCCGAAGAAATTTTACAGGATTATAAAATAGAGAAATTACCCATTGTAGATAAAAATGACAAGCTTATTGGCCTTATAACCTACAAAGACATACTAAAAATTAAAGTGCGCCCAAACGCCTGTAAAGACGAAATGGGACGCCTGCGTGTAGCTGCTGCCCTTGGGGTTACACCCGATACCATGCAACGTGCCGAAGCTTTAGTAAGAGCGGGCGTTGATGCCATGATTATTGATACTGCACACGGACACTCTAAGGGTGTTATTGATATGGTTAAGCTGGTTAAAAAAACATTTAAGCATACACAAATTATTGCAGGCAACATTGCCACCGGCGAAGCCGCTTTGGCTTTGGTTAAAGCAGGTGCCGATGGTGTTAAAGTGGGCATTGGTCCGGGTTCTATTTGTACTACGCGTGTTATTGCAGGTGTGGGTGTTCCGCAGCTATCTGCGGTGTTAGAGGTTGCACATGCGCTAAAAGGCAAACACATACCACTAATTGCTGATGGCGGTATACGCTTTAGCGGCGATATTGTTAAAGCACTTGCAGCTGGTGCAGGCTCGGTTATGCTGGGTTCTTTATTTGCAGGCATGGACGAATCGCCGGGAGAGACTATTATTTACGAAGGACGTAAGTTTAAATCGTACCGAGGCATGGGCTCAATTGAAGCCATGCAAATGGGCTCGAAAGACCGCTATTTCCAAGATGTGGAAGATGATATTAAAAAACTGGTACCCGAGGGAATCTCTGGGCGTGTGCCTTACAAGGGCATGGTATCCGAAATAATTTACCAGCTAATTGGCGGCCTGCGTGCCGGCATGGGTTACTGCGGTGCTAAAGATATTAAGGCTTTGCAACAAGCTAAGTTTATACGCATAACACAATCGGGCATTACAGAAAGCCACCCACACGATGTATTTATTACCCGTGAGGCACCAAACTATAGCAGGAAGTAGTTAGCTTTATATTGCATTTAAAGCATAACGGCGGACAAATGTCCGCCGTTGTTGTTTTAAGGTTTTAGTTATATTTGGGATAGAAATATTATTGATAATGTAATATGGCAAATAACTTGACCGAAGAAGTTGACTTAAGTAAGTCATACAAGAAATTAATTATATCCATAGTATTGTTGTTGATTGTAAATATTGCATTCACTCCTTTAGTTAATCGAGCTATATCATTTAGTGTAAGTTTAAATTTTTTTTTAGTTGGTCTTAATATAATTGGTTTTATAATTGGGTTTATAGTAGCCTTGGTTCCATACAAAAAGCTTACATATAGAAAAAAATATTTGTTGGCTTCCTTATTTTCATTTGTTGGTTTAAACATTATTATTGCTTCCTGTATTTTTTCACTTTTTATTTTTACAAAATTAGGTTGGTATAATAGAGAGTATACTAATGCTGTACAAAAACCTTTATCTGATACACTTTTAGTTTATGATGATGATGGTCGTATAAGAGCAAAGGGAATAATGATAAACAAGCATAAAGAGGGTAATTGGAAAGAATGGAATGAAAAAGGAGATATAGAATCAGACATGAATTACAAGAATGGGCTTGCAGATGGGCATGCTGTTGTATTTTATCCAAATGGAAATAAACAAATGGAAGGCACCTATATAAAACAAAAAGCAGATGGCTTTTTTACTATTTGGTACTCTAATGGAAATAAAAAAAATGAAGGGGTAATAAAGCAGGATAAAAAAATAGGAATTTGGAAAACTTGGTTTGAGGATGGAAGCCTTGGAGCTGATGTAAATTTTGATACATTAGAACAGAAATAAGCCTTTACTCCCATTTAAAAAAACTGGTTAGAAAGTCTTTAGTTTTATTCCCCTATATTTATAGCTGCAAATGAAAAAACTCTCAACCCTCCTCCTATTTTTAGTTTTTAATGTAGCGGTTATAGCGCAGCCAAGTTTTGGGGTTAAAATTAATGGTGGTGTAAGTCGTATTTCTGATAACTCGTTCAACCCTGTTTTTAGTACTCAAAAAACTTATTTTGCGCCATCGGGTCAAGCAGGCGTTTTTTTGAATTTACATATTAGAGCACATGAATTTTTTGGTGTAGAGTTATTATACAGTCAAATACAAGGAAAAGAAAAACAGGTTGATACACTTGAATGGTATAGTGCAAATGGAAACACCCGCGGATTAGTTTCTACCAGTACTATTACTCATAACATTTCTTACTTAAGCCTGCCTGTATATTACGGAGTAACTATTAAAAAGTTTACAATAAAAGTTGGTTTACAAATTTCTGTTGCACTTACCAGAAGCGGAAAATCAGTAGTAGAAAGCCCCGCTGACTCTATGGGTTATTTTAGCCTTTCGGGTGCTACAACCACTACCACTTATAAAACCAACAAATTATATGTAAAAGATGGTGCCTTTGGGCAAACAGCCAGTATTACATATAACCTAAGCCCAAAATTTGCCATAGAGGCCAATTATTATTATGAGTTTAGCAACTTATATCGAAATGCTAAATTAAACGGAAACAGCGAAACTGTATGGAAATTTCAACAAATAACCCTTGGGTTGCGCTATGCTTTTTTAACCCTAAAGAAAAAAGAGGTTAGCAAATGAAAAGACTTTCAACTCTAACCTTATTTTTAGTTTTTAATATAGTTCTTATAGCACAGCCTAGTTTTGGTTTTAAAATTAATGGTGGGCTTAGCATGATTACAGATAAAATTTATGACCCCAACATTGAAACACACACTAATTATTTTAAACCATCGGGGCAGGTTGGCTTTTTTTATAATTTACCAGTTAGAGCGCACGAAGTTTTTGGTATAGAATTACTTTTTACTCAAATAGAAAGCAAAGAAAAAATTGTTGATACTTTGGGTTATGCATATAACCTAAATGGAAGCACAAGTCCTATAAATTCAACCTACACTATATCAAAGCATATTTCGTATTTAAGTTTGCCCGTACATTATGGCATAAACGTAAAAAAAATTACATTTAATGTTGGCATGCAGTTTTCGGCTAGACTTTTGAGTAAAGCACAATATATAGAACAAGACAGTTACACCAATAATGCATCAGGTTATGGTTTTGTTTTAACCCCAAGTACTACTACTTATAATTATAAAAGGTTACCCATAAAAGATGTTGACTTTGGTGAAACCGTAGGCATTATATACCACTTTACAAACAAGTTTGCTATAGAGGGCAACTATTATTATGGATTTAATAATATTTACCCCAGCGAACACATCAAAGGAATCATTTGGAAAACACAGCAAATAACCCTTGGCTTGCGTTACTCTTTTTTAACCCTAAAGAAAAAAGAGGCCAGCAAATAAATACAAGCATTAAACTTAGTTTAAAAAAATAGCTTCATAAAGGGCTACTAATTTTTTTAAGTGTGTTATTTCATTTTCTACTTTCTTAACCTTATTATTAAATACATCTGTTATGTTTTGCTCAAAGTTTCTTACACTTGCTGCTTTATAATAATCAATAAGGGTTTGTTCTTTTGCTAATATCATAACGTTATAATTTTTTTATTTTAAAACTAAACCACCTATAAGTAGCTATATAAAAAAGGTGGATAAAATTAAAATTCCTCCACCCTTTTTTACCTTGTAGCTTTTTGTACCTGCTAATAAAACACTACGGTTTTTTTGCCGTATTTTTTATGGCCTCTACTTTTTTATCGGCTTGGTGTTTCTCTTCGGTTTTTACTTCTACTTTACGTTCGGCTTTGCGCAACTCCTCTTGTTTTAAGGCTGTTTTGTCTTCAGCTTTTCTCAAATCTTCTGCTTTTACCGCTGTTTTATCTTTCGATTTACTTAAATTTTCAGACTTTACATCGGCCTTATCCTGGGCTTTTTGTACTTCAGCCGATTTGTTATCTACTTTTTTCTCGGCTTTTTGTAAATCGTCGTTTCTTTTTTCGGTTGCCTTTGCTTCTTTTAGCTTTTGATTATCGGCTTTTTGCTGATTATCCATAGCGGTTTGTATAGAGTCGGATTTTTGCTGAGCCTTAGCTACAACCGTAGTCATAAATCCGCTTAACAAAATTGATAGCAATACATTTTTTGATTTCATAATAGATAGATTAAATAATTTTTACTCGATTGAGCAGTTAATGCTGTAATTGCCACCTAAATCGCTTCCTGTGTTTTCGTTAGCATTACAACGGGTTGTAGCGGTTGTTTTAGTATCATCATACGTGTAAATCGAATAGTTTTTTGTACTGCTTCCGTTACCGGTTGTGTAGGTTTTTGAGCAAGTACAAGTGTAATTTTTTGTGCAAGATGATAAAGATGCGCCAATAAATAATAAAGCACCTGCTATTAATGTTGTTTTTTTCATTTTACGTTTTTTTTAAATTGTTTAAATTATGAATACAAAAGTGCAGCCTTTGTGATTGGATAGTGTTACATAACTTTTACAAACAGTTACATAATTCATACATTTGCTTTATGTTTAATGGGCAATTTATAGGCATGGTTGATAAACAAGGCAACCAATTACACGAAGGAGATTATGTTACCTTTTACCATAAAGGCGAAGATGTTATTTGCCAAATAGTTTACGTTGCCGACTTAGCTGCCTTTTGCCTGAAATGGAAAGACGGCTACATAAATAAGTTTTTTTTAACCCCCGATAAGTATTTAAAAATAGTATAAAACTGGTAGGGTGGTACAATTTCCTATACCCCTTTATTCCACCCCCCATTTATTTATGCTCAGATCTCCAATAATTGTCTTCGCCTTTTACAATTAATTTGTGCGCCTTTAATTCTTTAAAAAGACTTTTAACTGCATTCATTGACTTGCCAGTTTGTATCATTATCTCTTCTATAAGCTTTTGGTAGCGCAAAGATTTTTGCCCGCCTAAAACATCGCCGCATAAGTCCCGCAGCCTGGTTATTCTTTGTACAATTTTATCATCGGCATTGGCAGCCCTTACCCCACAACCAATATGGTAACCCCTATCCTTATCGTACATAAATTGTATGTTGGGTATATTGGCTTTGCCTGCCATGCGCAGTAACTTAGGCTCAATAAACGACATGTTGCCTTCGGTTTTTACCATCAGCAGGCTTTCGCATTTGCGTTGACACTGACTGCCTAAATGCCCACGCTCTTTATCAGTACCGGGGTTGGTGTGTACTATTACAATAATAGGTGTTTGGTATTTTATAGCCAGCTCCTCAAAATATTTTACAATGGCGGTGCTTTGTTCGGCATCGTTTACATCGCTTATAAAATCGGCTATGCCATCAATTACTATTAAATGTATGCCTTTATATTTTTGCCAGGCGCGTTCGCAAATATCTGTAGTTACCTGAGTGTATTGGGCAACCTCTAACTGGCGTATGTTATACGACAAAAAATAATCGGGACACCTCTCTATATTAGCGCGCCTTAAAACCGATAGTAAATTGTTTTTGTGTTTATGCTTTGCCTGTTCGGTATCAATGTGTATAACGGCTTTTTTATGCAGGTTGGGTAGCACGCTTACATATTCAAGTCCATCAATTACACCATCTGTACTGATAGCCCCTGCCATAAGGATGCTGGTAAAAGCACTTTTACCGCTTTTGCTGGCACCGCTAATGGTGGTTAGGTTACCCTCGGTGCTTATAATTTCATTATTAATGGTTATAACAGGCACAGGCTCGGCAATTTGTGTGTCGTCGGTTATGCGGTAGGCTTCGCAAGTATCTGCCATGTTATCAAGCAATAGCAAATGTTTACTTATTTCGGCTTGTATGTCCTTAAAAGTAATGTTGGTGTTGTTTAGGTTGGGTACGTTTTTCATGTTTTATATATTTTTTGTAAAAGTACAAAATGTATGTACTATTCCACACTTTGGAATGAACTATTACTTTGGCAGCTTTTTATATAAAAAAACATAGCTAAAAATTAGGGTGGTACAATTTGCGTAGGCAAATTGTACCACCCCCCTAATTTTTGTACTTACTTATTATTATTTATTTATAAAGTTGGGGGGTGGAATAAAGGGGTATAGGGTTTTGTACCACCCTACCAGTTTGAGAATTGTGGCGGTTGTGGAGAATATTTCGGGAGGACAGTCTAACAATTTATGTATATTTATACTGTATCAGTCTACCTTGATTATTAACTTCTTATGAAAGACTAAATGAGAAAAACAGTTTTTATATCGTCAACTTTTCTTGATCTTAAAGAAGAACGAAAAAAAGTTTGGGATTGCCTTGAAAAATTTGATGTAATTGTTAAAGGGATGGAGCAATTTGGGGCAAGAAAATCCAACCCATTAGCAACTTGCATATCTGAAGTTGAACAATCAGATATATATGTTGGAATCATAGGGATGCGATATGGCAGCGAAGAACCCATTAGCAAAAAATCTTATTCTCAATTAGAATATGAAAAAGCCATAGAGCAAAATAAAGAAATTTTAATTTACCTTATTGATGAAGATACATCAACTGTTAAACCTAACCTTATACAGTATGATAAAATTAATAAACTGAATAATTTTAAAGCTATTCTAAAAGATAAACATACAGTTGACAGCTTTTCAAACTCACAGGATTTAATTACTAAATTACAACGAAAGTTTAAAGAGTTACTAACACCAAAGGTTACAGCCGTTATTGAAGATGAATATGATAACACTAAAAGGATTCTAGACTTA
>JABDCR010000060.1 GCA_013288015.1 Bacteroidota bacterium | reverse complement strand
TCAAATTTATCCGATGGAAAATATACCTTTTTTGTCTCCGTATCTTTTGATGGTAGAAACTGGAGTGCCCCGGCTGAATTTTCATTTGAAATAGAAGTGCCTTTTTGGAAAACTAATAGTTTTTTAGTTTTAGTACTTGCATTATTAACATGCATTATTGCATTTTTCTTGCGGTTTTTTAAAAGCTATAAAGACGATTTAATAAAATCGTCTAACGTAAGTTATAATTTACCCAACACCCGTATTATACTTATTTGTGGCGCCATATTAGTGCCTGTCAGCGCTTTTGTTTATGCTGCTATTAATGATGATTACGATGCTAAATTGTTTTATCAAATAGCGGTTGGAGCACTAATGTTAATGCTAATGTTACTAACCTATACATCAAGGTTTATAAAAATAAATGGAAGGATAATCCTGATAGGTGCATTTTATATTATAACGGGGTTGTATATTTTACTTTCTTATCTCTCAAATTTAACACCTTATTTTTTTATGGGCTTGGTTCTTATAATAAATATAGCACATTTAGTGGTTAATAAAATAAAACCCTTTGCTATATATGCCGCACTTGTAATATTGGCAAGTACATTTTTATTTTTTGCAGTAAAAAACCCGATATATAGCCCGGGTATGTTTATGATGATTGTTATCACCTCCATTATACTAACCTTAGTTAGCATACAGGTACAGTTAAATTTATACGATCGTCTATTTTTTGCTGATACAACCATTAATACTGGTAACTCCTTAGTAATTGCTTCAAATAAAGATGGAGAAATTGTGTTTGTATCAAAAAATTTCGAACAAATTTTAGGTTATACCGAGCAAGAGCTTTTAGGTGATGGTTGGTGGAAAATTCGATCTGATGATGAAAATCATAACCAAACAGTAAAAGATAGTGTTGTTGGTAGAAACATAGAACGTAATTCGGTTGAACGAATTATTGATAAAAAGGGAGTTCCCAGATGGATACAATGGGAAAATAGTTTTTTTGAAAACAACCTTGTAGTTGGTATTGGCATCGATATTACAGATAAAAAAGAGATTGAAGAACGCTATCAGCATATTGTTGAGGCCGCAAGCGACATTATTTATACTACCGATATAAATGGATTATTTACCTATGTAAATGAAGTTGGTGCACGCATTATTGGATATACCAACGAGCAGTTATTACACATGCGTTTTAATCGTTTAATCAGAAAAGACTATGAAAAAGAAATAACTGTTTTTTACCGAAAGCAATTAAAAACTCAAACAGAGGAAAGCTATATAGAGCTTCCAATTATTACGCAAGATGGAAAAGAGGTTTGGGTAGGACAGTCAGCTAAATTATATCGTGATGAAAAACATGGGGATAAAATTATCGGTTTCCATGTTATTTGCCGAGATGTTACCGATAGGGTAGAAGCCCAAAAACAAATTGAAGAAAAAAATAAACGAATTCAGTTATATTCAGAAAAATTGGAGTTATTAAATGGTGTAAAGCAAATAATTTTAGAAGCTACTCAAAAAACAGATTTAATAGAACGTTTATTAACTGAATTGAGGTTGAAAATTACCGATGCTAAACGTGCTACACTTACTTTATTTGATGATGATATAAAAACAGCCTATTTATATGAGTATAAGCCCGATCAGAAACAAATAGATTTACAGGTTCTTCCCGCATCTGATTATAGAAGTCTCCCCAATTTATTAAACAATCAATATTTTAAAGTTGATGATTTATATAATTCTGGTGAACATTCTAAGAGTGATGATATAGTAAAAAAATTAGGCATCAACTCATATCTTATTACTCCTTTATTTTTTAACGGAAAACTTACCGGCGCATTTAATTTAGCATCTGAACATAAAAATTTATTTGATGAGGATTATATAAATTTTGCCCGCCAAATAGCAGATGCAGTTGCTATTACATTAAGTCAGATAAACAATAAAGAAACTATTGAGCAACAAAATATTCGAATACAAAGTTATTCTGAAAGATTACAGGTAATAAATAAAATTAAAAAAGAATTTATTAACGCTAAAAGTCAAACCGATTTAATAAACTCGGTACTATATAAGTTGTGTACTAGTATAAATCAATACAAAAGCACTTTTGTAACGTTTCATAATCAGCAAAATAAGAAATTAGAGACTTTCTATTACGATATACATACATCGTCCATAAAACAGTATCTTCAAATTGGTAAAGACGCCTTTAATTATAATGCTTTCGATAAAAAAGATTACTTATTATATAGCAGTGTAAAACCATCACAAATAGAAAACATAAATAGTTTTCCAGATGACACCATAAAAGCTAATACACGTTCTTTTTTAAGTGTAGCCATTAAAAGAGGCAATCATGTAACAGGAACTATATCTGTATTGTCTTCTAAACCAGATACGTTTTCAGAGCAAGACATTCAAATACTTACAGATTTGGCAGAATCTATACAATTGGGAGTAGAGCAAATTACCTATCGTAAGGAGTTATCCGAAAAAAATAAAGATATTTCAGATAATATAGATTATTCGCGCCGTATACAACAATCAGTTATGCCGCCCGAATCGTATATGAAGGAAATGCTTCCCGAATCGTTTATTATTTTAAAACAACGTGATGTTATTGGGGGCGATTTTTACTGGTGTTATCGTAAAGACGATAAAATTTTTGTGGCACTTGGCGATTGTACAGGGCATGGCGTTTCAGGAGCTTTGTTAAGTATTTTATGTAGCAACATTATTTCGCAGGCTATTAAGGAATATAATATGTTTGACCCTGGTTTAATACTTGATTTTTTAAATAGAAAAATTAAGGAATCATTAAACCAATACAAACAAGCCGATGAGATTTTAGATGGATTGGATGTATCACTTTGTGTACTTGATTTAAAATATGGGGTGTTGTTATATAGCGGTGCCATGCACAACTTATATTTGGTAAACAAAGGAGGGCTTAACGAAATTAAAGGTAACCGTATACCTATTGGTGGAATTGCATCGGGACTTAATACACAGTTTACCACACAAATTAGATTACTGCACGACGACCTAAAAATATATATGAGCACCGATGGTTATTTTGATCAATTTAACGGAACAGACATAAAAAAGTACAGTAAGAGTAGATTTAAGCTTACATTGCTTGATATTGAAGATATGCCATTTAGTAAACAAAAAAATTATTTGTGGAAACAACATATAGAGTGGAAGAAAAATGGTAGTCAAACAGATGATATTTGTGTAATTGGCTATTCATTAAAAGGTTTATTAAAACCAAAAACAAATAGTTAAAATTTAATTTTTTGTTTAAATTTGTAAGGAAGAATGAATCTATCGATAGAATCAACAGAGAAAACGCCGAAAGTAAATTTTAATACTACCAATAATGAGTTAGTGTTAGAAGGTATATGTATACCGGAGTTAACGCATGAATTTTTTAAACCGGTAATTAACTTTATACATTCTATTGAACAGAATCCTATAAAACAATTCTCGCTTACAGTTAAACTTCATTTCTTTAATACGGGTAGCGCTCGCTATATCTTGGAGTTAATGAAAACAGTTCAAAAATTAAAAGAAAAAGGTGTTGAAGTAACATTTAAATGGTACTATAACGAAGATGATGAGGATATTGAAGAAGCAGGACGTAGCTACTCATTTATCCTAAATGAGCCTTTCGATATGATTTCTTTTAAATCATAAAATCTATTTAATTTCCTGACACATTTCTATCAAAACCCCATTAGTAGTTTTTGGGTGTAAAAAACAAATCAGTTTATTATCAGCCCCTTTTTTAGGCTCTGGGTTTAAAATTTCAAACCCTTCGGCTTGCAATCTTTTTATTTCAGCATAAATATCATCTACCTCAAAAGCCATATGATGTATGCCTTCGCCGCGTTTTTCAATAAATTTGGCAATGGCTGAATTTTCGTTTTGAGCTTCTAAAAGCTCAATTTTACTCTCACCCAACATAAAAAAAGAGGTTGACACTTTTTCGCTTTCAACAGCTTCAACTTTGTATAAGTCTTTCCCAAAAAGCTTTTTAAATAATTCGTTACTTTCTTTCAGATTTTTAACGGCTATACCAATGTGTTCAATCTTTTTTAACATGTAGGTTTACAATAAATTGTGTTATCTTTGTGATTCAAAATTAAATCTTTTAATCATGAAATTAGGTACCGGAGAAATTATTTTAATTCTAGCTGCTTTATTATTGTTATTTGGCGGTAAAAAAATTCCTGAGTTAATGCGCGGCTTAGGTAAAGGCATGAAAGAATTTAAAGATGCCTCTAAAGGGGAAGAAAGCACTCCATCTATAGAGAAAACCGACAAAAAGTAAACTCTGTGTACACATTTAAAAGCATTGCCTCGCTTCAAAACGATTTAAGGCAAGGCAAAACTACTTGTAAAGATTTAGTTAATGCTTCCTTATCTTCTATCGAAGAGAAAAAGCACCTTAATATATTTTTAGAAACCTTTAATGAGTCGGCTTTAAAACAAGCTGATTTGATTGATGCCAAAATTAAAGCAGGCACAGCAGGTCGCTTGGCCGGGGTTATTATAGCATTAAAAGATAATATCTGCTATAAAAACCACAAGGTTTCTGCTGCGTCAAAAATTTTAGAAAACTTTACTTCACTTTATAGTTCTACGGTTGTGGAGCGTTTGTTGGCCCAAGATGCCATTATTATTGGTCGCACAAATTGCGACGAATTTGCCATGGGTAGCAGTAACGAAAACTCAGCCTTTGGCAAAGTTTTAAACCCATTGAATGAAAAAACTGTCCCAGGAGGGTCTTCTGGTGGTTCTGCTGCTGCAGTTGCAGCAAATTTGGTACATGTAGCGTTAGGAAGTGATACTGGTGGGAGTATTCGTCAACCGGCGTCTTTTTGTGGTGTAGTGGGCTTAAAACCTACTTATGGCAGGGTTTCTCGTTGGGGTTTAATTGCTTATGCTTCTTCATTCGATCAAATAGGACCACTTACTAAAACTATTGATGATGCTGCTTTAGTGCTTGAAATTATTGCCGGTGCGGATGAATTTGACGGTACGGTTTCATCTAAACCGGTTACCGAATATTCAAAAGCAACATCAAACAAAAAAATAAAAATAGCTTATATAAATGATTGCTTAGATAACCCGGCACTTGAACCAGCTATTAAAAGCAATATCACCAAAACTATTGAAAAACTTAAACAACAAGGCCATACAGTAGATGGGGTTGATTTTAAGGAACTGGAATATTTAGTGCCAACTTACTATGTACTTACAACAGCCGAGGCTTCGTCTAATCTTAGTCGTTTTGGCGGTGTGCCTTATGGCTATCGAAGTAAAAATGCAACCGATTTAGAAAGTACCTTTAAAAAATCACGTACAGAAGGTTTTGGTAAAGAAGTTCAACGCCGTATAATGTTAGGTACTTTTGTGCTTAGCGCAGGTTATTACGATGCTTATTATGCTAAAGCACAGCAAGTGCGCCGTGTGGTACGAGATAAAACCTTAGCTATTTTTAAAGACTACGATATTATTTTAATGCCAACAACACCCGGAGTTGCATTTGAACATGGTGCCAATAGTGCTGACCCAATTAAAATGTATTTAGAAGACATTTATACAGTACAGGCTAACATTACAGGTGTACCTGCTATATCTATACCGGCAGGGGTTAATGAACAAAATATGCCTTTCGGACTTCAATTAATGGCCCGCCCTTTTGAGGAAGAGTTATTGTTAGCTACAGCTAAACACATCTCTGAAATTTAATATTCTACAAACATCTGTAAACAAAAAATCCCGCCGTTAGGCAGGATTCTCTGGTTCAAAAAGTAGAATTAAGTTTAACCCTATTAAATAATAAAACCACTTTTAGT
This sequence comes from Bacteroidota bacterium, assembly GCA_013288015.1. Classification (GTDB taxonomy): domain Bacteria; phylum Bacteroidota; class Bacteroidia; order B-17B0; family Aurantibacillaceae; genus PALSA-968. Next base: position 3,126 of record JABDCR010000060.1, on the reverse strand, counting down.
TTAACGAAAGAGGTGGAATTTTACCCTCATTCAAAAGCTCTGTACATTTCTTCTTATGCGCATCAAAATTACCAAAAGCAAGTGCGTCAAGCATTTCTTCACGACTCATATCTGGTTTTTTAAATTTCTTACGAATTTCATCTGAACAACGGTCAACAAAATTTTCAAAACGTTGTGGTGCCCAAATGTATTCTCTTCTTGCGTCTACTTTAAATTCTTCAGGAAGATCTCCTTCAATTTTAGCTTTAATTTCTAATCCGTCATACACTTTAGGTAATTTACGATTATCAAACACAAATGGTTTTGAAATCATAATTACATGTTTCTTGCGCTTTACGTCAATTAACGAAAGACCCTGAAAACGTAAACCCTCTTTAGTAAGCGGTTTAAATTTTTTCTGAAAATGATTTAAAATTTCAAACATGGCTATAAATTGGTGAGCCACAAAGATACTGACTATTTATTAACACTTCTATTTATTGGACTACTTAAAAGCCACCTTGGTCTAATTTAAGATATGGCTAAAACTCTGCTCATAAACTGTTTATAAGCCGTTGGAAATGTGTTAGTAAGCCACTAATAAACTAGAATTATACTTTATTAAAAATATTTAATTATTTGATTATCAAATTATTAACTTCTAACTGAAGCATTTAACTTTTCTTCAAAAACTTTAATTAATTTGTTAGTAGTGTTGGTGATTTGGTTGTCGGTTAAAGTGGCTTCAGCGTTCTGTAAGGTAAAACTTAACGCATATGATTTTTTGTCTGAAGGAATTTTATCGCCCTCATACACATCAAAGAGAGAGACTTCTTTTAAAAAATTACGCTCGGTTTCAAAAGCCAGTTTCTCAAGTTCTGCATAAGTAACTTGCTTATCAATTAGTAAAGCTAAATCGCGTTTAACAGCCGGGAATTTAGATGCCTCAACATACGTAACTGGTTTAAATGCCAAGTTATAAATAACATCTAAATATAACTCAGCATAAAATACTGGCTGGCTAACCTCAAAGCTTTTTAAAACAGACTTGTTCACCTCACCCACAATAGCAATTACTTTGTTTTTAACCTGATATTGGTAAACGCCTGAAAGCAGCTTGTGTTCTGCATTCTGAGCTTTATAAGTAATGCCCAGTTTAGCAAAAACAGCTTCTATATATGATTTTAAAGTATAGAAATTTACATTATCAGGCTTTGGTGAATGTAAGTTTGCTTCATGCTTTTTACCGCTAATTACAAGGGCTACTTGCTTTTGCTCGCTATAAGGAAACTCGCCACTTTGTTTTTTATGATAGGTTTTTCCGTATTCAAATAACTTGATATCAGATGTTTTACGATTGATATTATATGAAATAGCTTCTAACATACCATAAAGCAGGGTAGGGCGTAATACAGATAAATCGTTGCTTAATGGGTTAAGCATTGGTACTACATCTTCATCATTTTGTGTATATAAGCTTTTAGTAAGCGAAGTGCTCATAGCTTCATAAAACCCTTGGTTGGCTAATACAGTTGCAATTTCTGTGTCAACTTTATTGGTTACAATTGGTTGGTTAACCGACATGGAGAAACTAATTTTTCCACTCAACTCCACATTATTCATTCCATAAATGCGTAACACTTCTTCAATCACATCTGCTTCACGCGTAACATCATATTTGTAACGAGGAACATGTAACAGTAGTCCATCTGCACCTTCTTGAATAATCTCTATTCCAACCGAAAGCAATATGTTTTTAATAATATTTCTATCAATTACTTTACCAATTAAACTATCGCAGTTTGAGTAAGAAAAAGCAACTTTAAATGGTTCAACCTTTTCAGGATAAACATCAACTATAGCTGATGAAATTTGCCCACCGGCAATTTCTAAAATAATATTAGCTGCTCTGTTTAAAGCATTTATAATCATTTCAGGATCGGTTCCTCTTTCAAAACGGAAAGAAGAATCAGTTTTTAAACCTAAATGCTTAGATGTTTTTCTAACCGAAGAAGCATCAAAATAAGCCGACTCTAAAAATATAGCCGTTGTTTTATCTGTAACACCGCTATGTAAACCACCAAATACACCCGCAATACACATGGCATTTTTAGCGTTGGCAATTACTAAGTCCGTTGATTTTAGTGTACGTTCAACTTCGTCCAACGTAACAAATTTTTCTCCCTCTTGTGCTCTACGAACAATAATTTTATTTCCTTCAATGGCATGTGCATCAAAAGCGTGTAATGGTTGTCCTAATTCATGCAATACAAAATTGGTTACATCAACAATGTTGTTAATTGAACGTAAACCAATGGCATTAATATAATTTTTTAACCATTGTGGAGATGGGGCTACTGTAATGCCGCTAATAGCAATGCCGCTATAACGTTTACAAGCAGCAGGTTCTTCAACTTTTACATCAATAGTTAAGATGCCTGATGGTGCAGGCAATTCTTTAATTCCGTTAAGGTGTGTTTGGCTAGTGTTTGAATTTGTTTGACAATTAAGCACAGCCACTAAATCGCGCGCAACGCCAATATGAGAAGCTGCATCACCACGGTTAGGGGTTAATCCAATTTCAAAAATGGTATCGGTATATAAATTCAAATATTCTGCAGCGGGTGTACCAACAACAGTATTTTCCGGTAAAATCATAATTCCATCATGACTTTGGCCTATGCCTAATTCATCTTCAGCACAAATCATTCCTTCACTGGCTTCACCTCTAATTTTAGATTTTTTAATCTCAATGGTTTCTCCTCCAAATGTATGTAACACACTACCAACCATAGATACTAAAACCTTTTGATTAGCAGCCACATTAGGCGCGCCACAAACAATGCTTAATATGGTTCCATTACCCACATCAACTTTAGTTAAGCTAAGTTTATCAGCATTAGGGTGTTTTTCTTTTTCTAATACGTGTCCTACAACCACACCTTTCAGCATGTCTTTCACACTTTCAAAACTCTCCATGCTTTCTACTTCAAGTCCGCAATCAGTAAGCGCTACAGAAACCTGTTCAGGAGTTATATCTTGATTATTTATAAGAGTTTTAAGCCAGTTATACGAAATTTTCATTTTAACGAATTTAATAAAAAGGCAAATTTAGTGTTTACGTATTTATTTGGCTAATAAATAATA
>JABDCR010000059.1 GCA_013288015.1 Bacteroidota bacterium | reverse complement strand
TGCACCACCACGCCCAAAAACAACTAATAACACATCGCCCAAAAAATAAAATGAGTAAAAAAGGAAAAGTGCTGGTAGCTATGAGTGGCGGCATAGATAGTTCGGTTACAGCTATGATGCTGCACGAACAAGGCTACGAAGTTATTGGCATTACAATGAAAACCTGGGATTATCAATCATCAGGCAGTAGCACTAAAGAAACAGGCTGCTGTAGTTTAGATTCTATTAACGATGCACGTCAGGTTGCGGTAAACTTAGGTTTTCCGCATTATATATTAGATATACGTAGTGAGTTTGGAACTACCATTATAGATAATTTTGTAGAAGAGTACTTATCTGGCAGAACACCAAACCCTTGTGTGCTTTGCAACACCCATATTAAGTGGGATGCGCTTTTAAAACGTGCCAACATGCTTGATTGCGAATTTATAGCTACAGGGCATTACGCGCAAGTACGTAAAGAAAATGGACGCTATGTGGTTTCTCGTGGACTGGATTCTAATAAAGATCAATCGTATGTGTTATGGGGTTTAACTCAAGAGAGTTTGGCTCGTACCATATTTCCTTTAGGGAAGTTTACGAAACCCGAAATTCGTAAAATGGCAGAAGGTTATGGTTTTGCTGAATTGGCTAACAAACCTGAGAGTTATGATATTTGTTTTATACCTGACAACGATTACCGTGCCTTTTTAAAACATAAAATGCCTGAACTGGAAGCAAAAGTTGAAGGTGGCGATTTTATTTTTAAAGGCGAAAAAGTGGGCACCCATCGTGGCTATCCATTTTATACTATTGGTCAGCGCAAAGGCTTGGATATTGCATTAGGTGAGCCCGTATTTGTAAAAAACATTATACCGGAAACCAATACGGTGGAGTTAGGTACAAAAGAAGATTTATCAGAACAGCAATTATACGTGCGTGATTTCAATATGATTAAATTTGAAACCATGCCGCATGATTTTGTAGGACGTACCAAAATACGTTATAAAGACCCAGGAACTATGGCGACCATTAATGCTGAAGATAATAAACTGCATGTAGTTTTTCATGAGCAAGTAAGTGGCGTTGCACCCGGACAATCGTGTGTGATGTATGATGGCGATGATTTAGTTGGAGGCGGTTTTATTGCCAGAAAACAGATAGCAATTACTGTTTAACTATTGGTTTAAACCAATCGTCGATTAAAGGGCATAAAATTTTAATCACATCAATAATTACGTAACTTTACAATTCAAAATTTTCAAAAACTAAAATGGCAAAAACTATTATAACCTGTTCTTTCTGCGGTAGAGATAAACGTAGTGCAAAAATGCTAATTGCAGGGCAGAGTGCTCATATTTGCGAGGTTTGTGTATCAGAGGCATACAAAATTGTTTCTGCCGAAAGCGAGCAATCTCAAAAAGAAACCGCCAAACAAACATTAACTATGTTAAAACCGGATGCTATTAAAAAGTATATGGATGAATATATTATTGGGCAAGACCAAGCTAAAAAGGTGATGAGTGTGGCAGTTTATAACCACTTTAAACGTATTTCAAACCCTAATCACGTTATTGAGAAAGAAGAAATTGAAATAGAAAAATCGAACATTATTTTAGTAGGAGAAACCGGTACAGGTAAAACCTTAATGGCTCGTACTATTGCTAAATTATTGAACGTGCCTTTTTGTATTGCTGATGCTACTGTACTTACCGAAGCTGGATATGTGGGTGAAGATGTTGAAAGTGTATTAAGTCGTTTATTACAAGCCGCCAATTTTGATGTGCCGTCAACCGAGCGTGGCATTGTGTTTATTGATGAAATGGATAAAATTGCCCGTAAGGGAGATAATGCATCTATTACACGCGATGTTTCAGGTGAAGGAGTGCAACAAGGTTTATTAAAATTATTAGAAGGTTCAATTGTTAACGTGCCACCGCAGGGAGGCAGAAAACACCCGGAGCAAAAAATGATACAGGTTAACACTAAAAACATATTATTTATTTGTGGTGGTGCTTTTGATGGAATTGAAAAAATTATTGCTCGTCGTTTAAATACACAGGCTATTGGGTTTACATCTTCAGTAAATGCAGGTGAAGTAGACAGAGGCAACATGTTACAATACATTTTACCACAAGATTTAAAAACTTTTGGTTTGATACCTGAGCTTATAGGTCGTTTACCTATAACAACCTACATGAGTTCATTAGATGCTAAAACATTGCGCCGTATTTTAACCGAGCCTAAAAATGCTTTGGTAAAACAATATCAAAGTTTGTTTAAAATGGACGAAATTGATTTGGAATTTGACGAAGCTGTATATGATTTAATTGTAGGCAAAGCACTTGAGTATAAACTTGGTGCGCGCGGTTTACGTGGCATTTGTGAGGCTATTATGTTAGATTTAATGTATGAAGTTCCTTCGCAAAAAAATCCGCCAAAAACATTTACAGTAACGCTTGATTACGCTATGCAAAAACTGTCTAAAGTAAATTTAGGCTCCTTAATGGCAGCTTAGTTTTGTATGACAGTTAAGACTAAAACCACTGAAAGCGATTCTAAATACAACCATCTGGAAAAGATGGGCGTAAGTGACCTTCTTAAAAACATTAATAAAGAAGATAAAACTGTTCCTTTAGCGGTAGAAAAAGCCATTCCACAAATAGAAAAATTAGTAAAGGTTATTGTTGCTCAAATGAAAAAGGGCGGACGCTTGTTTTATATGGGCGCAGGTACCAGTGGTCGTTTAGGCATTGTAGATGCATCTGAATGCCCTCCAACATATGGAATAGCACAAGGTGTGGTTGTTGGAATTATTGCCGGTGGAGATAGCGCCATACGCAAAGCTGTTGAGTTTGCCGAAGATGATGAAAACCAAGGCTGGAAAGATTTACAGAGCTATAAAATTAACGCTAAGGATGTAGTAGTTGGCATTGCGGCGTCAGGTAGAACACCTTATGTAATAGGTGCTTTAAAAGCATGTAATGCAAAAAAAATAGCTACGGGTTGCATTGTTTGTAATGCAGATAGTTTGTTGGCTAAAACTGCTAAATATCCCATTGAAGTAATAAGTGGTGCTGAGTTTGTAACAGGCAGCACCCGTATGAAAGCCGGTACGGCACAAAAGCTAACGCTTAATATGATTTCTACCTCGGTAATGATTAAACTGGGTAGGGTTAAAGGCAATAAAATGGTTGACATGCAGCTTAGCAATAACAAACTGGTTAAGCGTGGCACCAATATACTGATGAAAGAGTTAAATCTTGATTATAAAAGCGCTGAGACTTTATTGCTTAAGCATAGCAGCGTACGTAAGGCAATCAATGCCTACAAAAAATAAACTTTTATTTTAAAGCACTAATCTTTTCTTTCCACTCGGTTGGGACTTCAATAGTTTCTTTTTTAGTATAATCCATACAAACTAAAATAGAGTTTGCTATGGCGCAAATGGTTTGTTGTCCATTTACAGTTTTTACTAAAATATGCTCTACATCAAAGCTTTTGGTACCTACTTTAGCTATACGTACAAGGGCTTTAACATCATCACGTAAATAAACAGGTTGCAGATAATCAATATCGGTATGGGCAATAATTAAACCGCGTTCAAACCAATTATCTTGCTGGCCAATTACATCATCAAAAAAATTGGTGCGCGCAATTTCAAAATACGATAGGATAGTAGCATTGTTTACGTGCCCCATTTTATCTATGTCTACAAAGCGTATTTGTATAGGTGTGCTATGTTTGTAGTTGGCTATGTTTATTTGCGAAAAATCTCGTTTTGTCATTTTGTAAAAGTAAAAAGCCACTCCGAAATGAAGTGGCTTTTGTTATTAGTTTAAAAGAATTAAGCAGTTACTTTAGCTGCTAATTTCTTTTTAAGGTTAGTGTCTAAAGCACTTAAAAAGTCTTCAGTGTTTAAGTAATGTTCGCCCAATTTTACATTGTTACCATGTACACAAACAGCTAAATCTTTAGTCATTTTACCGCTTTCAACAGTTTCAACACAAACCTGCTCAAGTGCATGACAGAAGTTTATAAGTTCTTGATTTTTATCTAATTTGCCACGGAATTCTAAACCTCTGGTCCATGCAAAAATAGACGCAATTGGATTTGTTGAGGTAGCTTTACCTGCTTGATAATCGCGATAGTGACGAGTTACTGTACCGTGTGCAGCTTCAGCTTCCATAGTTTTTCCATCCGGAGTAACTAATACAGAAGTCATTAAACCTAATGAACCAAAACCTTGTGCAACTGTATCCGATTGAACGTCACCATCGTAGTTTTTACAAGCCCAAACAAAGTTACCATGCCATTTAAGGGCAGAAGCAACCATGTCGTCAATTAAACGGTGTTCGTAAACAATGCCTTTTGCGTCAAACTTAGCTTTGAACTCAGCATTAAATATTTCTTCAAAAATATCTTTAAAACGACCATCGTATTTTTTAAGAATGGTGTTTTTAGTTGAAAGATATAAAGGCCAGCCTTTTTGTAAAGCTGTGTTAAAGCAAGAATGTGCAAAACCACGAATTGACTCATCAGTATTATACATGGCTAATGCAACGCCATCACCTTTAAAGTTATAAACTTCGTGAGAAGTAGGAGCAGATCCATCTTCCGGAGTATAAGTAATGGTTAATTTACCTTTTCCTTTAGTTACGAAATCAGTAGCGCGGTACTGGTCACCAAAAGCATGACGGCCAACCATAATTGGGGCAGTCCAGTTTGGAACTAAACGAGGTACGTTATTACAAACAATTGGCTCACGGAAAACAGTTCCATCTAAAATGTTACGGATGGTTCCGTTTGGCGATTTCCACATTTGTTTTAATTTAAACTCTACTACACGAGCTTCGTCAGGCGTAATAGTAGCACATTTGATACCAACGTTGTATTTTTTGATTGCTTCGGCAGAATCAATTGTTACCTGATCGTTAGTAGCATCGCGATGCTCAATGCCTAAATCGTAATATTTAATATCAACATCCAGGTAAGGAAGTACTAATTTGTCTTTAATAAATTTCCAGATGATACGAGTCATTTCATCGCCATCTAATTCAACTACTGGGTTTGCTACTTTAATTTTGCTCATGGTTGATGGTTTTTTGCTGTATATTTTTATTGTTAATTATTATTTTATTTAACGCCGTGCATCATTTTCTTTAAAAATGGAGTTAGAAGTAATAAAATGACAGAGGCTACCCCGCAAAGCACTACAAACACCATAAAGAACTCAAATAAGTTATGTAACTCAAAACCTACAAATACCGGGTTAGTAGCGCTTATTTGATTCTTGTCTAACAAGGCTAATTGGTCTGCCGTTGGGGTTATTTTTTTATCTAAAACAGCTTGTAGGTCTATGCCTAATTTTTGAGCTTTAGTAAACTTATCTCCCGTAGCAGGTAAAATAGAACCTAAAGTTCCTGCTAAAGCATATCCGGCAGCATTTGATAAAAAGAACACTCCGTATAATAAAGATGCAAATCTTTTAGGAGATAGTTTACCAACTAATGATAAACCTATTGGTGATAAACAAAGCTCTCCGGCCGTTTGAATAAGATATAATAAGATAAGCCATTTGATAGCTAAAAGACCATTGTTGCCTAAATCTTTAACGTTATATGCAATAATAAAGTAGCTGATGGCAATTAAAGCTAAACCAAAAGCTTGTTTCATTGGAGAGATAGGCTCCATGTTTTTTGCACGAAGTTTATCCCATAACATACTAAACGGAATGGCAAAAGCAACTACAAATAGGCCATTAAAAATTTGAACCATTGATGGTGGCATGTTCCATCCAAAAAAGTTTCGGTCGGTTTGATTATCAGCTATAAATGTTAATGAGGAACCTGCCTGCTCAAAGGCTGCCCAAAAGAAGATAACGAAGAAAGAAACTATATAAATTACAATAATGCGTTGTCTTTCTACTTTAGTTAAAGAGGTATCTGATATAATTAAACCGGCTAAGGTTATACCGCTGGCATAAATAATGGGATAAATAATTGTTTTAATAAAATTATGCCCGTCCAATAAAAAGCGAAACACAAAGAATAATGCGATAAAAGAAACTACTGAAAGAACTAAAGCTTTAGTAGAAAAAACTGCTTTTTGAGCCTCGCCTTCTTCATAATGCGACGCATCATTTTTTGAAGGTAAATCGCCAAGAGGTTTTCCTTCTGGTGTAACTACATATTTATTTTTTAAAAAATAAAATACAACTGTTCCAAGTACCATAGCTATACTAGCCGCTAAAAAGCCCCATTTAAAAGCGTGGATATCACGTGTGCCATCTGAATCTTTTACATCGCCTATTATTGGGCAAATAAACTGCCCTAAAAATGCACCAAGATTGATACCCATATAAAAAATAGTAAAGGCCGAATCTAATTTGCTTTTCTCTTGCTTAGGATATAAGCTACCAACCATGCTCGAAATGTTTGGTTTAAAAAAGCCATTACCAAAAATAATTATGCCTAAAGCAACCCATAATAAAGTTGTAGCAAGTCCTATATTTGTTCCGAAAACAGAAGCACTGAAAAACAATAATAATTGACCAATAGCCATCATGCTTCCTCCAAGTAGGATGCAATTTCTGTTTCCAAAAAAGCGATCAGAAATAAAGCCCCCTAACATTGGGGTTAAATAACAAAGACTAAGAAAACCGCCATAAATAAGCGAAGAATCTTCCTCTTTCATTAATAGCGAATTGACAAGAAACAGGGTCAAAATAGCCCTCATTCCATAAAAGTTGAACCTTTCCCACATTTCTGTGCCAAAAAGCACCCAAAGTCCTTTAGGATGAGCTGTTTTCTCTTTAATAGGAGCCATAACACCCGTACCCGATTCTGTTTGTATATCTGCTTCCATAAATAGTCGTTAGTTTAACAAGGTTTCAAACATACGCAATTCCTTTGATTTTGTAAAATTCAAAAGCCTAAAATTACTGCTGTAAAAGCCCGTATTGGGTTTTATAATATTCGGTTTTTTCTATGTTTTTACGCTCATTCCATTTAGCATAAAGATACTCGGCCAATTTTTTATTGGGAGAGATAGTAAAAGCTTCCTCCAGTTTTTGTATCCCCATTAAAGTATCGCCCCTTAATAGATAATAATTTGCATATTGAGAGGTAACAATATAATCCTTAGGAAACTGTTTATCAGCCTCTTTAATAATGGTTAAAGCCGGAGTTAAGCGTTTGCTACTAATTAACAAGTTCATGAGCTCAGTATATGCCTTATATTGTTTAGGGTTTTGCATGGTAGCAATTCTGTAGTTTTTAAAAGCCTGAATAAAATCACCTTTTCTCTTATAGCAATTACCAAGATTTTCATAAGCTTGAGGATATGGGGTGGGGTTATTAATTATACCTCGTTGAAAATAATTAAGCGCTACATCGAGCTTGTTTAAATATGAAAAATAAAGAACTCCAGCATTATTGAATGCCGAATAAAGTGTAGAATCGTCTTTAATGGCCAAATTATAATGTTTTAACCCTTTTTCTATTAAAAACTGTTGGGTGTATTTTGTATTACCAGATAAAAGCAATTCATAATATTTATTGCCCAATAAATTATTTTGCCCACCTGAAGCTTCAGAATATTGGGCATCATGTTCATATAAAGAAAACTCTGACTCCCAAGCCGAATTTCTATTCCATATATAAAATAAAGAAAGCACTAATACTATGGTAAAATATGATAAGGGCTTTTGAAAAAATAAAGGAGTTGTAATTTGATTTGGAATTGTTTTATAAAACGAAAACAAAATAGATGTTATAAATAGCATAAATCCAATAGATGCTGTAAAACAAAGCCTTTCCCCGAGTACACCCGCTACGGGTTGAAGGAAATTGATTAAGGGGGCGATAGAAAGCAAGAAAAAGAGCAAACCGAAAAAAGCTATTTTATTTTGATATTTATAGCAATAATAAGATGAAGCAATAACAAAGACTACACCCAGAATAACTTCAAAATCAAATAAATTTACTTGAGTTGTAAATATTGATGAACCATAATAAAAGCGCAATGGATATGGAAAAAACATCAATTTTACATAGGTGCCAAATACTTTTAAAGCAAATAAAACTTTAGTGTAAAACGAAACATGTTCAGTATAAAGAGGGTTTTCAAAGTGAAAAAAGTTTCTTACTTCTTTTTCCGTAACTAGCACATGCCTTGATCTACGATACAATAAAAAACAAAAAAAAGACCCTAATAAAACATAAACTAGTTGCTTTTTATTAATCTTTGAAAAGAAAAATAGAGTAAGCGGAACCAGAACTATAATTATGGCGGCAGTAAATTTACAATACAATGCTAAAAACATAAAAATGATTGAAAAAACAAGCTGTTTAGGTTGTTTAATCTCAAAAAACTTTAATAAGCTTATAGATCCTAAAAGCATAAAAATCATGGCCAATAATTCATCTCGGCACTTAATGTTATTTACTACCTCAGTATGTATGGGATGAGCTAAAAATAAGATAGAACTTATTAAAGCAAAAGACTCTTTAAACGGATATTCAGCTAAGCATTTTTTTAGAAATAGAAATAGGCAAAAAACCACCACAGCATATAAAATAACATTAATAAAGTGATTTATATGAGGTGCCTGTCCAAAAATACCATATTCTATAGCGAACATAGACATTACTAATGGGCGATAATCATAAGCTGTGCCATTACCATACCCATAATGACTATGCCATATTTTGCCAATGCCCTTAAAACCTTTTGATATAAGTGTATTATTAGGGGTATAGTTCTTGCCCTTAATAGGGTAGTTAGTTACAGTAACATACGAATCATCTAAACTAAACCCATTTTTAATAGAATTTCCATAAAATAGCATAGAAAGAATAAAAAAAAAGACAAATGTATTTCTATTACTGGATAAAATTTTTTGCATATAATTAAAAACACAAAAAGCACCTTTTTTACAGGGTGCTTTTTAATTTTATAGTAAATTACAATTAGTGCTGATGAGCTGCCTCTGTATGTTTATTCTCTATGCCTGAAAGGGTTTCTGGGATGCCCTTTTTTCTCCCGTTAATTTCAACATAACTTACTC
>JABDCR010000058.1 GCA_013288015.1 Bacteroidota bacterium | reverse complement strand
GCAAAAGAAGATGTTTATGTTTATGTTATAAACGCTACCGATTACCATAATAAGAGTTATTCGTATAAAGGAACAGTTACCTTACTGAAGTAAGTTTTGTTGTTTGTATTGGACAATAAATCCAATTTTTTGTAATTCTTCCCAAAAATGTGGAAATGATTTTTCTACTACTGATGGGTTTTCTATTTCAATAGTATCACAACATAAAGCAAGCGGAGCAAAGCTCATAGCCATACGATGGTCTTTGTAAGTCTCAATTTTTGTTCCCCGAGTTTTAATTGTTGAGTTTATTTGTACAGAATTAGTTGAGGTTATAACTTCTATATTAAATTTTCCAAGTTCTGTTTTAAGGGCAGAAATCCGGTCAGTTTCTTTTATGGATAAAGTTTGCAGACCATGTAAATTAGATTGGATGTTTTTGGCTGCGCAACAAACGGCTAATGTTTGGGCTATATCAGGACAATGTAAAAAATTGTATTCAAATTTGTTTTTTATGCTTATTGTCTTTTTTAGAACAACATCATCATTTATAAAAGTAGTTGAAATACCTAAATCAGTAAATAGTTCGATACAAGCACTGTCACCCTGCAAGCTGTTTTTAAATAAGTAAGGAAGCGTAATTTCCCCTTCTTTAGCAAGAGATAAGATGCTATAAAAGTAAGATGCGGCGCTCCAATCGCTTTCAACAAAAACTTTTTCGGTTGGTTTTTGGTAAGGCTTATTATCTATAGAAATAACATTTTCTTTCCAAGTGTATTTTATACCCCACTGTTGCATAAGTTTTAAAGTCATATCTACGTATGGCTTAGATACTAAATCGTTTTTTATATGAAGTTCTGAAGGCTTTGTAAATAAAGGAGAAATCATTAATAAAGCAGAAATAAATTGCGAACTAATGCTTCCGTCAATTTCAATTTTACCGCCTTTTAATTTCTTGCCTCGTATTTTTAATGGGGGGTAATTTTCGTTTTTTAAATATCCTATATCTGCACCAATACTACGTAAAACATTTACTAGGGCACCAATTGGGCGTTGCTGCATGCGTTCGCTACCGATAATAACCCATTCACCCTCTAGGCAACTAACATAAGCTGTTAAAAAGCGCATAACGGTACCTGCATCATGCACATCAATGGTGCTATTAGTGTCAAGATTATTTAAAATGCTTTGAAGTATTTGTGTGTCGCGAGCATTTGACAGGTTATGAATTTCAATATCCGTAAAACCGGCAACAGCTTTCATTAATAATAAACGATTGGCAATACTTTTCGAAGCCGGTAAGTTAACTGTGCCATTTGCAGTTTTTGTAGGATGAGAAACTATAACAGAGCTCATACCAATAAGTTATTATATAAGGTAAAAGCTTCTTTTATATCTTGTGCTGAGGCAGATATATTTATTAATGGCTTAGCTACATCTTCTATTAAAGCAAAATTTAGCTCACCGTTTTTATTTTTCTTATCGTGCTGCATAAGCCCAATAAAAATCTCTATTTCTTTTTCAGAAAAGAATTGAAGTATATAATGTTTTTTGAAAAATAGAAAAGCCTCCATAGCTATTTTAGGAGATGTAAGGGTTAAAATTTTACCTAAGCATAATTCTACACATATGCCAATTGCAATGGCTTCTCCATGCAATAGGCTGTTTTTTTTGTCTAAAAAATGAGTTTCGATGGCGTGTCCGGCAGTATGCCCAAAGTTTAAAATTTTACGAATATTTTTTTCGGTTGGGTCTTTTAATACAACCTTGTTTTTTACTGAAACCGAATCGTGTATAAAAGAAGTAAGATTAGTTTCAGGTAATTTGGACAGAGACAAAAACTTTTTCCACAGTTTTTTGTCGCCAATTAGGGCTGCTTTTACAATTTCAGCAAAGCCATTTTTAATGTGTCGAACAGGTAGTGTTTTTAAAAAAAAATCATTAATAAAAACACCTTCGGGTTGTGTAATGGTGCCAATTAAATTTTTGTAGCCATTAAAATCGATGCCGTTTTTTCCTCCAACTGATGCATCTGCCGTAGCCAATAGGGTAGTGGGCACGTTAACAAAATGCATGCCTCGCTTAAAAGTACTGGCAATAAACCCTCCTAAATCACAAACAACCCCACCGCCCAAACAAATAAGTAAAGAGTTTTTATCTGCATTATTATTGAGTAAAAAATTCCAGCAAGTGAGCGCAGTATCAAGGGTTTTATGTTTTTCTCCTGAAGAAATAGAAAATACATTTGCACCCTTCAAGACTTTATTCTCTTTAAAAAATAAAGGCAGGCAGTATTTTTGCGTGTTTTTATCGCAGAGAATAAAAATATTTGAAAAAGAATGCTCTTTTAAAAAATGATTTAGATGATTAAAATCATTTTTTTCAAAATAAACAAAATATCCTGCTGAGTTCAGTTTCATGGCTCTTACAAAAGTAATTAAAATGCGTAGTTGTAATTTTTAATTTTAAGGCTTGACGTTTCATTTCTAAAATTATCTTTGTACCCGCATGATTTCATTCGACGATACCGAAAAGGCCTTTATATCTAAAAGTGACGCTGATTTAATAAGGTCATATAGGCTCTTTAAAATTATAGGAAACCCAACATTTGTGAAGCTTGGCGGTGTTTTCACTCCTTTAGCTTTAGGTTTGCACCTACCAATAAAGGGCATAATTAAAAACACTATATATAAGCAATTTGTTGGTGGAGAAACTATAGCTGAGTGCAACGAAACTATTAAAGAGCTTGCAAAATATAACATAGGCACTATTTTAGATTATTCAGTAGAGGGTAAAGAAGCCGAAACTGATTTTGATGCCTGTATGAATGAAACCATTGAAACCGTTCATCGTGCTAAAAATGACCAAAGCATTCCGTTTTGTGTTTTTAAAATAACGGGTTTAGCGCGTTTTGCTTTGCTTGAAAAAGTAAGTGCTAAACAAAGTCTGAATGAATCTGAAAAGGAGGAATGGCAACGCGTAAAGCAGCGTGTACAAAGCATTTGCGAACAAGCTTACAAATTTTCAAAGTCTATTTTTTTTGATGCTGAAGAAAGTTGGATACAAACTGCTATTGATGATTTAGCTACTGAAAACAAAGAAAAATTTAATAAAGAAACTGCCATAATTTATAACACCTATCAGCTATATAGGCATGATAGGTTTGTTTATTTAGAACAGTGCATTAAAGAAGCAAAAGAAAAAAATTATCATATTGGCGCTAAACTAGTTCGGGGTGCTTATATGGAAAAAGAAAGAAAACGTGCTTTAGAACTGGGTTATCAATCGCCTATACAACCAAATAAAGAGGGTAGCGATACTGATTATAATTTGGCCTTGGAGCTTTGTGTGAAAAATATTGACCATGTAAGCATTTGTGCGGGTACACATAATGAACAGAGTAGTTTGTTATTGGTAGACCTGATGCAGAAAAATAATCTCCAACCTAGTGATAAGCGAATTTATTTTGCGCAGTTGCTGGGAATGAGCGATCATATCAGTTACAACCTGTCATTAGCCAATTATAATGTAGCTAAATATGTGCCTTATGGTCCGGTAAAAGGGGTTTTACCTTATCTTTTGCGAAGAGCGCAAGAAAACACTTCTGTAAAGGGGCAAACGGGGAGAGAGCTTTCTCTTATTATTAAAGAAAAAAAGCGCAGAAAAAAGTAAACACTTAATGTAATTAAGTGTTTGTAAATCATTATACTAAGTGGTTTTCCGTTTCATTTAAAAAATCCAAAAATAATTTGTTTTTTTTATAATATTGAGTAGTTTTGTTACTCAATAATGATAGAAACTCTTATATCATCTAAGACTCGAGTTAAACTGTTAATGAAATTTTTTCTTAACAGCAACACCACGGCTTATTTACGAAGCTTGGAAGAAGAGTTTGGCGAATCTACTAACGGTATTCGTTTAGAATTAAACAAGTTTGAAAAAGCAGGATTTATAGATTCATACAGCGAAGGCAATAAAAAACTATTTAAAGCCAATACTAAGCACCCACTTTTTAAAGATATAAATAGCATTGTACTTAAACTTACTGGTTTAGACTACATTGTTGATTACATAGTGCAACGCATTGGCGATTTGCACAAAGTTTATTTAGTTGGAAAGTTGGCAAATGGTCAAAATACCGATATTATTGATATTGTTTTAGTTGGAGATAATATTAACCAAACTTTTTTGCTTGAGCAGGTACAAAAAGCAGAAAAGAAAATTGGTAAAAAAATTAGATATGTGCATTTTGGTTCGGAAGAATTTAATTTAACTAAAATTAAAGAACCTGGCATGCACCCCTTGCTCCTTTGGAGTAAGTAGAAATGGATTAATTATCATGCTGAATTTGTAGAGGCATGATTTAATATAAGCTCACTTAGTTAAATGGGACTGAGGAGGCGGAGCTGTGAAAGAATTAAGAGTTTAAAATGCAGGGAGTAGAAGTGAAAATACAAAGCGGTAAAAATTGGCATGCTTTATATGTTTCTTCTCGTCAGGAAAAAAAAGTACAGGATAGTTTATTGAAAAAGGGTATAGAAGCTTATACGCCTATCCAGAAAACCATGAGGCAGTGGAGTGATCGTAAAAAAATGGTGGAGTTGCCTCTTATAAGTGGATATGTATTTGCTTATATCTCTCCGCAAGAACAAGATAAAACAATACAAACTAAAGGTGTAGTAAATTTTGTACGTAGCGAAGGCAAAATAGCTGTAGTGCGCGATATTGAAATAGAAAGACTAAAGCAACTGATAAACTTGGGTTATCAAATGGAAGCACAAGGCATTAATAATGTTTATAAACAAGGGGATAAAATCAAAATTACATCAGGCGTACTAAAAAACATAGAGGGTTTTGTAGTAGAAAGTAAAGAAGGCCGCTTTATTGATGTTTTATTAGAAAGTATAGGTCAAAGTATTCGTGTAAAATTACCACAGGAAATTTTAATTCCTGTCAAATAAATAGTAGCCCATGGCACAAACAACTACTCTTCATACAAATAGTTTATCAGGTTTAAAAATATTGATAACCGGTGGCGCCGGATTTATTGGCTCGCACTTGGCTACTTATTTTACCCTTAATGGAGCTCAAAAGGTGGTTGTATTGGATGATTTATCTACCGGATTTGAAAAAAATATAGAGCCACTTAAATCACACTCAAATTTCACATTTATAAAAGGCAGTATTACCGATGAAACTACTTGTTTAAAAGCTTGCAAGGATATCGATGTAGTGTTACATCATGCGGCTTTAGGTTCTGTACCCAGAAGCATAGAAACTCCTATTAAAACCAATGAAGTAAACGTAAGTGGCTTTGTAAATATGCTTTTTGCCGCAAAAGAATGTGGAGTTAAAAAGTTTGTATACGCGTCCTCCTCATCTGTTTATGGTGATGATACAACAACTCCAAAAATTGAAAGTAAAACAGGTAATCTATTATCACCCTATGCTGTAAGTAAACATACCAATGAAAAATACGCAGCAGTGTTTTCTAACTTATATGGCATTACTACAGTTGGCTTACGTTATTTTAATGTGTTTGGCGAAAGGCAAAACCCCAATGGTCCATATGCGGCTGTTATTCCTAAATTCATTGCTTCATTAATGGAAAGTAAAGCACCTATTATTTACGGAACAGGAAATAACACACGTGACTTTACATACGTTCAAAACGTAATAAAAGCTAACATACTTTGTATCGAGAACAACCAATTACCGAAACACACTGTAATGAATATAGCTTGCGGTGGAACTATTTCGGTGAACGAAATTTATAATCACATATCAAAACTGTTAGGTAAAACTGAAATAAAAGCTCAATATTTACCTGAAAGACCGGGGGAGATAAAAAATAGTTTTGCAAAAATATCACTCGCTACACAAACTATTGGCTTTAAACCCATAGCTACTTTGCAAGAAGGGTTAGCAAAAACGGTTAGTTGGTTTAGAAGCGCAGGTGCACAATAATGAAGAGTTTTAATGAAATAAAGAAAAATTTAAAAAAGGATTTTTCCTCGTTAAAAAAAATAAGGGTAGCTGTTGTTGGCGATTCTTCTACTCAATTTTTAACTCAGAGTTTAAGGGGCTATGCATATGAGGAAGGGTATGACTTTGAAATTTATGAAGCTGATTTTGACCAAATAGAAAGACAAATATTTGATACATCTTCATCATTATATGAATTTAAACCTGAGTTTGTAATTATTTTTCAAGGCACGCAAAAGTTAATTAAAAAATTTTATAAGGTAGATAAGTCGAATGCCACGACATTTTCAGAGGAGCATATTAAAACGGTGGAGAATTTTTATTTTACTCTTACAAATAATTTAAAAACAAAAGTCATCTATTTTAATTTTTCAGAAATTAACGATAATGTATTTGGTAATTTTTCGACTAAGGTGGAGCAATCGTTTACGTACCAGCTTCGGAAAATTAATTTTGAATTAATGAACTTAAGTATCCGTAACAAGAACTTCTTCACGATGGATTATTGCGCCATTAGTTCTATGTTTGGAAAGCAAAAAAGTTTCGATTCTAAAATTTACTACATCACCGATATGGTGTTGAGTTTAGATGTGTTGCCATGGGTTGCTAAAAATATTACTGATATTATTTCAGCCATTTCGGGTAAATTTAAAAAATGCTTGATACTTGATTTAGATAATACAATGTGGGGAGGGATAATTGGTGATGATGGAATAGAAAATATTCAAATTGGGGACTTGGGTATAGGTAAAGCATTTACGGAACTACAACTTTGGATAAAACAATTAAAAGAACGAGGGATAATTTTAGCTGTTTGTAGTAAAAATAATGAATCAACCGCAAAAGAACCTTTTGAGAAACATCCTGACATGGTTCTTTCGCTTAATGACATAGCTGTTTTTGTGGCTAATTGGGATAACAAAGCGGATAACATTAGATATATACAAAGTGTTTTAAATATTGGATTTGATTCGATGGTTTTTTTAGATGATAATCCGTTTGAAAGAAATATGGTTAGGACACACGTTCCCGATGTTTTAGTCCCCGAGTTACCCGAAGATCCTTCTTTATATTTAGAACATTTATTGGAGCTTAACTTATTTGAGACGGCCTCATTTTCAGAAGAAGATGGAGACAGAACCAAGCAATATCAAGAAGAAGCGGGTAGAGTAGTGGCTCAAAAGAGTTTCACCAACGAAGATGATTTTTTGGCAGATTTAAATATGATTTCTGAGGTAAAAGGGTTTAATAAATTTAATGCTCCTCGTGTTGCTCAACTATCCCAACGTTCTAATCAGTTTAATTTACGAACGGTGCGTTATACCGAGGATGATATAGAGAAACTATCATCTTCCAAGGAACATGCATCGCTTTCTTTTACACTAAAAGATAAATTTGGAGATAATGGTTTAATTAGTGTGATTATACTTTTAAAACAAAAAGATACTATGTTCATTGATACATGGCTAATGAGTTGTAGAGTTTTAAAAAGAGGGATGGAAAATTTTACTTTAAATACTATTATAAAAATTGCTAGAGAAAATGGCTTTAGCACCATTTGTGGCGAGTATATTCCGACGTCAAAAAACGCTATGGTTCAAGACCATTACGCAAGATTAGGATTTGTTGAGGAAAATAGTAAATGGTACTTAAATGTTTCTAACTATCAAGAAAAAAAATGTTTTATAACAGCTAATTATTAATACGATGGAAAAAACTCAAATTTTAAGCGAAATAAATGAAATTTTCAAAGATGTACTTGATAACGATGAAATTTTAATTAATGAGGCAACAAAAGCCAGCGATATTGATGAATGGGATTCATTGAGTCATATTCAATTAGTTGTTGCTATTGAAAAATACTTCAAGATAAAATTTTCATCCTCGGAAATACGTGAGTGGAAAGATGTTGGAGAGATGATTAAAAGCATTCAGAGTAAGTAATTATAATGGAAAAAGGAAGCATTTTTATGCGTGAATTTGATTTAAGTAGTGATGTATATTCATTATTTCTTGAAGCTTTTAAAGATAAAAATCCATTACATACAGATGATTCATTTGCTCAATCTAAGGGTTTCGAAATGAGAGTGATGCATGGAAATATTCTTAATGGTTTTATTTCGTACTTTATTGGAGAATGCCTACCCACAAAAAATGTTATTATTCAAAAACAAGAAATTCAGTTTCATTTACCTGTATATGTAAATTCAAAACTAAAATTCGAGGCTAAAATTGAAGAGTTTTATGAATCGGTTAACTCATATGAGTTTAAATTTTATTTTGAGAATGAAAACAGGAAAAAGGTTGCCAAAGGTAAAATTCAAATCGGGATATTAAAATGATTGTTCTAATAACAGGGGGTGCATCAGGTCTTGGCAAAAGCATTACTGAGAAAATGGCACAACAAAACGATATATTGGTATATTTTACCTACCATAATTCTTTAGAATCAGCTAATGATATAGAAAGTCGATATAAAAACACTAGGTCAATTTATTGTAATTTTAATGATATGGGTTCTGTAATGGAGCTTATAAAAAAAATTGGTGAAATTAATTTAGATGTTATTGTAAATAATGCATTTGCCGGTAAAATTGAGAAACAGTATTTTCATAAAACTGATTTAAGTGTTTTTACTAATTCATTTAAAAGCAATATTGAACCGCTAATAACTCTTAATAAGGAAGTAATTAATGTTTTCCGTAAAAAGAAATCGGGAAAGATTATCACTATACTTACTTCTTATCTTATTAATAGGCCACCAACAGGTTTATCTGAATATGTGGCGCAAAAAGCATATATACATTCATTAACGAAAAGTTGGGCAACTGAAAACGGCCAATTTAATATTACGTCTAATTGTATTTCGCCTTCTATTATGTTAACCAATCTTACATCTGATACCGACGAAAGAATTATTGAGGAAATGATTAGTAAGCATCCGTTAAAAAGGTTGCTGGAAAAGGATGAAGTTGCAAACACAGTTGTTTTTCTTTCGCAGGTAACTAATCATATGAATGGAGCAAATATTATAATAAACGCAGCTTCTGATGTTGTTTAATACATTTAATTTTTTTGTATTTTTTCTTGTGTTTTTTATTTGCTGGCTATTATTCCCTGCAAAATTTAAATGG
>JABDCR010000057.1 GCA_013288015.1 Bacteroidota bacterium | reverse complement strand
ACTAAAATAATTGCCAGCATCTTTGGGGTTAAGGCTTACGGCCATATCGTAATCTTTAAACGCCGACTTAAAATCGATCTGCCGAATTTTTGCATCGCCACGCAAACGATAGGCCTTGTACATTTTGGGATTTATTTGGATTGCCTTATCGTAATTTTTCATAGCCTCTTCGTAATTTTTTAGTCCATAATAAGCTGCGCCAATGTTTGTATATGCGGTATCGCTTTGGGGGTTTAGGCTTATGGCTTTTAGGTTATCTTGTATGCTGCCGGCATAATCGCGTAGACGACCTTTTGCACGCCCGCGGTTTATATAGGCATTTACATTGTAAGGGTTGGATTCAATTAACCGAGTATCAATTTCTACCACTTGTTTTAGAGAATCGACGAGCAGAGAATCTCGTTGGGCAATACAATTTATGCTTAGCAGGGTGATAAAAATGAGTAAAACTTTTTTCATTTTTTTATTTGCAATATTTGGCAATGTTGTATGTTGCTTGCGGCTCATTAAGTCCGACAGCTTTTACCCAATCGATACAGGCGCCTGTCTTATCGCCCACTTTTTGTTTAAAGTTGCCGCGACGAAAAAAAGCTTCGCCGTATCGGGGGTTGAGTTCGATTGCCTTATCGCAATCATAAATTGCTAAATCGAAATTATTTAAACGCGCATAGCTGTGCGCACGTCCACAATAAGCATGCGCATTTTTTGGATTTAACTGGATGACTTTGGTATAATCTTCGATAGCTTCGACATACAAATCTAATTGAAAGCGGCAACTGGCACGATGATAAAATACATTATAATTAGTAGGATCTAACTCAATGGAAGTGTTATAATCAACCAGAGCACCTTTATAATCTTTAAGCGCAAACTTGCAATTGCCACTGGCATTAAAGGCATGTGAATTTTCGGGTTGCAGGTCGATTACTTTGGCATAATCGTACCATGCTTTTTTATACTCTTGTAAATCGTATTTTATATTGGCACGGTTAAAATACGCATCAGCATTATTAGAATCTAATTGGATAGCTTTATTATAATCGTGCATGGCATAATCATATTTTTTTAAGTGACGTTGTATGTTGCCACGATAATTATACGAATCAACAAATTTTGGGTTTATGGCTATAGCCGAATCATAATCGGCTATGGCTGCTAAATAATTATGACTGCTATTATTTGCTATACCCCTAAAGCAATACGCTTTAAACATTTTTGGATTTAGTTGTATGGCCTTATCGAAATTTTTAATTGCCTCGGGGTAATTTTGTAAGCCCGAATAAGCCACACCTATGTTGGTATAAGCAGTATCAGTTTGTGCTTTTAGTTCGATAGCTTTTAAATTATCCTCTACACTGCCTATATAATTATGTAATTGAATTTTTACGCGAGCGCGGTTTATGTAAGTGTTTACATTATTAGGGTTTGCCTCAATAAGTTTGGTATATTTTACAAGGGCTTTTTGCAGGGAATCGGTTCGTAGAGAATCTTTTTTAAGAGAAGCTTTTTGGGCAAAAGCGCTTAGGCTTAACAGGATAATAAATATGATGAGGATATATCTCATGCTGAACGAAAGTACAGGTTTAATATTAGCAGGTTTATGCCACTTAGTTAAAGATATATAAATTATTTATGCTTAACCAATTGTGCAAATTATACATTTTGTTATTACGGAAACAAATTTTATATTTGGTTTGATATGGAGACAATTGATTGTAATACAGCTACGTTACGCATGCTTGACAAAAATATGCTGTTGGTTACTATGAAGGAGGATGCGGAGGTTGATTTGGCTGCTGCCATAGAAAACCATGAAGTGGCCATACGTTTAACTAAAGGCGACAAATATTTATGCTTAGTAGATGCACGTGTATATACTACTATTACAGATGAAGCAAGAAAATATGCAATGAACCCTGAAATGTATAAACATGTTATTGCGCAGGCTGTTGTTATAACATCGTTAGCCACAAGATTGCTAGCTAATTTTTTGATGCCGTTTACAAAAAGAAACAAGATTGTTGAAATGAAGCTTTTTAATGATTATGATTTGGCCTATAATTGGCTGCAAGAAAAATTAGCAAAAGATGAAATGCTAATGACGTCGGATTCGTTAAGAGCATTGTAAACTTATAGTTTACCTAAGTTATTTTGGCTTTACGAGTATGTGGCGTAAATCAACCAAATTATCGTGTTTGGCAATTAATTGAATAAAGTGAAAACCATATTGGGTTTCAAAAATTTCGGAAATTTCACCTGGCTCCATCCTAAAAGCAACACTTTCAAACTCGGGTACAAATTGTCCACGGGCAATGTTATCGTAACGTCCGCCTGTTTTAACAGATCCTGGGTCTTCGCTATAAAGTGTAGCAATTGCACTCATGCTTTCACCATCAAGCACACGCTGGCGATAGCCTTCTATTTTTTCTTTAGCGGCGGCTTTAGATTCTTCGCTAACGAAGAAATTTTTTGTTTGTTGGGCTTGTGACCAAGAGGCAAGCAACAGCAAAAAGGAAATGCAAAGTGTTTTCATTTTATTTGTTTAGTAAATATAATCAAAACTATTTTGGAATTATTAGTACATGACTTACATCAATTAAATCATCATGTTTGGCAATTAATTGTACAAAATGAAAACCGTATTGGGTTTCGAACACTTCGGAAATTTGACCGGGCTGTAAAGCAAAAGCCACCTTTTCGAACTCGGGTACAAACTGTCCGCGGGCAATGTTATTATAACGTCCGCCTGCTTTGTTTGAGCCGGGGTCGTCGCTATACTCCTGAGCAGCTTCGCCAATGGTCATTTCTTTGCTGATTACTTTTGCACGAATGCCTTCTAATTTTGCTTTTGCCTGGTCTTTAGATTTTTGACTGACAACTGCAGATACCGTAGTGGTGGCATCTTTTGTTTCTGCTGCTGCTGTTGGTGCAGCATCAGTTTCTTTTGGTTTATTAGTACAAGACCATGCAAGAGTTGCTACCAGTATAGAAATGTAAATTGTTTTTTTCATTTTTATTGTTTAGGTAAATATAAACCAAGTAACGATAGGCAGCTATTTTTATTGCACTGCAATTATAGTTGGGTTGTGGTTAACAGGGAAATTTACCGAGTTTGCAATAAAACACATTTGATGCGCTTTTGCATGCAGTTGTTTTGCTTTGTCCTGCAGGGCGGGGTTTGTTATTGTAACCACCGGGTTTAAGGTAATTTGAGAAAAATGCCCTGGTGCATTTACGGGTTCAACCAAAATGCCCGTTGGATTGTCAATATAATTGGTAACTACAATGCCCGCATCGGCACATAGGTGCAAGTACCATAGCATGTGACAAGATGATACAGAGGCAAGCAAAAAATCTTCGGGGTTGTGTTTTGTTTTATCGCCACGAAAGGCGGTATCGGATGAACCAAGAATTTCTGGTTTATTATTAATTAAAATAGAATGACTTCTTTCATACTCTTTATAATTTGAAGTACCCGCTCCTTTGTTCCCCGTCCACTTTAGGGTTAAGGTGTAATTGTGTTGTTTGCTCATGCGATTGTTTCTATTTTTTTGCAATTAATTTATTTAAACTGTGGGCTATATATTTTTCAGGAGTAATAAGAGCACGCTGTATTCGTCTTGCATAGTATATGCTATCCATTACTTCTTTATTTTTTTCGTGAAGTTGTTCGTAAGCTTTATCTACACGTTGTTTTTGTTTTTCGATAATGACTTTTTGTTTGTTGGTTATACGGAAACGGTTATACATAAATACAGCAAACACAGCCACTAAAACCAACAAGCCTATAACAGCATAAATAACAATGCGTTGTTTTTGTTTCTCTTCGGCATGTATAACATCTAATTTATCCTGTGCGGCTTTGGTAGCAATTTCTTTCTTATCAAACTCGTACTGCATGCTAGCTTGCAGGCTTTTCTTTTGGGTTTCTTCATTATTGAGACTATCGCGATAAATTATATAAAGTTTTTGATGTGCAAAGGCTGCTTTAAAGTTGCCAGTGGTGCTATCTAATGTAACAAGGTTTGTGTAACTATCTTTAATAGCATCTTTGCTTCCGATTTCTTGTCCTAGTTGCAGGGCTTTGCTCAGGTAGGTTTGCGCATCGGGTGTTTTATTTAGTTTGGTATATATCTGTCCCAGATTTACAAAAGAGGCTGCTATGCCTTCTTTATCTTCCATCTCTTGTTGCATTTTTAAGCCGGCAAAATAGTTTTGCAAGGCTAAAGGATAGTTTTGCTGCGCATAATATATATTACCAATGTTGTTGTATGAGTAAGCAATGCCTTGTTGGTTTTTAATTTGCTGATAAATCTGTAAACCCGCAAAATGGTTTTGCAGAGCTTGAGTAAATTTACCCTGGTAATAATAAATAAGTGCTATGTTGTGATATGCTGTTGCGATATTGGGGTCATCTTTTATTTGCTGAAAAATTTTTAAGGACGCAAAATAGTTTTGCAGAGATAAGGGATAATTGCCCTGGTACATATAAATAATGGCTATGTTGTTATATGATGTTGCAATGCCTTGTTTATCATTAATTTGCTCGCGGATTTTTAGGGCGGCGAAATGGTTTTGCAGGGCTAAAGGATAATTGCCTTGAGCATCGTAAATGAGACCGATGTTGTTGTAAGAAGCAGAAGTGCCTTGTTTATCATTAATCTCCTGACGCACTTTTAAGGCAGCCGTATGCATTTTTAAAGCTTCGGGATAGTTGCCAACATCGTAATAAATAAGCCCCAAGTTGTTATACGAATAAGTTAAGCCTTTTTTAAAAACAAGGCTTTGTGCCAATGCTAAGGATTGTTTACCATAGGTTAAAGCGGTATTGAATTCGTTAATTAAAATGTACTCGCGGCATAATCTGTAAAGGTGTATGTCTTTAATGGTATCTTCTTTATCGGTTTTAATAAGTACAGCAAGAGAATCGATTTTTTGGTTTTGGGCGAATAAAAAACTACTTATAAAAAGAAAAAGAAGCAGTAATTTATTTTTCATACAGAAGGAAAGTTAAGTTAAATATAATAAAATTATTTTGCGTTGGTGCCGCGTTAGAGATGGCATAGGAAAACTTTTGGTAACCCAAACCTTACAGCGTACAGCCCAACAGTGGTAAACCGTCAGAACGCCCTAGTAATTAAAACACTAAATTATTTTAAACCTAAAATAGAGTTGGCGGTGGATAAGAATTTTATTTCTTCTTTACCGGGCTCGGCACCCGGTGGGTAACCAAGGCTGCCCAGTGCACTAATTTTTAAAGTGTTTGCTTTGGTATCGGGTTCGGTGTTGAAAAGCCAAACGGTTGGAAAACCTTGTACCTGAAAGGTTTGTTGTAAATCGTTATTTTGTTTGGCGAGGTCGGGCGGCAGTTGTTTACGACGCGGAAAATCTAACTCAAGCAGTACAACATTTTTTTGCGCCCAGGTTATAAAAGCATCTTTACTAAATACATTGTTGTTTAGTTTTATGCACCAACCGCACCAATCGCTACCGGTAAAAAAAGCAAAAATGGGTTTGTGCGTTTTTATAGAAACCTGACTTGCTTCGGTTAAACTGGTGTACCAAACTAATTTGTTTTGTTGTGCAAAAACAATTGTATTTAACACCATTAACAAAAACAAGATTTTTACTTTTTTTTGCATGTTATACTATTTTTAATGTTTTTTGATTATTGTTCAGCATTAATAAAGCTTTTTCAGATCTTACCTGACGGGTTTCTTCTTTTTTGGCTGAGCCCACCCAATCGCAATAGGCTTGCTTACATGATCTTGACAGTGTATCGAAAAAATCGTTTGCTTTTTTGTTTTTGTTTAACAAAGCCTGCAATTCAGCCGGAGTGCCTTGTATGTGTTCGCCTTTTTTTAGCATGTTTTTGTTTTATAAAGATACAAAAAATTGTTTTGATGGTTTAATTGACCTACAACGTAAACAAAGGTTAAATTTTTTGAGTTCACATAAACAACCTTTACATTTGATACATATGGAGATTTTTGAGGGTAAGACGGCCACTATAAGCATGATTAGCCATAATATTATGCTGGCTGTTATGAAAGAAAATGTGGAGGTGGATGTAGCTGCTATTGCTGAAAATTATGAAATAGCCATGCGTTTAGCAAAGGGAGAACGCTACGTATCGTTAGTTGATGCACGAAAGAAGGCCACCTTAACAGTTGAAGCAAGAAAAGTAGCTGCCAATCCCGAAATATACAAACTGGTTATTGCGCAGGCAATTGTTATAAAATCGGTAGTTACCCGATTGCTTGCTAATTTTACTTTGAATTTTACCCAGCAGAATAAAAATGTGGAGATGAAAATTTTTAATGATTATGACGAGGCTTTAACCTGGCTGAAAGGAAAATTACTGGAAGAACAAGCTGCCCTAGCTATGGAAAAATTCAGGAATAAATTAAAGGGTTAAAATTATAAGGCAGCATACTGCCCAAAGCTTGTAATCAATCGGATTGCCCTTATTGTTTTGGAAATAAATTAAGGAAAGTCATATACAGGTCAAGCTCGGCTACAACTTTTAAAAAGTTGTCGAATTCAACCGGTTTTACTAAATAACTATTGGCACCCAACTGATAACAGGTTTTAATATCAGGACTTTCTTTTGATGAAGTAAGTACTATAACCGGGATGGTTTTTGTTTGTTCATCTGCTTTAATTCTTCGCAAAACATCTATACCATTTATTTTAGGCATATTTATATCAAGCAAAATAATTTTTGGTTTCATCTCAAAATTTCTGCCGGCATATCGGCCAATGCAAAAAATAAATTCTAAGGCTTCGGCACCATCTTTAACATGCACAATGTTTTTTAACGCACTGCTTTTTTTTAATGAGCGCATAGCTAATTCCGCATCTGCTGAATCATCTTCAACCAAAAGAATTTCTACTTCACTATTTTCCATAAAAAAATATTTCTACTAAGCCCATCATTGTGCCTTACTAATTTACGGCTAAAGACTAAGCTTGCGCATGCTTAACACATAAAAAAAATGTATAAAATTGTTAAATACTAAATACAATACTGCATACATAAGGCAATATGTAAGATTTACGCATTTTCTGTATTTTTTTATAATTGCGAATGAATTATGTTTGCTTTATCTATAACCACTCATAAGTTTTTTTTACTGGCAAGCAAACAACATAATTTTTTTATGACATCACCCATATTAATTAATAAGCAATTAAAGGCTAAACATTTTTACTATTTTACTTTAAACAAATTAAAGCTTGTAGTTAGTTTTTTAGTAATTACAAGTGTTGTTTTTTCGCAAACAGAAGATACCACATTATCGCCTGCCAGTTTAAAAAAACTAAGCCTGGAAGATTTAATGAATGTGGAAGTAACGTCGGTATCAAAACGCCCTGAGAAATTAAACGAAGTGGCATCGGCTGTTCAGGTTATAACCGGAGATGATATTCGCAATGCGGGCATTAAAACATTACCCGAAGCATTAAAACTTGCGGCTAATTTACAAGTGGCACAAGTTAACTCAAGTCAATGGGCTATAAGTGCGCGTGGCTTTGATAATGTGCTGGCAAATAAATTGCTGGTGCTTGTTGATGGGCGCACGGTTTACACACCCATGTATGGCGGTGTATTTTGGGATGTGCAAAATGTTATGCTTGAAGATGTAGACAGAATAGAAGTTATAAGCGGACCCGGTGGAACCTTGTGGGGTGCCAACGCAGTTAATGGTGTTATAAATATTATTACAAAAAACTCGTCAAAAACACAGGGCTTGTATGCTGATGTATCTACTGGCAACACCATGCCGGTGCAAGCCAATATTCGTTCGGGTGGTAAAATAGCTGAAGGACTTACTTACCGCGTTTATGGTACAGGTTATCAATTAGCCAGCACAGTTGATACGGTGAACAAAGGCCTGAAGGCGGGTAAAAGTGCGCAAGACCAATGGGCTATGATACAAGGTGGTTTTAGAACAGATTATACGGCCAAAAAAGACCAGCTAAGTGTAATTGCCAATATGTATTACGGCAAACCTAACCCCGATGGCACAGTGCCAGTTACCACCAGTGGCGAAAATGCGGTAGCACGCTGGAACCATACAATTGGGCAGGTAGGCGATTTTCAGTTACAAGGTTATTACGATCACACCTGGCGCGACTTTGGAAATAAATTTACCGAAGATGCAAAAACATTTGACATGGAGTGGCAAAACCGTTTCAGGCTTGGTAAAAGACAAACTGTTACCTATGGAGGTGATGTGAGGGGGATTCATCATGAAGTGGCAGATATACCTGGTTTTGGTTTTACACCCGCAAACAAAATGTTATACCTTTATAGTGGATTTTTGCAATACGAGGCCATGCTAATTAAAGACAAATTACGTTTTACACTTGGTGCAAAGCTTGAGCATAATAGTTATACCGGGTTACAATATCAACCAAACGCACGCCTTACTTACACGCCAACAAAACGCAACACTATTTGGGGAGCGGTGTCGCGTGCGGTAAGAAACCCATCGCGAATAGACCGGGAGTTTGCTGTATCGTTATCACCTACCCTGCCACTTGAAATGGGCACCGATAGTTTTAAATCAGAAACTGTAATTGCTTATGAATTAGGCTGGCGTTTTCAGGCATCAAAAAAAGTATCTGCTTCGGTATCTTCTTTTTATAACTCATACGATAATATACGAAGTGCCGAACCAGGTAAAGGCCCATTGGGTTATCCATATCCTATTACATATGGCAACGGTGTTAAAGGCGAAACTTACGGAGTTGAAGTATCGGCCAATGCGCAGGTAACCAGTTGGTGGAATTTACGCGGGGGATATACTTTTTTGAAAAAAAATTTATGGGATAAAGAGGGCAGTAAAGATTTGAATAATGCAACTGCCGAAAGCGCTGACCCCATGCATCAATTTTTAATTCAATCAAATATTAAACTTCCGTATCATTTTCAATTTGGTACCGTAGTACGTTATGTTGGTGAGTTACCAAGGCCTGTTCCAAAAGGATATATCGGCTTACCACTTAAACCTGCTGTAAAAGCATATACAGGTTTAGATTTAAAACTTGGCTGGAATTATAAATGTTTGGAGCTAAGTGTAGTTGGGCAAAATTTATTGTATAACCAACATCGCGAGTTTCAGGCAACGACAACTATTCGCGAAATACCAAGAAGCATATATGGAAGAATTGCATGCCGCTTTTAAAAAAAATAGTCTATAGCCGTTTACTATTTTTACTTGTTTTTTGCCATGCGTTTTTTGCATCGGCACAAATTGCTACACGCGAGTATCAGGTAAAAGCTGTATTTGTATTTAATTTCAGTCAGTTTGCCGAGTGGCCTGCACAGGCATTTGCTAACCCCGAATCGCCGGCCGTAATTGGCATTTTAGGCAAAGACCCTTTTGGGCCTTACCTGGCCGAAACCATTGTAGGCGAAAACCTTAATAAACACCCTTTAGTAATTCAGCATTTTAATGATGTGGATGAAGTAAACAATTGCCAAATTTTATTCATCAACATAAGTGATAAAAATAAACTGAAAGCCATACTCGAAAAACTAAAAGGAAAAAACATACTTAGCATAAGCGATGCAAACGGTTTTGCAAAATTGGGCGGAGTAGCAAGACTTTATACTAAGGATGATAAAATAAATATTCAGATAAATATTGAAGCAGCTAAAGAGGAAAATATAATTATAAGCTCTAAGCTGCTTAAGTTGGCTGAAATAGTACAAACAGATAAAAAATAACATCATGGCGTATAAAAACATATCTATACGAAATAAGCTGATGCGGGTAATTATGCTGGTGTGCGGTATAGTTGTATTGGTAACTTGCGCTATTTTCTTTTTGTACGATTTTTATTCGTTCCGCGATAGCGCGTTGCAAAACATTTCTACCTCGGGACAAATAATTGCTAACAACAGTACAGCCGCACTTGCTTTTGAAAGTAAAGAAGATGCCCAGGAAATATTAAGCGCCCTAAAAGCCGAACCACATATAATAGCCGCAAGCATTTACGATGCTTACGGAAATATTTTTTGTTCTTATCCTTCGTCTTATAATATAAATGAACTTCCGGTAAAGCCGGGCGCTAATGGCTACCATTTTACCAACGCAACGTTAGAAGGTTTTCAGCCCATTG
>JABDCR010000056.1:7761-10884 GCA_013288015.1 Bacteroidota bacterium | reverse complement strand
CTTGCCCTGTTTTATTATCAAAAACCAAAAACGCTCCACCCGACTCTATAGCCCCTTTAAAAAAGGTTTCAAAAACGTCTCTTTTATAACGGTCTTTATTAGGGTGTTGCTCCCAAAGCAAGGGGTCGTTGGCAACTGCATAAAGAGTTTCAAACTCGGTTGGTTTAAGAGGCTGTATTTTAATTAAATCGTTTTCGAGGGTGGGTTGTAATTCAAAATTCATGGGGAAGTAATTTTTACCAAAAGTAAGCATTTATAAAAGTGGTGTACTGGTTTAGTTTGCTATACGCTTTAACCCATTCTACCACTATTAGTGTTAAAATATAGGGGGGTAATTAGGTGTCCAGTCCAAAACATATAGGCACCCTGACCTTGGACAACACTTATATAAATAAAAAATAATATTTATTTATAAGTGGTAGAATGGTTTAGTTTGTATAGGTGCTTACACCATTCCACCATATTGGTATAGTGGTACAATTGTATCGGTTTAAACTACTATACTACTTTATAAATATATTATTATTGATAGTTTGATATAGTGGTAGAATGGGTTAAAGCGTATAGGGTTTTATACCATTCCACCAGTCAAAATAGCTTTCTTTGTTTTGGTAAAACTGTTGTCCAAGTCCAAAGGGTATACCAAATTGGACTGGACAACAATTGAATTGAGATAATAAGAGCAAATTACTCCTCTAAGTAGCCAAACTTGCCTGTGTTATAATCTTCCATGGCTTGTAATATTTCGTTGCGGGTGTTCATCACAAACGGACCATGAGCTGCAATGGGTTCATTTATAGGCTCGCCACTTAAAACCAACACTATGGCATTTTCAGTTGCTTCAACCGTAAAGTCTTCACCATCGTTTTCAAACAACACAAAGTTGTTTGCTTCAACGGCTTCGGTATCGTTTACTTTAATGCTGCCCTCAATCACCAATAAACCTGTATTGTAGTTTTTTGGGAAAGAGAAAATTGCTTTGCCACCTTTATTTAACCTTGCGTTTAATAAATTAACAGGTGTAAAGGTTGATGCCGCACCGGTTACATCTTTATACTGTCCGACAATTACTTCAACCACACCTGCATTATCAGCTAACTGGTATTTTTTAATTTGGTCTTTAGTAATGCCCTGGTATTTTGGTTTCGACATTTTATCTTTTGCAGGCAGGTTTACCCACAATTGCACCATTTGGAAATCGCCACCGGCTTTGCTAAATTCTGTTTCGTGAAACTCTTTATGCAAAATGCCCGATGCGGCAGTCATCCATTGTACTTCGCCTTCGCCAATAACACCGCTATTGCCGGCACTATCATGGTGAGCCACTTTACCTTTATAAGCAATGGTTACGGTTTCAAAGCCTCTGTGTGGGTGAACGCCTACGCCGCGTGGTTTATCGGTTGGAGGGAAATAAAACGGCGAGTTATAATCCATCATTATAAAGGGAGTCATGCGTTGCATGTCTAAATGATAGCCGCTTGGTATAAAGTTGTGTACTCTAAATCCATCGCCAACATAATGTGGGTTAGGAGGACTTACTACTACTTCTATGCTTCTTGTTTTCATGTTACTTGTCTTTCTTTTGATTTGTATAACAAAGATAGCTCGGATGACATCCGAAATCCATTGATGTATGATAAGAAATTACAAAGGTTTAAAATGGCGATTGGCTAATTCTTTACGCACACGGCTTAAACTTTCGGGTGTAATGCCTAAGTAGGAAGCTACCATCCATTGAGGCACGCGTAACATAATATCGGGATAGAGTCTTATAAAATCCATATAACGCTGCTCGGCACTGGCGCTTAATAATAAATTAATGCGCTTTTGTAAATGACGGATATGATTGTGCAGGGCTTTCTCATTGTACTGTCTAAACAACGGACTAATTTCTGCAGCTTTATCCGTAAATTCTTTATCGATATAAACAATGGTTGAATCTTCTATCGCATCAATAAAAAAATCAGATGGCTCGTTAAAATAGGCGCTGCTTCGGTCGCTTACAATCCAGTTTTCAGACCCAAACTGAATGATATGTTCTTTGCCGGTGGTTTCATTAATAGTATATGAACGCAGCAAACCCTTATCTACAAAAAAAGAATGCTTACAAACATCACCGGGTTTTAATAGAACAGTGTGCTTGGCTATTTTTTCACTTTTCAAATCTTTAGATAATAGGGCAAACTGCTCATCCGTAATCTGCACATTTTTTTGAAAATATTGTTTGAAGTTTTGTAGCATGGCAATTTATTTCTTTAAGGGCTTTTTAAACCCAACCTTAAAGCCAAAGGTAAGGTTAAAACATAGCCTACTTTTTGTCTCGTTGTAAGGATAAGTTGAAGGAATATAAGAACCACTAAAACGATTGCTGTAACTCATAGAATACACATTTGAATAGGAATTAAAATAAGTAAAGGAAGCTCCCCAGAAAAAGTTTAAGTCGAAGTTTTTATATACGGTAAGATAATTTGTAAACTCTATTCCTGCGCCAAAGCCATTCATAACTGTAGATCTAATTTCTTTAAAAAAGACCACTTCTTCTTTACTCGAAATTTCAGAATTGTCGTTTATAATAGATTCTTTACCATGCCACCAATGTTTATACGAAAGCACTAGCCCAATTTGGGTTTTTCTTATCATTGGGAAATAAAATATGAATGAGTTGTTTATGCCTTGAAAATAGAAATTATCATATTTCAATAAAGGCAGCATTGTTTGTGGTTCCAAATTTGTAGCATAAGTATAAGAAGGTCTGTATTCTAAAGCAAATTTTTTTAAATCGTATCTTAAATAAATACCGGAACTTCTGGTTAAAAACAAATAGGGTATAATGCCTATATGAAAACATTTAGTTGTATCGACTAAAGGAATTGGAGTTATATCGCCATGTTTAAAAAACGGAACATAATGTGTAGTTATTTTTATAATATTTTTTTTTGAAAATTTAATCACAGAAAAACCAGTAGTATCACAGTTTTTTATTGTAAAACTTCTTGGTGCTATTTTAGTTACTTTACCTATAAACTTAAGTCCACCTTTTAATGTAATTGTGTCACCTGTAGGAGTAATAAAATCAATTAACGAAGGATATGACAACACTTATTTATTACCCAGTGATACAGC
>JABDCR010000056.1:0-7751 GCA_013288015.1 Bacteroidota bacterium | reverse complement strand
TTTTAATGTAATTGTGTCGCAAATTTGTTCCGAGGTTTGTGCTTTTATAATAAAAGATAGTAGAAATAAAATTATAATAAACCTAATTTGTTTCATTCTACTATAAATTTATTTCTTTTTTCGAAATAGTAACATTAACAACACGGGCAGCAAAACAATTTCGGCTAACAGGGCTACCAGTAGGGTTAAGCAAGTAAGTAAACCAAACAGGCGTATGCTTTCAAAATCGGATAAAACAAGACTAATGAAGCCACCTAATAAAATTAAAGTGGTTAAAAAAACTGGTTTTCCAGTTTCAGCATATGTGCGTTTAAAAGCACGAAGGGCAGATGTGTTTTTTTGCAACTCCAGTTTAAAACGAGATATAAAATGTATGGTGTCATCGGTAGCTATACCAAAAGCAATAGAAAAGAAAATAGCGGTACTTGCTTTTAACGGAATGCCAAACATACCCATAATGCCTGCCATTACCAATAAAGGCACCACATTTGGAATTAAAAACACTAACACCATTTTAAACGAACGATGGATTATAAAAGTAAGTAGAGCTAAAGCCAATATACCTGTAAGCAAACCCTGCAGTGTATTTTGTACTAAATATTTATTATTTAAATCAATAAGGTTGGTGGTGCCTGTTATGGTAAATTTTACCGTGTTGGTATCAGTATGCAGTTTAATAAAATTAGTGAGTTGTTCGTTATAACCATCAACAGTTTGGCTGCCATAATCTTTTATTTTGCCACTTATGTGGCTGTGTTTTCCATCAATAGTAGCAAGCTTTTTAAACTCCTTACGGTTTTTATTTTGAAGAATAAATTTTACATCGCGGTTATAATCGGCTGTATCACTGGGTAATAAATAAGTGTTGTCATATCCTTCGTTAATTGATTTTATTACTCCTACAGGTGACACTAAAAAACCCGGTTTATAAGTTTGTGTTATAAAACTATCTACCAGGTTTAGTTGTTTCATTACATCAAAACTCCAAAGGGTTTTGGTTTTATCTGTTACGGTAACATCAATTTCTAAAGGACGAACACCACCGTAATGTTCTTCAAAAAACATAAAATCTTGCTTTACGGGTTCTTTGTCCGATAGGTCGTCCAACAGTTTTTGGTTGGGCGTAATTTTAAATAAGCCCCATGCAGAAATTAACATAATTAAACAAGTAACCAAGGCAATTTGTTTGCCATGACGAATAACCCAAAAGAATAGTTTATGAGAGTTGGCATCAAGTTTAGACTCTTTATTATCTGTTTTTAGATTGACTTTGCCTTTCCATAAACTAAGCATGGCAGGCAAATAGGTGTAGGTTAAAATAAAGGCAACAACAATGCCTACCGAGGTGTAAATGCCAAAATCTCTAACAGGCTTTATCCCCGAATAGCAAAGACTTAAAAAGCCCACCACGGTTGATACAAGGGTTAGGAAAGTAGGTTGAGCTACTTCTTTAAAAATAAGTTTCAGCGTATCTTTTTGGTTGTGCCCCAGGTTTATTTCATCGTTGTACTTGGTGTAAAAATGAATTACATCGCTCATGCCCGCCACAAAAATCATGGTGGGAATCATGGCCGTCATAATATCAATGGGCTTGTTAAGCGCGCCCATTATGCCAAACGTAATAATGTTGCTTATTATAATTAATGAAAGCGGCAATAAAACAGCCTGTAGGTTTTTAAACGTAAACCACAGTAACAGAATGACAAATACAGCTGAAATAAGGATAAAAAGGAAGAACTGTTTTTGTAGTTTTTCTAAAAAAACGGCTTGGGCAAAAATTCGTCCACCTATATTATAGGAGTTGAATTGTAAATTAGTGATCGCACGTTTTATAGATGCTGCCAGTGTATCCGATTTCTTTTTAGATAAACCATCGGTTGTTTTTACATACAGGCAAATAGATTTGGCATCACCCGAAAAAAAGTTGTTTTTCCATTGCGCTGATTTATAAATGTAAGCCGAATCATCTTTATATAAATCTTCGTTTTGGCTATGCAGCAGGGGAGTTTGCACCGATGCAAAACCTTGCAGCGAAGTACGCTTTAAATTTGAAGGCGAAATCACCTCCTCAACAAAAGTCAGTCTTTTTAACTGTTTGGTAAGTGAATCGGTTTTAATAAGAAAATCCTTTTTAAAAACCCCTTTATCGTTTTGCAGGGCAATTAAAACAAACTCATTATCGTGGCCAAAGGCTTGCCTGTATTGTTTAAAAAAAGGCAAGGCAGGGTCATTATCCGGAAAAAAGGACTCAAAATCGTAGCTAAAACTAAGTTTTCTGCTAAAAAATAAGGATATAAGTAAGGCAGTAAGAATAAGTGCTAAAACCACCCGAGCATTGCGTTTGGTGGTTTCCATACTGTTTATTTAGCGTCCGTTATTTTTTTTACGTTTATGCATTCTTCTCCACGTGCAGCAGGTTTTAACTCAAAGCTAACATGGTCGTTAGCTACTATCTCACCTTCAACATATTTGGCATGAGCATAATATTCTTTCTTGGTTTCGTCATCTATAATGAAGCCAAACTTAGTTTTTTGATTAAAAAATTTTACAATTCCAGTACGCATAAAATTTATTTACCACAAAGATAAGTAAAGTATATTTGTATCATAATTTTATGACACATCCGATAATAGAAAAATATATAGAGTTTAATAATTTTGGCAGAGAGTTAGGTTTACACTTTGAAATTATTGAACCCGGTTTGGTAAAACATACCATGACGGTAACCGAAAAACATTTGGCAACACCATTTACGGCGCATGGAGGAGTAACTGCTGCCATGATGGATGCCGTGCTGGGGGTGGCGGCCTTATCGCTATCGTGCCTCGATTTTAAAATAGTATCTACCGTTGAGTTTAAAATAAACTATTTAAATCCTGCTTTGCTGGGCGATGAACTAAGTGGAGAATCGATTATAGAGCAAAAAGGTAACCGAATAATAATAGTAAGCGGTGCCATAAAATCATTAAACCGTGATAAAGTAGTAGCTAAAGCCATTGGTACTTTTAACGCGTATCCTGCCGAAAAAATAGGTTTTACAAAATAATTATGAAAACAATAAAAACAAGCACATTTTTTATTTTACTACTTGTTTGCTTACAAACCAGGGCACAAAATTTATACCCATCAAGGGTAAGGTTAAATACAGAGCTAAAAGATAGCATGTGGTACGCTTCAAGTAACGCCGGCATTGTGCAGGCTAATGAAGGTTCTAACGAAATTGCTTTTAGAATGGATATATCAACCATTGTTACTGATGCCCCCAGCTTAAACGCATCACTAGCCAATATTGAAAAGCAATATTTGTTTTTTAAGGCAAGTTTTCCTGCCAGTACTTTAAGTTTTACTGATTCGGATAATGAAAGTCAGCATGATGTTGTTGGTAAAGGTTTTGTAACACTAAATGGCATAACTAAACAGGTAGATTTTGATAGCGAGGTTTATAGTTTTAATAATGATGACCAGTTTTCGGTTGGTAATAATGTGTACCCTTTACGCATTGGGTTATTTTTTGAATTTGAACCCGAAGACTTTGGTTTGGATAAAATTTATACCCCCCTTACAAGAGTTATTGAAATAGAAGTAAGTAACGGTTTAATTAATAAAACAAACATAGGCGGAAACACTATTTTTCCGAAATAAACAATTTATGGCACGCATTTTAACAGGCATACAAAGCACCAACATACCACACTTGGGTAACATTTTAGGAGCCATGCTACCGGCAATTGAAATGAGCAATAAAAGCGAGAACGATTGTTTATATTTTATAGCTGATTTGCATTCGCTTACTACAGTTAAAGACGCTGAATTTAGAAGAAATAGTACACTGGCTACGGCTGCTGCGTGGATTGCTTTGGGTTTTGATTCTAAAAAAAACATTCTGTATCGTCAAAGCGATGTACCTCAGGTAACTGAATTAACATGGTACTTAAGCTGTTATACGCCTTTTCCAATGCTGGCAAATGCGCATTCATTTAAAGATAAATCTAACCGCCT
Organism: Bacteroidota bacterium; assembly: GCA_013288015.1. Lineage (GTDB taxonomy): Bacteria > Bacteroidota > Bacteroidia > B-17B0 > Aurantibacillaceae > PALSA-968. Next base: position 3,752 of record JABDCR010000056.1, on the reverse strand, counting down.
GAGTGATGTTAACACGGGTTTATTTACCTACCCGGTTTTAATGGCTGCAGACATTTTAATGTATGATGCCAATTTTGTACCGGTCGGTAAAGACCAATTGCAACACATTGAAATTACCCGCGACATTGCCAGTAGTTTTAATCATTTATATGGTGATACTTTTGTTGTGCCAAATGCTAAAATTGAAGAAAACGTAATGATTGTGCCAGGAACCGATGGGCAAAAAATGAGCAAGTCATACAACAACTTTATAAATATTTTTCTGCCTGAAAAAGAATTGAAAAAAGTTGTGATGGGCATTGTTACAGCATCTACTCCATTAGAAGAGCCAATGGCACCCGATACCTGCAATGTGTTTAGTTTATATAAATTAGTTGCTACATCAGTGCAAACCGAAGATTTACGCGCTAAATATTTAGCAGGTGGTTTTGGTTACGGACGCGCAAAAACAGCTTTGTTAGAAGCCTTACTTGATAAATTTGGCAAAGCCAGAGAAATATATAATCACTTAATGGCAAACCCTGCCGAAATTGAAACTGAACTAAAGAATGGTGCTGCTAAAGCTACTGCTATTGCTAACCCAATATTGGCAAGGGTTAGGGCTAAATTGGGATATTAGGATTTATTATTCAAAATCTTTATAAAGCAGGTACTTTTTACGGATTATTTTAAACTTAATTATATCCTCCTGCCAACTTAACTGTATTTTAGTTTCTGGTACACCTTGTTTTATTTGGTCTTGTAGTTTAGCATTCCCCGCATGATAATTAAAGTTTTCATCAAAAAAATCGTCGCGCTTTAATTGTTTGTAAGTACCGCTAAGCCATAGCAAATAAAGCTGTTTACAATCTTTAATATAACTATCGGCAAAAGCTCTTAAATCGTGTCCGCGACACTCTAATCCATTATACTTAGGGTTTTTTGCTCCTTCATTAGGATGTGGTGTAAAAGTAAAGTCGCCATTTTTTAAATCGGGATGCCCTATAACCTGAAAAGGAAAATCAGTTCCTCTACCAACACTCATAATAGTTCCTTCAAACAAACCAAGTGCGGGGTATAAATAAACGGCTTTCATGTTGGGTAGGTTAGGAGATGGTTTTACAGGTAGTTGGTACATGTCAAAATGTGTGTAGCCAAGTACAGGAATAACTTTTAAATCGCATTTTAGTTTATTGCTAAGCCAACCTTCGCCGTTAACCATTTGCGCATATTCGCCACAAGTCATGCCATATACTAGAGGTACCTGATGCATTCCTAAAAAAGATTTGAAAGCGAGGTCTAACACAGGGCCATCTATATAATAACCATTAGGGTTAGGGCGATCTAATACAATAAATGTTTTTTTGTTTTCGGCAGCAGCATCCATGCAATTACTCATGGTAGATATGTAAGTGTAAAAACGCACTCCAACATCTTGTATATCGTAAATTATTACATCCACATCCGCCAAATCTTCTTTGGTGGGCTTCATGTGCTTGCCGTAAAGAGATATAATGGGCAAGCCCGTTTTTTTATCCTTATCGCTGTGCACAGTTTCTCCTGCATCGGCTAGACCTCTAAAGCCATGTTCGGGACTAAAAATCTTTTTAATATTTACTTTTAAAGCCAGCAATGTATCTACTAAATGCGTTTTGTTTATTAAAGAAGTAACATTGGCAATAACCGCTACGCGCTTTCCGGTTAATAAAGGCAAATACTGGTTAATTTGCGAAGCCCCTGTTTTAACATCTTTTTCGTACAGAACACGCGTTTGCTCATAAGGCTGCGCAACAGCTTGGGTGATAAATAAAATAGATGCAAAAAATACTAATAAGCTTTTAAACATAGCTGCAAATATAAACGCTAATTAGTAAACTGAATAGGCTAAGATATAAATACTAAATTGTTACTTTTGGTTTTTACGCATTAACTTGTCTTTTAACTTATATACCTATATAGCCCAAAAGTTGTGGCAAACCAAGCTGCAAAAAAAATCGATTGCGGCACCTGTGGTTAAAATTGCCGAGGGTAGCATTGTGCTGGGTATGGCGGTGATGATACTTACTGTAAGCATTGTAACCGGCTTTAAAAACGAAATTAAAAGCAAGGCTATTGGTTTTTCGGGTGATGTGGTTATAAGTGCTTACACCAATAATAACTCATTTGAGCAAGAACCCTTATCAATGCAAGCCCCATTTTTAAAAGATTTGCAGGGCAATAAAGAAATTAAGCACATTCAATCTTTTGCAACCAAAAATGCCATTATTGAAACTAAAGATGAAAACCAGGGCATTATTATTAAAGGGGTCGACAATAATTACGATTGGACTTTTATTAAACAGTATTTATTAGAAGGCGTCATACCGGTTTACACAGATTCAATTACATCAGACCAAATATTGATATCGAAACCAATGGCGCAAAAATTAAACGCGCATGTGGGCGATAAACTGCTTACTTATTTTATAAGTAAAAAACAATTGGAGGATAGCACTATTCAAAGTTATGGGTACGAAAAGCGTGTGCGTAAATTTGTAGTAAGTGGCATTTACCAAACGGGTTTTGCTGATGTGGATGATAATATTGTTTTTGCCCACTTAAAGCAGGTACAGCGCCTTAATTATTGGGGTAGCGACCAAACAGGTGGTTTTGAAATTGAGCTGCATGATTACAACAACATGGATGAACAAACAGAAATTATTAATGAAACTGTTGGGCAAAATGTAGAAGCTAAATCAGTTAAGCAAATTTATCCTACTTTATTTTCATGGCTTTCGTTATTAGATAGTAATGCCTTTATCATTATTACTTTAATGATTGTTGTGGCGGTTATAAATATGATTTCGGCTTTGCTGATTTTAATTTTAGAACGTAGCAACACCATAGGTTTGCTTAAATCAATAGGAGCAGGTAATGGCTTGGTGCAAAAAGTATTTTTGTACCAATCGTTTAGGATGCTTTTACGGGGTTTAATAATTGGTAATGTAGTTGGGATACTAATTTGTCTGTTGCAACAGCAATTTAAATTTATAAAATTACCACCCGAAAGCTATTATGTATCATATGTGCCCGTGGAGCTACATCTAAATCAAATACTAATGGTAAACCTGCTTACTATAGGGTCTTGCTTGATAATGATGCTGTTGCCAGTACTTATAATTAGTAAAATAACTCCGGTAAAAACCTTACGGTTTAAGTAGTTGATTTATTTACCACCAAATACTTTTTTAAGTAAATCGCTAACCTGTGCAGCAGGGTCTTTGCGAATTTTGGTTTCTTCTTTACCTACTAAATGAAATAAACCATCCAGAGCTTTACCGGTAACAAAACCTTCTAAGTCAGGATTTTGCTTTTTTACAAACGGAATTTCGTTGTAAATTTTTACCAAAGTTGACCAATAAGCTGTTGCATTTACTTTAGCCAAGGCATCTTTTACAATAGGGTGATATTTTTCAGTTAAAGCAGCCGAGGTGTTTTGTTTTAGATAATGTGTAGCGGCTGTATCAGAGCCTTGTAAAATAGACAAACCATCAGTAACGGTCATGTTTTTTACAGCATCTAAAAAAATAGGGGCAGCACTAGTGGCAGCTTGTTCGGCAGCACGGTTAACTGATGTTTCAAACTCATCAACTTTATTTTTATAGCCTAAATTAATAAGTTCGGTTTTCATTTTTTGTGCCTCTGGTGGAAAGGGAATAAATATTTCAGGGTTTTTTAAGTAACCATCTACTTTTTGTGCTGAAGTGGTTGAGTTATTTGTACCTCTGCTTAAT
>JABDCR010000055.1 GCA_013288015.1 Bacteroidota bacterium | reverse complement strand
TATTTTCACAAATGATTTTGAAACTCCAACAGAGGAAATTATTGAATTTTATAACCAGCGTGGAGCTAGTGAACTCAACTTTCACAATCTTAAAAAACAGCATGGTTGGCATTACCAACCCTTTTCCATGCTCAATCAAAATTCGATTTATCTCATCATGACGGCATTAGCAAATAATGTTTATCAAGCTATGCTGAGATATTTTCAAGAAACATTTCCCGAATTAAAAATTTCAAATATTCGATTAAAAACTTTCAGAGAAAGGTTCATTCTTGTAGTTTATAAATTTTTCTCTGACGCATGGCACTTTAAAGAAGGAGGGACAAATTTCAAAATAGTCTAAATAAATAAACGGAATATTGTTTTGCTCTTTTCCAATGGAACTGAGCCAATACTCGTTTCCCTTAACCGAACCAAATTTAAAGCCATTTTAGGCAAAACTTATGCTTTTTAAAGCAGAAAGCTCCAAAATTTCTCTTGGAGCTTTCTTTTTTGTCTTTTCCCTAATCGCCGTTGCGTAGTTTACGTATCACAAAGCGGGCTTTTTTTATGCAATAACTTTTTATTGACATATCAACTATTGAGAAAACATTTACATTTGTATATATTTTAATTATGAAAAGGGCTACTAACGTACTATTTTATACTATTGATAAAGCAATAAAAACCTATAGGCAGTTTGCGCAAGAGCAATTAAAAAAAGCTAACATTGATATAACTATTGACCAATGGTTGGTGTTAAATACTATTATGGAACAACCGGGCATAAGTCAGGCACACATTGCTGATTATGTGTTTAAAGATGATGCTTCGGTTACGCGTATTATTGAAAAACTGGTAGAACATAAGTATTTGAAAAGAAATTTTCACGAGTCAGACAGAAGGATGACCTCTTTAAAACTTACTATAAAGGGCATTGATATTATTCGTAAGGTTAATCGTGTAGCTGTAAAATATAGAGAAGTAGCCTTAGATGGCTTATCTAAAAAGGAAATTGATTTGACAGAAGAAACGCTGCTTAAAATAGTAGCTAATTGTAATAAATAACACATAGCAAGAGTGTTAAAAAAGCATTGAAATGTTAATTTTTTTTGCATTTCATTTTTTATTCTTATCATTGCATAGTTAAAAACACTTAAAAACGGAAATCGCATAGGCAGAAATTTACTTTTTACTCTTACTAATTATAAACAAGTAAAAAGCAAAGCCTATGTCTATACAAAACTTAGATGATAACCGTTTAGTTAACCTTTATATAAAAGGTAACGAAGAAGCCTTAGCCATTTTAATAAAGCGACACAAACAAAAGGTATACTCTTGTATTTATCTTTTGGTAAGAAACAGAACTCTCACCGAAGATTTTTTTCAGGATACGTTTGTAAAAGTAATTCAATCGCTTAAAGGTGGAAATTACTACGAAGACGGAAAATTTAGCGCATGGTTGTTGCGTATAGCGCGCAATTTGGTTATTGATTACTTCCGCAAAAATAAAAAAATGCAAACCGTGCCTAACGTTGTAAACGAAGATGGGGAAGAGGTTGATATATTCTCTATTTTGAAAATAGAAAGTTATGATAGAAGCGCGGAAGAAAAAATGTACATCAAAAAAACGATGCGCTCTTTAATTGAAGAACTTCCTTACGAGCAAAAAGAGGTGGTTATAATGCGTGCTTATTATGATATGAGTTTTAAAGAAATATCTGATATGACTAATGTTAGTATAAATACGGCACTTGGTCGTATGCGTTACTCACTTATCAACCTTAAAAAAATGATGGAAGAGAGGCAGATAGAAATTGCTCTGTAAGTTTTATTTTAGCAAAAAATAGCTAATATTGTTTTGCTAAATATGTGACTATGACCGAAGACCTACTTCATTTTATTTGGAAATACAAATTACTTAAACCTGTACCCCTTTATACTACTTCAAATACCGAATTACAAATTAATAAATACGGCGAGCATAACATACATGCCGGGCCTGATTTTTCAAACGCTCGTATAAAACTGGGAGATACGGAGTGGGCAGGTACTATTGAAATTCATAAAAAATCATCTGACTGGTTTTTACATAACCATCATACCAACAAGGCTTATGACAACGTAATTTTACATGTTGTTTATGAGCATGATAAGGAAATTTATAATTCCAAAGAGCAACCGATTCCTTGTTTTGAACTGAAGCAGTTTTTGCAGGAAGGTGTTATTCAAAAATATGAAAATCTGCATCAAAACAAACAAGTTATACCGTGCGGTAGCTTGTTTAATGATGTACCCGATATTATTAAAGAGCCTTGGTTAGAGCGTGTTTTGGTTGAGCGTCTAGAAACTAAAACCAATTTTATACAAGAACTTTTTACATTTACTAAAAATAATTGGGATGAAACGTTTTATCTGCTGCTTTGTAAAAATTTTGGCTTTCATGTAAATAGCGATGCGTTTTTACAATTGGGTAAATCTATTCCTTTAACTACTTTATTAAAACATACGAATGCTCCGGCACAAATAGAAGCCTTATTGTTTGGGCAAAGTGGCTTGTTACATAAAAATTTAAAAGACGATTATGCGCAGGGTCTTTTTAAAGAATATACTTATTTAAAACACAAGTATCAATTAACTCCCATCCCTCATCAATTAAAATTTCTCCGATTAAGGCCACAAAATTTCCCTACTATACGCTTGGCTCAATTAGCAAATTTTAGTTTAAAGTACCAGCATACATTTTCAAAAATAGTAGAGGCCGATACAATGAAAAAAATAATGGATATCTTTAATGTATCTGTTTCTGATTATTGGAAAACCCATTACACCTTTGATGAGGTAAGTGTTTTTAAAGAAAAAGTGTTGGGTAAATCATCTGTAGAAAACATTATAATAAATACCGTTTGCCCTCTTTTATTTTTTTACGGAAAAATGAAACAAGATGAAAGCCTTATTGAAAAAGCAGTAAAATGGTATTATGAGTTAAAGCCCGAAAAAAATAATATTACAAAACTGTTTGAAGATCTTTCTTTCAAACCTAAACATGCGGGACATTCCCAATCCTTAATACAATTAAATAATAACTATTGTTCTCAAAAAAAATGCCTGCAATGCAGTTTAGGTGTTTTTATTTTAAGTAAAAAATAGGCGTAATTATATTTCTAAATTATCTTTGTAAAATGTGCGCTAAAAAATCGGGCAAAACTCTTAAACGTGTACTTTTATTAATCACACTGGGTATATTTCTATTTGTAGGATATAGCGCTTATGTTGCCTTCTTAAAACCCAATATATACTTAGACGGAAAAAAATATAAGTTTATTTATATTCCAACAAAATCTACCTACGAAGAAATGATAGGAATGTTGGAGGAAGAAAATATTTTACAAGATAAAAAAACCTTTGAATGGCTTGCTAAAGCTTACGATTTACAAAATACATTTAAACCAGGTAAGTATAGAGTAATTGCGGGGATGACTAATCGCCAACTAATAAATAGTATTAGAAATGGAAAACAGGAAAAAGTAAAAATTACCTTTAATTCATCAGATCATACTAATGATGACATTATTAAAAAAATAGCTGATAAATTGGAAATTACAGAAGAAGAACTGGAAACTTTTTTCGTTAGCCAAACTCCTTTGCGCGATAAATATAATTTTACGAACGAAAATTTGCGTTGCCTTTTTCTACCGGAGACATATGAGCTTAACTGGAATACATCTTTACCCGATTTTATGCAATTGGTAGAGAAAAACTATATTGATTTTTGGAATAACTCACGCCAGCAAAAAGCGAAGCGAGCTAACCTTACTCAAACCGAAGTTATTGTGTTGGCCTCTATTGTTCAATCTGAGTCTGCTATTGATGAAGAGCAACAACAAATAGCGGGGGTTTATATAAACCGAATGCGCAAAAATATGCCTTTGCAGGCCGACCCAACTTTAATTTATGCTGTTGGCGATTTTTCTATACAGCGTGTACGTAGCAGAGATAAGGACATTGATTCGCCGTACAACACTTACACTAATAAAGGGCTTCCTCCGGGGCCAATTTGTTTGCCATATCAACAGGCTATAGATGCTGTACTGAATTATAACCGACATAATTTCTTGTATTTCTGTGCTAAGCCTAATTTAAATGGTTACTCTAACTATTCTGTTACTTATGAAGACCATAGAAAATATGCTGACGCCTATCAAAAGGAAATGGATAGAAGGGGCATTAACCGGTAGGCGTGTAAAGTAAAATTAAGCCAAATTCCAATTATAATAATTTACATCGCGAGTAACTTTTCCATCATCAAAAAAATTCATCATAGAAAATGAAGGCGGAAATTGGTGATGATTTCCTTTCCACCAGCCACCGCTAACAGCTCCATTGCAATAATAATCAACGCCTAAATAGTTAACATGATCAATCATATGTATATGCCCACTTAGGCAAGCCTTAACATTTGGGTACTGATAAAAAAGTGCCGTTAGTTCTCCTGCATCAGCATGCAATGAATTATTGGGGATGCTCCATGTTTTTTTGTTCTTGTTACTGCCTTCAAAAAAAGTACATACGGCTAAAATAGGTACATGCGAAACAATACATACAAATACATCTTTTGGTGTATTTTGTAATTCGCTTTTTAGCCAAATTAATTGCTCATCATCTAATTGAGCATAATAGCCTGGTACAGAGTTTTTAGGCCGTATGCTATCTAGTATAATAAATTTCCACTTTTTATGTTGTATGGCGTAATAAGGTTTTTTTATTTGGTACTCATCCATAGCCAACAATTTGCTTTCGTCTGATGATGAACTTGGCATTGCCCAACCATATAAATCGTGGTTGCCAATGCAATGATGAACAGGTAGCGAATTTTCAGTAATCATCATTTTATGAAAAAGCTCCCATTGTTTTTTTACCTTTTCTTTTGAAAAAGTAAAAGCCTCATTCATAATAGCATCCCCACCATTAAGAATAAGATCGGGTTTTTGCCCATTTACAGCATGTAAACATGAGGCAAAACCTTTTTCTGACTCTAATCCTGATTGTATATGTATATCAGTTAAATGCGCTAACCTAAGGGGAGAAGGTGAATATTTTTTATCTTCAAAAGCATTGAAAAGACTTCCTGCCGAAGTTTTTGAACTTAACATCGCGAATGATGAAACTCCTAAAAGTTTAAGAAAATTTTTTCGGTTAAGTGTTTCCATGTTTTCTTAGGTTTAAGTTTATGGATACAAACTTACCGACCTAAGATTATTAGAAAATTACCACTATGTTACCAAAGCTGTACTTATCAACTTCAGATTGTTTATTGTGTTTTTTGTTTTATTTTTTTCCAGAGCTTGCAAAAATTTTCTGAAGCTTCGGCATACGGATATCTCCATACAATAGGCCCCATGTACTCACCCATTTTTTCAACCTCAGCGTTATAAGGAATTGAAATATTAATACACTCAGGATGTATTTTTGAGAAAGCTTCAATGGTATCCAGGTGCATTATTTTTCTGCGTTCTACCATTGAGAAGAAAGGGTGAAGTTTTTTGTGGTCGAATTTTTCTTCTATAAAAAATTTTCTAAGTTGTTCGTACGTCCTTGCTGAAAGGGTAGTGGGAATAACAGGAACTAAAACAGCATCCGAGTTTTTTAAAATATTTTCGGATAGAGCTGTAATGTTTGGAGGGCAATCTATAATAATATAATCGTACTGTTTTTTTACGGGTTTTAATAATTTACGCAGCCATTTATCGCTGTTTTTCATTTCGCTGATGAACGAATCTAATTGTCGGTAGCGTGTATCAGCGGGCAATAAATCTAAATTTTTATAGTCGGTTTCTTGTATAAGGTTTTCTAGATTTTTTTTATCAGGCAAACCTTTGGCCTTTTGCTCTTTTTTAAGAAGATAAAAGGTGCTTGCCGCCTGAGGGTCCATGTCTACTAATAAAACACTATTTTTTTCGCTGGCGGCTGCATATGCTATGTTAACTGCAGTAGCTGTTTTACCAACTCCTCCTTTAATGCTATAAATAGAAATTACTTTCATGTGCGTTTTCACCAAAAATAAAAAAAAACACTTACCTCCTATGTTATGCTTTTATTTTGAGTATAATATCATTGATATAAAAACAAAAAATCCCAAGCAACGCTTGGGATTTTTATTAGTATAAAACTATTATTTATTAAGCCTCAGAAGCCGGAGTTGCTTCTTCTGCAGAAGCTTCAGGTACTGCTGTTTCAACTGCTGCTGCAGTTTTAGCTGCTACTTTCGCTGCTTTTGCAGCTTTTGCAGCTTTTTCAACTTCTACTTTTTTTGCTTCAGCCGATTTTTTACCGGTAGATAAATGATCTTTTTTAGCGTTTACTTTAGCTTCTTTTTCTTGTAACCAAGCAGCAAATTTTTTCTCTACTTGCTCAGCAGTTAAAGCGCCTTTTTTAACCCCATCTAAAAGATGTTTTTTCATTAAAATACCTTTGTACGATAAAATCGCTTTACAAGTATTTGTAGGAACAGCGCCATCTTGAAGCCATTTTAAGGTACTTTCAAAGTTGATGTCAACTGTTGCCGGGTTAGTATTTGGGTTATAAACCCCTAATTTTTCAATGAACGCCCCATCTCGTGGAGCTCTGCTGTCTGCAACAACAAGGTGAAAAAACACTCTGTCTTTTTTACCATGACGTTGTAGTCTGATTTTTACTGCCATTTTTTATTTTTTTTAAATTTTAAGGATTGCGAAGATACAACGTTTTTTTGATTCTGCAATGCCTTTTTACAGCTTATTTTGTTTCATTCCAGGTTTTATAAATAGCCTGCTGTTGTGGTCTATTAGTTTCTATTTCAGTTAAGGGCTCACAAGGTTTTAGCGTAGCATGTAGTTGAGATGGTAATTGCTGGTATAGCTTGGTACCCATGGTTTTCCATGCAATCATCTCATCAGTAACATCTTTTACGACTTTTGCAGGATTACCTACCACGACTTTTCGACCCTCAATTTTTGTATTAGCTGGTACAAATGTTAAAGCTCCAATAACGCAGTTGTCGCCAATTTCAACATTATCCATAACCACAGCGTTCATGCCAACTAGCACGTTTTTACCAATAGTGCCCCCATGTATAATAGCTCCGTGCCCTATGTGCGCTGATTCTTTTAGCCTTGTAGTTACTCCGGGAAACATATGAATGGTACAGTTTTCTTGTACATTACAACCATCTTCTAAAATAATTTGCCCCCAATCGCCACGTATGGCTGCTCCAGGCCCAACATAAACATCTTTACCAATAATAACATTACCGGTTACGCATGCTTGCGGGTGTATAAAAGAGCTTGGATGTACGACAGGTTTATATCCGTTAAATTCATAAATCATATGGCAAATTTAGGTAATAGATATTAGATATAAACACTAAGTTAACAAGGCAAGAACGTTAATTTAACATATAAACCAATACCATTATTAGGTTATCATTTTCGCCTAAATTAAGCGTATCTTTGTAAGGTTAATTACAATTAAAATGGCAGAAATTTTAAAAACCCGCTTCGGACAACAACAACGTGTTTTCATTAATACGCTGCGTCAGCGTGTAGATACTTACTTTAAAACTAATGAAATATCAAAGCATGGCAATGCAAATATGGTTTTAAAAACTGTGGCTATGTTTTCTATTTATTTAGTCCCTTACTTCTTCATTCTTTTTGGAGGGTTTGAATCTAATTTATTACTATTAGCACTATCAATAGTAATGGGCGTTGGTATGGCGGGTATTGGCTTATCTGTAATGCATGATGCCAATCATGGCAGCTATTCTAAAAACCCTACAATAAATAAATTTATGTCTTACAGCATTTGTTTAGTAGGTGGTTTACCTATTAATTGGCAAGTTCAGCATAATGTGTTACATCATACGTATACTAATGTGCATGAGCACGATGGTGATTTAGACGGCCCAAGTTTTTTGCGTTTTTCTCCACACTCGCCGCGTAAAAAAGTGCATAAATTTCAGTTTTTATATGCTTGGTTTTTTTATGGTTTTTTAACTATGGCTTGGTCAACCAGTAAAGATTTTGTACAGCTGGCACGTTACCGTAAAATGGATTTACTTAAAACACAAAACAAGAAATATGGCAAACAATTAGCCTTATTAATTTTCACTAAAATTTTATATTATGCTTATGTAGTTTTAATCCCTATGCTTGTGTTAGATATTGCTTGGTGGAAAATATTAATTGGCATACTTACTATGCATTATGTCGCAGGTTTGTTATTGTCAATGATATTTCAATCAGCGCATATTGTTGAAGAGACTGTTTTTCCTTTACCGAGTGAAACAACCGGAAATATGGAGAATGATTGGGCTGTACACCAATTGTATACAACAGCAAATTTCGCTCAAAAAAGCAGATTATTTTCTTGGTATGTGGGTGGTTTAAACTTTCAGGTAGAGCATCATTTGTTTCCAAACATTTGCCATGTCCATTATAAAAAAATAGCTAAAATTGTTGAAGAAACCGCCCGCGAGTTTAACTTCCCATACTACACTCAGCCTACCTTTGTGGGAGCTTTATGGTCGCACTCTAAATTGCTTTGGCGTTTAGGTAGGGTATAATTTTAACAAGCTTTAAATTATTAGTAGATTTGCTGCTCAAATAAAAAAGCAACGCCTAATTAATTTTATGAAGCTAACCGATAAAATATCACAAAGTAAAAGTACTTTATTTTCTATTGAAATACTTCCTCCTTTAAAAGGGAAGAGCATTCAATCTATTTACGACTCGATAGATCCTTTAATGGAATTTAATCCCGCCTTTGTAGATGTTACTTATCATCGTGAAGAATATGTGTACAAAAAACGCGATGGTGGGTATCTTGAAAAAGTTTCTATACGCAAACGCCCTGGTACGGTTGGTATATGTGCTGCTATTATGAATAAATATCATGTAGATGCGGTACCTCATATAATTTGTGGCGGTTTTACAAGAGAAGAAACCGAGAATGCATTAATTGATTTGCAATTTTTGGGAATAGATAATGTGTTAGCATTGCGTGGTGATAGTATTAAAACAGAATCGCACTTTGTGCCTGAACCAGGTGGACATAATTATGCACTTGATTTAGTGAAACAAGTAGGTGCTATGAATAATGGCATTTATTTGCAGGATGATATGAAAGATGTTAGTCCTACTAATTTTTGTGTAGGCATTGCAGGGTATCCCGAAAAGCACTTTGAAGCTCCTAATTTGTATAGTGATTTAAAATGGTTGAAAGCTAAGGTAGATGCAGGCGCAAGCTATATTGTTACCCAAATGTTTTTTGACAATAAAAAATTTATTGATTTTGTAAAACTTTGTAAGGAAAACGACATTAATATTCCAATCATTCCGGGTATAAAAGTTATCACGCAAAAAAAGCAACTTACTATTCTTCCAAAAATATTTCATATTGATGTTCCAGTTGATTTATATAAAGAGGTTGAGCATTGTAAAGATGATAAACAGGTAAAAGAAGTAGGTGTTAAATGGGCCATTAACCAATGTAAAGAATTAATAAAACAAAAAGTGCCCTGTGTGCATTTTTATACAATGGGAACTTCTGAAACTACACGTCGTGTGGCAGCTGAGGTTTTTTAATAAATGAGTAAAAAAGAAAAAAATACCGAAAAAGAAATTGAATTAGGTTTTGGTAATAAAAACTACCATAAAAACACACGCTTTTTAAATAAAGACGGCTCAGTAAATATCAGGCGTTTAGATGGAGATTTTTTCAGACATTTAGACTTGTACCATACTTTTCTGAATATAACCTGGAAGCGCTTTATTATTGTTGTTCTTATAGGTTATATGCTGGCTAATTTGTTTTTTGCATCATTGTATTATTTAGCAGGTACACAGTATTTTGGTAATTTATCTGGTGTAGATGAAAGGCATAAATTTACAGAACTTTTTTTCTTTAGCGCACAAACCCTTACTACAGTTGGTTATGGATTTATTTATCCTAAAGGCACTTTGGTAAGTGGCATTGCCGCTATAGAATCTATGACGGGTTTACTTGTTTTTGCATTAGCTACCGGAGTTTTGTACGGACGTTTTTCTAAACCAAGAGCTTCTATACGTTATAGCACACATGGTGTAATAGCACCCTACGAAAACATAACAGGTTTTATGTTTAGAATTGCAAACACCACACAAAATGAATTAATTGAAAGTGAAGCGCAGGTAATTTTAAGCATGAATGATTTAAAAACAAATCAACGTGTTTTTTTACCTCTTGAACTTGAAACAAAAAAAATAAGCTTTATGGCATTAAGTTGGACAATTGTGCACCCAATTGATGAAAATAGCCCAATTTATAAATATACCAGAGAGGACTTAATAAAAGCTGATGCTGAGTTTTTAATTTTAGTGAAAGCAATAAACGATACATATTCTCAAACTGTTTATTCTCGTACTTCATATAAAGGGCATGAGCTAATTGAAAACGCAAAATTTAAACCGCTTCAGCGCACACAGCATGGTAATAAAGCCACTATTAATTTGCAGAAGTTAGATGAAGTAGAATTGCAAGGTTAACTATTTTCCTATTTAACTTTTACTTTGGCAAAAAGCACTCTCAACTCTTCAAAATGAACGGGTTTAACGCAAAACCCAAGTATATTAGTTTTTGCAGCACGTTCCTTGTTTACCTCGTCTGAATTTGCGGTAAGGTAAATAACAGGTATGTTGGCAAATTTGACAATTTCGTTCATAGTATCAATCCCATCTAATCCCCCTTCTAAACGCAGGTCCATTAGTACTACATTAGGTTTGTATTTTTTTACCGCCTCAATGGCATCAATTCCATTGGTTACTGTAGCAACTACAGTATAGCCAATTAATTCTATACTTTTTTTATTTATTAAGCAAAGCATAAAGTCATCTTCTACTATTAGTACCCTCATCATCTCTCGTTTTAATTTTTTTTATCAACGTGCCC
>JABDCR010000054.1 GCA_013288015.1 Bacteroidota bacterium | reverse complement strand
ATTAAGATGAGATTTTGCTCTGCTTGCTGATAAGTGCGCTTGTGTTACCTATAAAAAGCCTGTTTAGCAATTTTTAAACAAATCTTACATGCGTTTGCGTAGTTGTTTGTATGACATGATTTTCATTATTTGTGCTATTTAGTATTAGGCAGTACAAACCTAATTTTGACATATGCTAAATTAATAAAGCAAGATGAAAAATTTAAACAAAAACACAACAAGCAGTAAACTATTATTTTTAGGGCTTATTTTATCCGTACTATTTATTGTACCCGGATGTAGTGGTTTACATAAGCAAACTACTTTATCGGCCAGAGAATCGATAAAATTAAATTCGGATATACTTATAGGGCCCGGCGAGTGTGTGCTAAAAAAGTTTCAGGGTACCAGCGTAAATAACAGGTTTTATTTGTACTGGGTTTTTGAAAGCAACACCAATCAGTTTTTCTTTCAGGTAGAATCATCAGTAAACGGAAAAAAGTTTAAACCCTGCTATTTTAAACAAGGCTCCCCATCGCCCGACAAAATTTCGTTAATGCTTTGTATGACAGATAGTGTAAATAAAAATGATGTTATTTTTTATAGAATTAAAGCCATACCGGAAAATTATTCCATAAAAAAGAAATTAGATAAGGAGTATAAAGCATTGTATACTGCATCGACAATAATGCTTACAAAAAACAAAAAAACAAAAGGTTATATGCAGGATGAACCACCTACTAATAACGAGTATGAAACAACGGCGAGTAAAGAACAGAGTTTTTATAAAACCCCAGTGCGTTAATATTTAATATAACTAATTTTGAAGACAGTAGTGCCCACCTTTTAAGGCGGGCATTTTTGTTTATTTAAATGGGCGTAGTTTCTATTCCTTACTTATGAAAAGTGTTTTTATCTGAATTGGAAACAGGTTAAAGAGAATTTTTCAAGATTCATCGAAATATTAACATTTATTTTGAATTATTTATTAAATTTGAGTTGAGCCTATTTAATGGATGTGTATGGGGAAAAATTATTTATTAAAATTTATATTATTAGTTAACTGTTGTTTGTGTGTTACTATAACAAAGGCGCAGGTTAGTTATGGAGCGGCAGGGGTTTATGGCTTGCGTTTAATGGTACCCACTTATACAGGCAGCGCTATACAGGTAAGGCGTACTTGCGACAATGCTACAAAAGATATAGGTTTTAGTTGTGGTGGGTTAAACACCAATGCTTTAAACACTTTTGTTTTGGCATCGAACCCGGTAAGTGCTATAAGCTCGGCACCAGCTGCCAGTTATGGTTTACGTAAACTAAGTTGTGCTTATGCAGGTAAGGCTATAAATATGCGCCGCAGTTGCGATAATGCAACCCAAGATATAGGCTTTACTGCAACCGGAGATTTTGACACCACAGGTTTACAACAGTTTGTATTTAAAGCTAGTCCGTTAAGTGCATTAAGTGCCACAGCGGCAGCAGCTTATAGCTTAAGAAAATTATATTGCGCATATGCAGGTAAGGCTATAAACGTGCGCCGCAGTAGTGATAACACTACCAGTGATATAGGTTTTACCGCAACCGGCGATTTAGATACGGCGACTTTAAAAACATTTGTAGGCGCTAACAATGGATTTGTGACCAAGTGGTACGACCAAAGTGGTAACGGAAATGATGCTGCACAAGCCACTAACGGAAACCAACCGAAAATAGTTGCTGCTGGTGTTGTTAGTAGGCAAGGAGGTTTACCAACCCTTGTTTTTGATGGTACTACGAGTTATTTTACTATTTCTTATGCTGCCGCCTCGATGAATTTTGTTGCAGCATCTACTTGTAATGCTGTATTGGCCAGAACGGCTGCAGCAGCAGGAACCTGCGATGCTGTTTTTACACAACAGTATAACGGTGGAAATATTACTCCGACTTTATCTTGGAATAGTGTGCCGGCGCCTGCAAATGCTTTGGCATATGGTTATTATCCTCCGGGCTGGCAAAATGCTTATTTACCTGCAGATGTAACTTTAAATACAGATAATATTATTACCGGCACTATACTATCGGGTGCAGCAAATACAACGGCCATTAATTTGTATCAAAATGGAACTTTAGAAACAACTATGTCGAACCAAACTACTGTAGGCGCACAAAGTGGTTTAGGGTATAATATTGGTAAAAGATGGGATGTGACCGCCGCAGGTAACAATTGGGCACCTATGAATTGTCAGGAGTTGATTGTGTTTGCATCTGTACTTTCTACAACCGACAGACAATATTTAGAGTTTAGTCAATCTGCCTATTACGGTATAGCAGGGCCGCCTAGTCTAGCAGCAGTTCCTGCTGCTGCACCAAATGCTTATGTGGCAACTTGGTACGACCAAAGTGGTAACGTTAGAAATGCAACACAGGTTACTACAGCTAACCAACCAAGAATAATGAATGCAGGTGTTATTGATAGACAAAATGGTTTACCTGCTATACGTTATTTAGGTGGTGCCTCCAATTCTTATTTGCTTGTAGCACAGGCCTCGTTGTTTACTTTAGCTGACTCATATGTAGTTGGTAGTGCTGATGTAGCCAGTAATGCAAGCAACTGGTGGGGAGCCTACAGAACAGGTGGTAATAAAGGTGGTGCAAACAGGTCGTTAGCTAATGGTGAAGCTGGTACAGTATCGGGGTTTTCGTTATGGAGCGATTGGGGTGGTTATGCAGTAGATTCGGTTTTTGTAAACCAAGTAGCATCAAATACTACACCTGCCTTGCGCAATAATTTAACTTCGGCCACACTATCGCAAGTAACCACCCGGCAAACTGCCGCAGTTACGGCAGCTACATACGCCAGTACAGGCATGACATTTGGTGGAGATGCCCAGAGCACTTACGCTGCACTTACAGGTTATTTAAATGAAATTGTTTTCTTTTCGGCGGCACTTTCGCAAACAGATGAAAAATATATACAGTGGAGCCAAGCACAATATTATGGCATCAGTGGTGTAACTATAGCTGCTATGCCGGCAACGCCACCGAGCGGATACATTGCCAAATGGTATGACCAAAGTGGTAATGGCAGAGACTTATTGCAAGCTACCACAACTAATCAACCAAAAATTGTAAACGCCGGTGTAATTAACGTACAAGGTGCTTTACCGGCCGTACCATTAGATGGGGCAAATTATTATATGGGACAATCGACCCTGAGTATATCAAACCCATATACGGCTAATGCTGTTGCTACACGTACGGGTGCTGCAGGTGGAGGGTCGAGTGGATATGAAAGATTGGTAAATATTAGTTCATCAGGAGATTCATACGGATTTATGGGCTCGTTTACCAGTGGCGGAGTAACTAATTATGCAACGTTTACTGGAAACGGTGCGGGTGTTTGGAATGATATAGCAGCTGATTTGCCTAATACAGCGGTTGCCCTTAATACACAAGATATTTTATCGATGGTAGTAGCTACAGGTGCTACAGGGCTTGTGCCATCTATAAACGGTACAGCTTTAACAGGTAAAAATGGTACAGCTGCTACGGCAACCGGTTTTCTTATTGGGGCACCTTACAGTGCATCTACTTTAAATCAATTATGGACAGGAAATATTTCGGAGTTTACCATATTTACGTCGGCATTAAATACAACACGCAAAACACTATTAGAAACTAACGAAGGTGCTTATTACGGATTAACGCCAAGCAACTCGACCTACACAGTAGCCAGCGGTTATAATTTATTTGTGAGTGGTGTGGGCAGAACAAGTGCTACGGATAGTGTTGCCGACTCACGTCAATCAATAGGAATGGGAATTATAGTTGGAACAACGGCTGCAGATTATTTGAAAGATAATGGAGATTATATAACGATAGGAACCACTTGCCCTACAGCGGCAGTTACTACATCTTTAAATATGCCTTTGGGTGCTACAGCGGGTTATGAACGTTGGATGAATGATTGGTATTTGAATAAAACTGATGTAAATAATAATGGCGGCAACCTGCAACTGTTTTTTGATTTTAGTGATTATGGTGTTGCCGGTGTGCCAACTATTCCTGGTAACTATCAACTATGGGGCAGGGCAACTACAGCAGCTAACTTTACAGTAGTTGTAACAACAGGGGTAGCTATAGTGGGCGACAGAGTTGTATTTACTTTACCTGCCAGCAGTTTAGGCGCAACGGGTTACTACACCATTGGTACAATTGATTATCAAAACAGTCCGTTGCCAATTGAATTACTTAGTTTTAATGCAGTGCCAGATGGTGATAAAGTAGACATTGCATGGGAAACAATAACCGAAACCAATAACGCGTACTTTACTGTTGAGAAAAGTCAGGATGGTAAAAACTTTACAAAGGTAATTGATGTGCCGGGTGCAGGAAACAGTACCAGCTACAGAAATTATGCCGAAGTGGATTATCAGCCTTATGAGGGTACATCTTATTATCGTTTAAAACAAACCGATCGTAATGGTGCCTATAAATATTTTAATGTAGTGCCGGTTAATTTTAAGGCACAAAGAAATATAACCGTATATCCTAATCCGATAACGAGTAAAAATAATCTAAATGTTAAACTAACGGGGTTTCAGAATCAGGAAGTTGTGGTTGTGCTTAGAGATGTGCAGGGTAGAGAGTTTGTATCGAAAATATTTTTAACGATGGAAGGCAATGAAGTTTTTGTTGTTGAGGAAACAAAGACCTTACCTGCAGGCACTTACATTATTACTGCATCGAGCAACGATAAAATATACAACTGCAAATTAATTGTACAGTAAATTTTAAAGGTTTTGCTAAAGTAGGACTGTTTGTATGTTTCTTTTTTAGAGAATTGTTTGCTTATTAACAGACGAAATGGTGTTATTTACCGAAAATAACATAAACATATTTTGTGTTTTTCTTACATATGTAAGAAATTTTGTTAATTTTGGTTAAACAATTTTTTTTTTGCATGACCAAAAAATTATGTAGCATCTTTCTCTTTTTTCTAGTATTCTCAAATGTTTTTTTTGCTACAACCTATACTAGTAACGGTATAGGAGGTGGTAACTGGAATAGCTCGACTACTTGGGTTGGCGGTCCTCTTGGTAGCGTGCCCGGCGCAGGAGATAATGTAGTTGTATCTGCAGGCGATGTGGTTACAGTAACTGCAAATGCATCAATCACAAATATT
This sequence comes from Bacteroidota bacterium, assembly GCA_013288015.1. Classification (GTDB taxonomy): domain Bacteria; phylum Bacteroidota; class Bacteroidia; order B-17B0; family Aurantibacillaceae; genus PALSA-968. Next base: position 6,308 of record JABDCR010000054.1, on the reverse strand, counting down.
ACCATTAGCACAACAAATAAATCGACTACTTTGCAGCTCAATGCAGGTGTTGTTTTAACTGCCAGTGGTGCCGTGGTTATAAATCCGCCAACACTAGGTAGCGCAGATAATATACTTGCAATTGGTGATGGGGTTTTAAGTTGTGCCTCATTAACAACTTCTAATTCGGGCACTAATGCAAGAACCTGTCAGGTAACCATTAACACAGGTACACTTACTTGCACCGGTAATTTTACCTTAGGAGCTAATGTCAATCGTAATTTGTTAACTTTTACATCAAGTGGTTTATTGCAGTTGGGGAGCAACACAAATACTATAGTAAATGGGCAATTTACCGCATCTACCGGAACTATTGAATATAATTTGGCGGGTGCACAACCAGTTTTAAGTTTAGCTTACTACTCACTAAAATGTTCGGGCTCGGGTATAAAATCGCTTAGCGCCGCTACTGTGTTAACGGGTAACTTAACCATTGCAGGTACAACACAGTTAGATATTACTGCTGTTAACAATTATGCATTAAGTGTAGCAGGTAACTGGAATGTAACCAGTACAAATGCGTTGCCTTTTAATGCTGAAACAGGTACAGTTACTTTAAATGGTGCTGCTTTGCAAAATGTTACAACGGTGTTGGCAGGTGGCGAAGTTTTTAATAATCTGACAATAAGTAATACATCGGGGCTTAACCCGGGTGTGCAAATAAATCAAAATCAAACCATAAGCCAAACTTTAAACTTTACGCAAACTACCACCTTAACTGTTATCGGTAATTTTATAATAAACTCGGGTACTATAACCGGAAGCCAAACCGGTGTTTTAAATGTGAACGGAACTTTTTCGGATGTAGTTGGTGGTAACGCAACACTTGCCCGAAGTACTATAAATGTTACGGGTGCAAGCAATGTGCTCGGAACAATTACTTTATCGAACGCTAACGGTACAAAAAATTTTAATGGCGGAGCAACTTTTGCAAATAACAGTAACGTTACTTTTTCATCGGCTGCGGTGGTAACCGTAGGCACCTCGTTAACCTGTAACGGAACCAATAGTGTTACTTACAACGCAGTAGGTACTTTAAATGCCGCCGCCGTTACCATAAATGGTACAACAACTTTAGATGGTACAAGTACGGGGCTAACCAATTATACATCAACATTGGGTGTGGCAGCAGCAGCAACTTTAAATATGGGTAACACCACACTTGCGGTTACAGGGCTTAGCACTATTACAGGTACATTTATTGTAATAAATGCTACAGGCGCTAAAAATTTAAACGGAGGTGCTACACTTGCTAATAATGGTAACATTACTTTTTCTGCCGCAGGTACATTAACCATTGCCAGTATGTTAACCTGTAATGGCACAAATACAGTTACTTATAGTACGGCAGGTACACTTGCAGCAGCGGCTGTTACCATTAACGGTACCACAAGCATGACCGGAGGAACTACAGGAACAACAAACTTTACTTCTACTACAAATGTATCTGCAGCGGCTGTATTAAATATTGGTAACACAGCTGTAACTTCAACAGGAGCTATGACCATAGATGGTACGGTTAATTTTACCAATGCTAACGGAACCAAAACATTTGGCAACGTTACTGTTGATGCGGGAGGAACCTGGAATGCATCGGCAGTTGACCAAATCTATAATTTTGCTGCAGCTAATTTAACCAATAACGGAACGTTTAATGCAGGGGCAACTGTAGCTACTGTTTACAGTTTTACCGGAGCAAGTCAAATGAATGGTATACTGGTTATTCCGTCTATAACTGTTGTATCGGGTACAACAACCAATAATGCAACACTTACGGTATCTAATCAATTAAGTGGCGCGGGTATTTTTGCACAAGGGATTACAGGTTATTTATACCTAACACTAAGCAATGCAAATTTCACCGTTACAACCTTTGTAGCATCGGCGGCATCAAATACGGTTGATTATACATATGCGGGTGCGCAAGGCGTAAGAAAAGTTACCTACTATAATTTAACTTTATCTACATCGGGTACAAAAATACTTTTAGGAGGAACAACAACGGTTAGTAATAATTTAAACATTAGCGGCACAGCGCAATTAGATGTTGATGCCACTAACAATTACGCATTGAACGTTGGAGGTAATTGGAATGTAACCAGCACTAATGCATTGCCATTTAATGCAGAAGCAGGTTTGGTAACATTAAACGGAAGCAGTGGTACACAAAGTGTTAGTACTGTTTTAGCAGGTGGAGAAATTTTTTACAGTCTTACCATTAATAATACATCAGCTGCAAGTACGGATGTGCAACTACAACAAAATATTACGGTTAATAGTATATATAATCACACATTAGGTAATTTAGATTTAAAAGGAAAACAATTAAACATTACAGGGGCACCCATAGTAGCACAAACAAGCAATTTTACGGCAGGTAGCATTATTACATCGGTTGCAGGGGCTACGGTTACTATAACCGATGGCGATACAATGAAAACAATTTATTTTAAAGGAACCAATTTTGGTGATGCAACAAATGGAGTTACGATTAATTGTACCTCATCAAGTTCTTATTTTAACGGAGGTACTTTTTATGGTACGGTAACGTTTACTAAAATTGGTCCGAACTCTAACGATGGTACGGGAGGTTGTATTTTTTATGGCCCATGTACGTTTAATACAACAGTTAATTCTGACAGATGGAGAATGGGAAACACAAACCCTGATATTTTTTATAATGCAACGTTTAACCACTTATGTTCCGCTGGCGGCACCAACTTTATAGTTGCGCGCCAAACATTGGGTAATCAGTTTTATGGAACCACAACTATATTTTCGCAATCGCCGGGTGGATTTTACGTTGGCAGAGATAACACAGCGGCTAATGGCAGCGCCGATTTTCATGGACCGGTGGTTGTAACAGTAACACAAACCGGTAACGTAAATTTTGCAGAAAGTAATGCTTCGATTCAAAACACAACAACCTTTGAAAGTACGTTGCAATTAAACTCAACTGCATCATCAACCGGCGATATTTATATTGGCACAAGTGGTAACTCAACAGTTATTATTACCGCTACCGGACAAATGATTGATGGTACTATAGCAGGAGCCACCAATGTATATTTTTATGGTGTTACACAGCTTGGTAACAATTCTCAAACATCTACCAGTACTGCGGCATCAAATAGTACATTTATTATTGGCAGTACAACTGCTCCTTGCGTTTGGAACGGACCTGTGAAAATTACATCGCCAAATATTGATTTGGTGAATAGTACGTATAATGGCAGTCCGAATTTACTTACGGCAAACGGAAGTGCTAACCAAACTTGTACGGGTGGAAACACATTTGCAGCAGGTACTACAACTACTTTTGTAAATAACGGAATCGGCTTTTGGGAATTAGCCAATACAAATGCTGATGCTTATAATGGAAATGTAATTTTTAGCAGAACAGGTGCCGGAAAATTAAGCCCTGCTTATAACTCTAATTGTACTTTTGGCGGCAACATAACTATTGCAGCAGGTTCGGACTCGGTTGACTTTGCTACAGGAGGAAGCGGCAGAGTAATTTTAAACGGAACAACCTCAGCATCTTTTAACAGCAGTGGAATAAAAGGTACCAGCATGAAAAGGATAACTATGAACAAAACCGGAGGAGCGAGTTTTACGTTAAGCAATCCGGTTGGCATTCAAAGCGCCGGAGATTTAACTTTAATAAGCGGACTTTTAAATACATCGGCATCGGGTTTATTAACTTTACTAAATCCCAATATCACTTCTACCGCACTTACCGACGCATCGGTAAGTTATGTTAATGGACCCATGTGTTATAACATGGCCATAAACGCAACGACAGAAACACTTAATTTCCCAATTGGTAAAGGAGCAGATTGCAGGCCTGCTGTACTTACTGTTAGACATTCATCTGCTACGCAATATAATTATACAGGCGAAGTTTTTGATGCTGACCCTTGGGCAGCTTTTAATAGTGGGTCGCCTTATATAGCTACTAATATGCCAATGACAGTTGATACAATTTCGGGAGTGCATTATTGGACCATTGCCCGTACTGATGCAAGCGGAACCAGTCAGCCAAATGCCGGTTTAAGTTACAGCGCAAGCAATTATCCGCTTATTCAATTATATTTTGGAACGAATGATGGAGTTTACCAAGGTACCAGTGTAACAATAGTAAAAAACACATCCGCTACACCTGCTGCATGGATTGATATAGGAGCTACTTGCGCTTTAGGTAATGCATCAAGTGCACAGGCGGGTAATATTACATCAACTACATCGAGTACACCATTCAATTCGTTTTCATCGTTTACTTTAGGTAGTAAAAGTGGTGGATGGGACCCATTGCCAATAGAGCTGCTAAGTTTTAATGCAGTACCTGATGGAGATAAAGTAGACATTAAATGGGAGACCGTTACCGAAACCAACAACGCTTATTTTACCATTGAAAAAAGTAAAGATGGTAAAACATTTACTAAATTAATTGATGTGCCCGGTGCAGGAAACAGCACCAGTTACAGAGAGTACGCCGAGACAGATTATCAACCATATGGAGGAACATCTTATTACCGATTGAAACAAACAGATAACAACGGAGCTTATAAATATTTTACGATGGTGCCCGTTACTTTTGCAGATGGCGGACAACCTAATGTTGTTTTATACCCCAACCCAATTTTGGAAAACACTACTGAAGTAAACGCTAAAGTAAGTGGTTACAAAGGGCAGGAAGTGCTGGTGGTTTTAAGGAGCATAGATGGCAAAGAGTTTTTATCGAAGGTTTTAGTGAGCGAAGATGATGAACACGTTTTTGTATTGGATAATACGAGAATGCTGCCTGCTGGCACCTATATAGTAACCGCCTCGTCGGCTAATAACAAGCTTTACAATTATAAATTAATTGTGAAGTAGAAAACCCCCACTACGAATTTTAAAGGTTTTACTACTGATTTTATGAATGCCAATGCGCTACAGGCGTTGCTTTTGCATTTTTTGAACAATTCTTACATAGGTTGTTTGTCATCGTTTGTTTTACAGGATTATCATTTTTGTAACTATTTAGTTTGAGGCTGTGTGGGCTTAATTTTGATGTAAGATGTTTAAAGAAAAACATCAAAAAATAAGACACTAAATCATTAAACAAATAGGCCATGAAAAAATTATTATTTATCTGTTTTAGCTTGATGGCTTGCTTAGCCATTGGGCAAGTAAGTGGTGCAAACGCCAAAGGTGCAAACGGAAATGCGTTGCGCATAGAACTGCAAAGTTTTTCGGCTGTTTGCGGCGAAGAAAAGGTAAACGTGCTTTGGAAAACCGGTTCGGAAGATGTGGATGGTTATTTTACCATTGAAAAAAGTAAAGACGGTATAAATTTTACTAAAGTAGTAGATGTACCCTATATAGCCGTTAGCAGTAGTAACGCCAATTTTACGGCAACAGATTGTACACCTACCAAAGGCATAAGCTATTATCGTTTAAAACAAACGGATAAAATTGGTGGTGTCTACGCTTACTCTACTATCGTATCGGTTGATTTTACGCCACAAAAAAACATTACACTGTATCCTAATCCGTTACTTGTTTCGAATAATTTAAATATTGATATAAGCGGGTTTGAAAACGAAGATGTAACTGTAGTTTTAAGAAATACACAAGGCAAAGAATTTGTATCGAAAGTGTTGTTGGCTAAAGAAAGCAACGATGTTTTTATACTTGATGAAACAAAATCGTTATTGCCGGGCATGTATGTGGTTACTGCATCAGCTGATAATAAAACATATAATTATAGATTACTTGTAAAATAAAAATGGCCATGAAAAAAATATTGTTTATTTGTTTAAGTTTTATAGCCTGTCTTCATATTGGACAAGCGGGTAATGTAAAAGAGAAAGCGTTGCCTTTAGCACTACAAAGTTTTTCGGCCATTTGTAATGGAGGAAAAGTAGATTTAGCCTGGAAAGCAATTACCGGAACGGATAATGTATATTATACGATTGAAAAAAGTAAAGATGGTAAAAACTTTACCAAACTAATTGATGTGCAAAGTACCGGCACTACTATTGGTTATAGAGATTATGCTGAGGTAGATTATAAACCATATAAAGGCACATCTTACTATCGTTTAAGGCAAACAGATAAAAACGGTACCTATAAATATTCATCAGCAGTAATTGTTACGGTTAGTTTTGCAACCCGGAAAAACATTAAAACCTATTCGGGTTTGTTGAACGGCGACAGTAGTTTAAGCAATCACCCAAATGAAAATGGGCATGACAGTCAGGAAGTTGTTATTGTTTTAAGAG
>JABDCR010000053.1 GCA_013288015.1 Bacteroidota bacterium | reverse complement strand
ATTTGTTCCGACAGAACCATTAGGATATATATAACTTGGGTTTTGTGTACTGGCATCTATACTACCATTGCCATCCATGTCCCAAGCCCATTGGTTTACAATTATAGAACCTGTGCTTGGTACAGATAAATCAGTAAACTGCATTGCTTGCCCATCGCATACATGTATATTTGCCTCAAACTTAGCTACAGGTTTTGGATAAACCGAAATACTAAACGTAGAATTAGGCCCTGTGCAATTATTTAATGTTGCATTAACTGTATAAGTAATGTTGTAAACTGCCGTATAAGATGGTATAGAGCCGTACGTTTGGGTAAAGGGGGTATAAGAGCTTAACCAAGTAAAATAAGGTGTTCCGCCAGATGGTTGGCATGTAAAGTTTATTTGGTTGGTTACTTGGTTTGGGCAATAAAAACTGTTCGGTACAGCATCAACCACAGGATTAGGATATACTATTGCTGAGCCTGTTACAGTTCCTATACAACCTGCTGTTGTGGTAGCCGTTAAAACTACAGTATATATCCCTGCAGTAGGATACTGATGGCATGCTGGCATTCCAAGGTTATCTGTAAAGCCATCTCCCATATTCCATGCCCAAGCGGTAAAGTTTCCCTGATTGGCTGTTGTATTATTATAACAAACAGGTATCTGATCGCATACGTCAGTTGTATTAAAACTTAAAACCGGATTACTATTTACAGTTACAGCCACTGTATTAGTAGCCGTACAAGTTCCTGTTGTGCCTGTTACAGTATATATAGTTGTAGTTGTAGTTGTTGGTGTAATAGCAATTGTAGCAGTTTGCACACCCGATGGCATCCAAGTATAATTTGTTGCACCACTAACAGTTAAAATAGTTGTTGTACCTGAGCAAATAACTGTGTTACCCATAATAGTTAAGGAACATTGTGCATTAAGTTGTTTAAGGCAAAGCGATAAAGCAATAAGTATAAGTTTTTTCATAAACGTGGTTTGTCTTCCAAATATAATATTTTTCACCGATAAAACCCCTTCATTTACCTACCCCCTGCCTTGGCTAACCTAATAGCTGTTGTATATGCGATGGCCTTGCGCGTACATTTGCTCTATAATTAAAAAACAAAATGGAAACAAAAAATCAAAATACCGAAAACCAATCTTCAAATATAAATTGGGATGAAAAATTTAAAGAACACCAAATTCGTCACCGTCGAGGGAAAATATTTGGGGGCATTATTCTTTTCATTATTGGTGCCGCTTTTTTAGCCAGAGAGATGGGTACTTATTTTCCTGCCTGGTTATTTAGCTGGCAAATGCTTTTAATAGTAATTGGCTTATTTGTTGGCGTAAAAAGTTCTTTCCGCAACTTTAGCTGGTTTATTTTAATGGCAATAGGCGGCGTTTTTATGGCCGAAGATTTTATACCTGATTTACACATACGCGTTTATTTTTGGCCTATATTAATTATGCTTATTGGTTTAGCCATGATTTTTAAACCACGTCGTCGTTATAGCGAAGAATATTGTCGTAACAGATGGGAAAGAAGATGGAACCGCAGACATGGCAATTATAAGTATGATGGCAATCGTTTTTCGGCCTGTGCTAATGATGAATCAAGCTCATCAGACGATGTTATAAATATGGATTGTGTGTTTAGTGGTTTTAAAAAAAACATAATATCAAAAGATTTTAAAGGTGGTAATATATCGTGTGTATTTGGCGGCGGTAACTTAAATCTTAATCAGGCTGATATAACCGGAAAGCAAGTGTTAAACATAAATAATGTTTTTGGTGGCATAAAAATTATTGTGCCTGCTAACTGGGAAATTCAAACTGATGTAAACACCATATTTGGTGGTGTTGAAGATAAACGCCCCTACCAAAGCATTGTTACTAACCCCGATAAAATTTTAGTAATAAAAGGCAGCGTAACATTTGGTGGAATAGAAATTCAGAATTATTAATCAGTGTAAAGCAAAAAGCATATGACACAGTTAGCAGAAAAAAGAAAAAACTTATTTAAAATATGTGATGACAAACCTGTAAAAACAAACTCTATGAATAAATATATAGCAAAATTAGCCTTTCAAATAGTTAGTGGCGATGGCAAACACACACCACAATTTGATGAACAGTTTAGAATTTTTGAAGCTAAGTCTGAAAACGAAGCCTTAGCCAAAGCCCGTGCAAAGGGTAAAGCCGAAGAAACTTCGTTTTTAAACGACAGCAAAGAAAACGTTAGTTGGAAATATATTGGCGTACTTGAGTTGCTTGAGCTAAAAGACATGGCTGATGGCGCACAAATTTATTCGAACACCGAAGAGGCCGAAGATGCTTCCAGTTACATAAATATTGTAAAACAAAAAGAACGTACAATAGAAACGCTTAGTAACTTTGTATATATATTTTAAGTTTTAGTGAAAGACCTATCGTATAAAAAATTAAGCTTTGCTTACATCGCCTACATATTGTTGTGGGCGGTGTTGCATGTGTTTGTTTTTCACCGTTTAGGTTTTAGTTGGCAAATTGCTTTGGTTGATAGCGCCATAAATAACGGACTACTACTTACATTAAGTTTTGCCATGGCTATGTCGCTAAAGTATTTTAGCCCCAGCAAACGTAATGCTTTAATGCTTATTGGCTGGAGCATTACTTTGGCCATAGCATCGGCCTGGCTTTCTAACTTTTTTCTTCTGCAAATTTTTATAACAGATGTTGATTATGTTGCCCTGCTGCATAAAGCATTTTTAATCAGGTTTTGCGTTTCGTTTTTAATTATTGAGTGGGTGGTTTTATTCAGTTGGATTTTAAACCGAATGAGAAACCGCCAGGAAATGGATGCCCGAAAAGCTGATGTAGAAAAAATGTTACGCGAAGCTGAGCTAGAAGGTTTGCGTCAACAACTACAACCCCATTTTTTATTTAATAGTCTTAATTCTATAAGTGCCTTGGCAGGTTCTAAACCTGAGGAAGCTCGTAGAATGATACAGCAATTATCTGATTTTTTGCGTGGTACGTTGAAGAAAGACGATAAACAGATGTCTAGTCTACAAGAAGAATTAAAACACCTGCAACTATATCTCGATATTGAAAAAGTTAGATTTGGTCATCGTTTAAATACAGAGATAAAAGCTGATGAAGAAAGTTTAGCTTTATTAATCCCTCCCCTATTATTACAGCCTTTGGTAGAAAACGCCATTAAATTTGGCTTATACGATACCATTGGCGATGTTACCATACAAATTAACTCAAGTGTTGAAAATAAAAACCTGCGCATTACCATTAGCAACCCATTTGATGTGGAAACCGCACAACCCAGTAAGGGCACAGGTTTTGGTTTAAAATCGGTACAACGCCGTTTGCACCTTTTATTTTTTAGAAACGATTTATTAAAAACAGAAATCAAACAAAATCTATATACAACAACTGTCATAATCCCTCAAACCATATGATTAAAACCGTTATTATAGACGATGAGCCATTGGCTCGTTCCATTGTAAAAGAATATTTACAAGACGATAAAGACATTGAAGTAATGCAGGAATGCGGTGATGGCTTTGAAGGCGTTAAAGCCATTATGCAGCACAAACCCGATATTATTTTTTTAGATATACAAATGCCAAAAATTACCGGCTTTGAAATGCTGGAGCTGATTGATTTTCCGGTATCGGTAATTTTTACTACCGCGTTTGATGAGTATGCCATTAAAGCTTTTGAGGCGCATGCCATTGATTATTTATTAAAACCCTTTAGTAAAGACCGTTTTAATAAAGCCCTAAAAAAATGGAAAGAGCAACACGCTAACGCCGAACCAAAACAAAACACCACTGCCCTGCTTGAAAACACACACAAACAACCCGAAGAGCAAAACCGTGTGGTGGTTAAAAACGGCAACAACATTAAAATTATACCCGTAAACGATATACATTATTTAGAGGCTTACGACGATTACGTAAAAATATTTACAAAAGATGGTTACTCGCTTAAAAAGAAAACCATGAATTATTTTGAGCAATCGCTTAATGCCGACCAATTTGTACGTGTACATCGTTCCTACATTGTGCAGGTGCAGCAAATAACTAAAATTGAAGCCTTAGAGAAAGACAGTCATATAGCCTTACTAAAAACAGGTGTTAAAGTGCCGCTTAGTAAAACAGGTTACACCAAATTAAAATCGGTTTTAGGTTTATAATAAAAATAGTAGAATAGCCTCAGGTAACTATAGTTTGGTAGTCAGAGATTTACAAAGATTTTTCCGGGGCATCTTGTTTACGTTTAAACAAAATAACGTAACGCCTGTACATTTAACAAATTTGGTAGTTTTTCTTAACTTATCTTTGATTTGAATAAATTCAATATGAAAAAAATACTTACCGTTTTAGCCTTAGCCTTTTATTTGAATATAGATGCGCAAATAATTACCACAATTGCGGGTAATGGAACGGGGAGTTATAACGGAGATGGCACTCAAGCTACAAATGCAGATATATCTTCTCCAAAAGGAATAGCTTGCGATATTTCAGGTAATATATATATTGCTGATTATAGTAATCAGCGTATTCGAGTAGTAAGCACTTCAGGCATTATAAATACTATTGCAGGAAATGGAACTGCAGGATATAGCGGAGATGGAGGACAAGCTACAAATGCAGAAATACATAATCCGGAAGGTGTAGCTGTTGATGCAGCGGGTAATGTTTACATAGCAGATATTGCAAATAACCGTATACGCATTGTAAATACGGCTGGCATTATAAACACATTTGCAGGAAATGGAACTGCGGGTTATAGTGGAGATGGTGCTGCGGCAACTGCAGCAAAATTAAATGGTCCACAAGGAGTAGCTGTTGATGCCTTAGGAAATTTGTACATAGCAGATCAGTATAATAATGTCATTCGCAAAGTAAATACATCTGGCATTATAAGCACCGTTGCCGGAAACGTAACTCAAGGTTATAACGGAGATGGTGGGGCTGCTACTGCCGCAGAGATAAATCAGCCTTATGGGGTAGTCTGCGATGCCTTAGGTAATATGTATATAGCCGATCAAGGAAATAGCTGTATACGCAAAGTAAATACAGCTGGTATTATAAGCACTGTTGCCGGAAACGGAACTCAAGGTTATGGTGGAGATAATGGTGCTGCAACAGTAGCAGCACTATATTATCCTAGGGGAATAACAGTAGATACGGCAGGAAATTTATATATAGCAGATTTAAATAATAATGTAATACGAAAAGTAGACACTTCGGGCATCATAACAACAATAGTAGGAAATGGATTTGATGCAGGAACAGGTAATGGTGGATTTAGCGGAGACGGTGGTAATGCAACGGCAGCAGAATTAAATGGCCCACGAGGAATAGTTTGTGATGTCTTCGGAAATTTATTTATTACCGACACTTATAATAATCGCTTGCGTATAGTAACCAGTGCTACTTCAGGTGTTGAGCAGTTTGTAAGTAATAATGAGCAGGCAAGCATCTACCCTAATCCTGCCAACCAAAGTTTTGTTATTGAAACTAACACAAACCAAAAACAATTTGTGCAAGTGGTTGATGTAACAGGTAAAATTGTTTTATCGCAAAACATAAATAACACAACAACTATTAATGCAAGTTGTTTATCGCAAGGTGTTTATAATATAAGTATAAGCAATAGTCAAAATGTGACAAACAAAAAATTAATTATTGTTAGATAATTAATAGTTGACTTTAGTTAGAAATCTTTTTGTGTGGATTTCTCCATCGAAAGACAGAGATAAATTCCCTTTCTTTTAGTATTTTCGCTTACTAATTATGCGAGCAAAAAAAGTATATATAATAGCCGAAGCAGGCGTTAACCATAACGGTAGCTTAGAAATGGCTTTTCAGTTAATTGATAAAGCCAAAGAAATTGGGGCCGATTGTGTAAAGTTTCAAACCTTTAAGGCAGCGCAAATTGTTACGGCTTCATCACCAAAGGCATCGTATCAGCTAAAAGTAACTGATGCCCAAGAGAGTCAGTTTGATATGCTTAAAAAGCTTGAACTGCAAAAAGAAGATTTTAAAAAACTAAAAGACTATTGCAAAACCAAGCAAATAGACTTTATGTCTACCCCCTATAATTTTGAAGATGCCGATTTACTGAATGATATTGGAGTTGATACATTTAAAATAGCATCGGGGCAAATTGCCGAGCTGCCATTTTTAAAATACGTGGCTGCTTTTAAAAAGAGAATGATTGTTAGTACCGGTATGGCTGATATGCAGGAAGTTGAAGCTGCGGTACACGCCATGCATGAAGCTGGCAACAAAAACATTGTTATACTGCAATGCAATACAGATTATCCATCTAAAATTGAAGACACTAATTTACTGGCCATGCTAACCATGCGCGATAAATTGCAAGTACACGTAGGTTATAGCTGTCACGTACCAAACAACTACGCTTGTTTTGCAGCCGTTGCTTTGGGTGCTGAAATGATTGAGAAACATTTTACCTTAGATAAAACCCTTCCTGGTCCTGATCACTCTTGCTCATTAGAGCCACAAGAGTTTAAAGAGCTGATTGATGGAATTAGAAACGTTGAAAAATGTTTAGGCACTGGGGTTAAAACTCCAAGTGAATCAGAGCAAAAAAACACCTACGGCATGCGCAGAAGTTTGGTTGCAAAAACAAACATAAAAGCCGGTACTGTAATTACACAAGAACATATTGCCTTTAAACGCCCTATGAATGGTTTATCGCCTAATTATTTAGAACGCGTGTTAGGTAAAAAAATAAAAATAGATTTGCAGCAAGACGAGCCTTTTACTTTAACCAGTGTTGATTTATAATTGTGGAGTTCGTTCAAGTAAAATATCCCGATGTAAAGTTGTTACAACAATTTATTGATGAAGCAGGTGCTTCGCTTAAATCGTTCCGCTACTTTCAAAAACGACCTTTAGAGGTTATTAAAAACCACGTCTGTACTTTTTTATTAGTAGATGATGGAGAGCCTGTTGCTTATGGACATTTAGATGTAAGTGATGAAGCCACCGTTTCATCGCATTGCGGCGATGGAGAGCAAAAACCCGCTACCGAAAAAGTAATTTGGCTGGGCGTTGCCGTTATTGAAACCTATTTGGGTTTGGGCTTGGGCGCTATCATGATGAAAAAACTAATTGAATTTGCCAAAGAAAATCATATTCCTAGCATAAAATTATCTGTTGATAATAATAATTCATCTGCCATTAGTTTGTACAAAAAATTAGGTTTTGTGTTACAAGAAAAAAAAGAAGGCTTTAGTTTTTACAGCTTAACTGTGTTGTAAAACAATCTCCACAAAAGCTTTTATCTTCTCAATTTCATCAGGTGCAAAGGCGGTACAATCCTCATCATTTTTAAACCAGGTAACTTGTCGTTTGGCATAATTTCGGGTGTGCTGCTTAATTAAATCAACCGCTTTATCTAAACTTGTTTTGTCATCAAAATAATCAAATAACTCCTTATACCCTACTGTGTTCAATGCATTCAGGTTTTTATATGGATGTAAACCCTCTGCCTCTTTCAATAAACCATGTTGCATCATCATATCAACACGTTTGTTTATTTTTTGGTACAACACTTCTCTATCCTCGTTAACGAAAATTTTAATAGCATTAAAATTACGCTCAGCCACATTATTTTTCCTCAGAGATGAATAAGGCTTACCTGTAACCAAACAAACTTCTAAGGCACGCATTAAGCGTTGTGGGTTATGTATATCAGCTTTGTTATAAAAATCTATATCCTTTTCTTTCACCTGGTTTTGTAACCAACTTAAACCATGCAAATTATACTGTTCGGTAATTTGTTTTTTAATTGCTGTATTGCTTTCTATGCCCTCATCAAAACCTTTGCAAATGGCATCAATATATAAACCCGTGCCGCCACACATAACTACTATATCATGCCGCGCAAATAATTCATCCAGTTTTTTTATGACTTCTCGCTCATAATCACCTGCCGTGTAATTTTGTTGTATAGATATACAATCAATAAAATGATGGGGTACTCCTTCCATCTCCTGCAAACTAGGCTTTGCAGTACCAATGCTCATTTCCTTATAAAGTTGCCTGCTATCTGCCGAAATAACTTCTGTGCTGTAATGCTTAGCCAATTGCACACTTAAAGCTGTTTTACCAACAGCGGTAGGCCCACATATAATAAGCAAGTGTTTTTGCATATTATTTAATTGCCTTGTTTAGCATGTTTAAAGCCATATCGGCTGCCATGTGTATATTACGTACCCTATCATTGCCAAATATAAATTTATGCGCCGTTACATCAGCTTTAGTTGCAATGGCAATGCAAACAGTGCCAATGGGTTTATCAGGTGTTTCGCCTGTTGGGCCGGCAATGCCTGTAGTTGCAATAGCATAATCGGTATCAAATTTTTTCAGAATACCGCATGCCATTTCTTTAGCACATTCTACCGATACAGCTCCGTAAGCGTCAAGCGTTGTTTGCTTTACGTTTAGCTCTGCCACCTTAATTTCATTTTCATAAGCTACAACACTGCCTTTGTAATAAGCTGAACTACCTGCAATAGATGTTATTAAATGAGATATATAACCGCCCGTGCAACTCTCCGCTACCGAAATAGTTTTATTCTTTTTGGTTAAAACCTCACCTACAATGCTTTGAAAAGTTGGTGCAGCTTTACCTAACTCTTCTTCGCCATAAATATACTCGCCTACTATTTTATATAAGGCAACAGCTTCGGCATCAACGGCTGCTTTTAGTTTTTGTTTATCAGCACCTTTAGCTGTTAAGCGCAACTTAACCATGCCCGGTGATGGTAAATAAGCCAATTTAATTTCTTTAGGCGTTAAACCATCTTCCCAATCTTTAATTTTATCGGCTAAAAAACTTTCACCTAGTCCTTGTGTTAAAATAGTACGGTGATAAATAAAGGGTAATGTAAATGTTTGTTTCAGTTTATCAAAACCAAAATCACGCATAATGCCCTTCATTTCAAAAGGCACACCCGGCATACTAATAAATATTTTGTTGTTATGCTTAAACCACATACCGGGTGCGGTACCCTGGTTGTTAAATAAAATTTCACAGTTTACAGGTACTTCTGCTTGTTTTATATTTACTTCAAGCATTGGGCGATTACGTTTTTCAAAAAAAGCGGTTACGTGTTTTAGAACCGCTTCATTCATTACCAAGCTCGTTTTAAAATACTCGCACAAGGTGTGTTTGGTTATATCATCTTTAGTGGGCCCCAATCCACCTGTAATTACAATAATATCAGCGCGTTTTTCTGCTAGTGCAAGTGCCTCTAAAATGTGCTGTTTATCATCGCTAACCGATGTTATTTGCTTTACCGAAATGCCAATGTTACTTAACTCTGTACCCAACCATGCCGAGTTTGTATCAACAATTTGTCCAATCAAAATCTCATCGCCTATGGTAATTATTTCTGCTAACATTTGTTATTTTTTCTCAAAGTTGATAATATATTTTAAGATGCGCTATTGTTTTGCTTTTTTATTTTTACTTTAGAAGAAATGATTAGGTTCATCTTATTTCTCTTATTTCCTGTTGGCGTTTTTTCTCAGAGTTTGGCTGAGTTAAAAGCCTTTGATTATAGACGAGCTGATAGCATAGCCTTACACTTTCCAAAGAAAAAATTTAAAACCGTAAACGAAATTGCCGCCGTACTTACTGAAGATTTAAAAACCGAGCAAGAAAAATTCAGAGCTATTTTCAGATGGATTACCGATAACATAGAGTACAATAAAAGCGCTTCAAACATTACCGATGCCACTAAGGTGGTGCGTAAAAATAAAACGGTTTGTCAGGGTTTTTCTAACCTTTTAAAAGAAATGTGCAACACGGTAAATATACCCTGCGATGTAATTGTGGGTTATACAAAAACCGAAGCAAAGGATATAAATAAACCCCTAAAAAAAACCGACCATGCCTGGAACAGTGTGCAACTTTACGGCACCTGGTATTTGGTTGATGTTACTTGGGCTACCAGCAAATACAATGTAGTTAGTCACAAATATGTAAAAGAGTTTGACGAGCATTATTTTTTAACCACTCCGCAAAAATTTATACTCGATCACTTTCCTGAAGATAAAAAGTTTCAGTTTTTAGATAAGCCTGTAAAAAAATCAACCTTTACCAAATGGCCTGTTTATTATACCGACTATTTTCATTTTGGTATAAATAATATATCCCTGCAAAAAGGTGCTTTTAAATGGCATGTAAAAGATACTCTAACAGTTTATGTAACTGCCAGCACAACTTTAAAAAACGCAGCCGTATTGGTAAACGATGATAAATTTGTAAGCTCTGTTACTTTAAAATACGACGATAAATTAAAACGATATTATTTCAACTATGTTTTCGCACAACCTGTAAAATCAGATTTTACTGTTTATCTAAACGATGAATGTATAGCAGAGTATTTGGTTAACGTAAAGAAGTAATATTACTTCATATCGTTAATTACATTACTTGCCTCATTTAAATAAAAATCTTTTTTAATGTTACCTGCCCATTTTTTCTCGCGGGCTAGTTTAGTAGTATCGTTTGAAAGACGTTGTATATCAACATTTAAAAGCGATACATCAACACCTTTAATGTCTTTTCTAAGTTCGTCGTATTTTTTATTCTCATCCTTATACTTTTTAGCCTCGGCCATATATTTTTCTAAGTTTAAGCTATACTTGGTATCATCTTTTTTAGCTTTATACTCTTGAGCTTCTTCGCTTACTAATGTAAACTCTTTATCTTTTTTAGTACGTGCTTCACTTTTTTGTTTCAGTTTATCGTACTTAATATTATCTAATGGTATATAGGCCGCTTTCGGAATTTCATCCCAAGGCATTGGGTTATCCATTTCTTTTTCACCGGTTTCAATATATAAGTAAGGATCTGGTAAATTTATATCCGGTGTAACACCTCTTAGTTGAGTTGAGCCTCCATTAACACGATAAAATTTTTGCATAGTAACTTTTACCGAACCCAGTGGTTTTAAAGAATCGAATTGTTGCAACAAATAATTATCTAAATCTAAAAACGATTGCACGGTACCTTTACCAAAACTTTGTGTGCCCATAATAACCGCTCGTTTATAATCTTGCATAGCAGCAGCCATAATTTCTGAAGCCGATGCGCTGTTTCTATTTATCATAATAACCAACGGACCATCATAAATTTGATCAGGGTTTTTATCAACCAATTGTTCTATTTCTCCGCCTTTTTTACGCACCTGCACAATAGGTCCCGATTTAATAAACAAACCTGCCATATCAACCACTTCTGTTAAAGATCCGCCACCATTATCTCGTAGGTCTAACACAATACCGTTTACATTTTCAGCTTTAAGTTTTAGCACTTCATTTTTTATGTCTTGAGAGCAATGGTGCGCGCCGGTACGTGTAAAATCACTATAAAAAGAAGGAAGCCTGATATAACCTATTTTGTTTTTTTCATGCTGCATGATAACAGAATGTGCAAACGTTTCATCTAACTCAATGATATCTCTAACAATTAAAATAGTCTTTATTGAGCCATCTACTTTTTTTACGGTAAGGTTTACTTCGGT
>JABDCR010000052.1 GCA_013288015.1 Bacteroidota bacterium | reverse complement strand
TTGCATTAGATTTTAACGCCTTTGCACAAGGCTATTCTGTTGATGTGGTTTCCGAGTTTTTAAACTCAAAAGGAATCGACGCATATATTGTTGAAATAGGTGGAGAAGTTTATGCTAAAGGTAAAAAGCCAAATGGTGATAACTGGACTATTGGCATTGAAAAACCAATTGATAACAAAACCTCAGATAATCCTTTAAAAGCAATTGTTAAGTTAGAAAACTTAGCCATTGCAACCTCAGGAAACTACCGTAGGTTTATAATTGAAGATGGGATAAAATATGCACATCATATCGACCCGAAAACAGGTTATCCAACTAAAAACAATTTACTTAGTGCGTCTATCTTTGCTAAAGAATGTATATCATCTGATGCAAATGCAACTGGTGTATTAGTTATGGGCTTTGAAAAAGCCAAAGAATTTTTGCAAAAACACCAAGAGCTACAAGCTTATTTAATTTATTCAGATGATAAAGGAAATTATCAGATTTTTGAAAGTCCGGGACTTAAATCCATCATTTCTGAAGTTAACGAATAAGACGACAATGAGTTTATGGTTAATAAAAAACAAAAAAGCACTTCTATTTAGAAGTGCTTTTTCAAAAAAATAAAACCTAGTTATTTGTTTAATATAACTTTATGCTTTGAAGTTTTATCTCCATCTGCTACATAAATAAAGTAAACTCCATTAGCAAGCGAAGATAAATCAAGACTTGTTGTGTTTACGGATTGGTCTATATTTTGGTTATAAACTACCATGCCTAATGTATTTATAACTTTAATGTTATTTGTTCTTTCAAAATCAACATTTACAATACCACTATTATTTGGATTAGGATATACATTAATATTCATGTTTCCTGAAGCACTCTCTTCTATACCTGTTGTAGATGTAGGAAGCCAATTAAGATAAGCGCCAGTAATATTAGTTGTATTTGCAGGATTTAAAGTAACTGCAGTTGGCCCTTTTGTAAAAGTATAAGTAGTTGTAGCTGTTCCACCTGTTCCATGATTCCATGTTTCCTGAATCATTACTTTGTACACTCCATCCGGAGTCAAAGTTGCTGATGTTGCAGGCCCTGTTTTGCCATCCCAGGTAAACGATTGAGAAGTAAAACTACTTAGGGTAGCACCTGTTGTAGCATCAGTGGCGTTAGCTGCTGAACAGTTTCCGGCGGTTCCTCCAGCATTAACTGACCAAGTTGGTAAATGGTCTGTTGTTGAACCATGACAGCAGTATTTAAGCCTTGTTTTTATAAATGTGCCTGCGTTTGATTCAATCCAAGCTGCTAACACCCATCTTGTACTTTGGTAACAAGGTGATTTAGCTACAGGTGTAAACGAAAATGTTAAAGTACCAGCTGTTTGTGCAAATACATTTGCAGATAGGCATATTGCTGAAACAATTCCCGCAATTTTAAGTAAGTTTTTTTTCATAGCTGTGTTTGTGCTGTTTAACAGAAACAAAAATAAACATGATTTCTGAGTGAATTCTGAACTTTACTCTATTTTTTAGTTAAGAATTAGTTTTTTTTCTTGAAAAAAGGCAGAAACCGTAAGGGTTTTATTTTTTGCTCAATTCCTTGTATTTATTTAAATCTAAACTCCCGCTATCTTTTTGCCCTAATTTTATTTTTAACTCACTACGATGTAAGTAACAGTCTTTATTAGTTGGGTTTAACTCAATCGCCTTATTATAATCTTCCATAGCACCATTATAATCTAATGTTTTGTATTTCATAAAGCCTCTTTTACCATATGCCTCTGCCGAATGGTCAGAGTGTAACTCAATAGCCCTACTATAATCTGTAATAGCTTTATTATAATTTTTTAAATTATCATTTACAAATCCTCTATAAAAATGCGCATCGGCATTTCCTTCTTCCATTTGTAAAGTTTTAGTTAAATCAACAAAAGCAGTTTTGTAATTTTTCAATTCAACTTCACAAAGCCCCTTTAAAAAATAATTATCCACTTCGGTAGAGTCAATAATAATAGATTGATTAAAATCGGCTATCGCACCTACAAAATCTTTCATTTCATATTTGGTAAGCGCTCTGTCAAAATAAGCTGTAGTATCTTTTGGATTCATTTCTATTACCCGTGTAAAATATTCTATGGCACCCGGGTAGTTATGTTTGTCAATTTCTTCAATGGCACAGCTATAATATTCGTCTTTAACTGTTTGACTATAACAATCTATAAAAGGAGAAAGAATAAAAAATAAAATAAATATTCTTTTCATATAGCATTTTTATTTCACGTCTGCCATTAGTTTTCTTATAAGTGGCGAAGCAACAATTAATAGTATACCACAAACCAAGGCGTAAATTGCCAGATGTTTATATCCATCTGTATAGGCTTGTAGCTTAACTAAAAGCGATGCATTATTATCATCAGTCGACATGTCTGCACCAAAAATACCGGCCGCATATTGCCCATAAGCACTTGCTAAAAACCAAAGACCCATCATCATTCCATACAATGGTTTAGGCGATAACTTCGTAACAATTGACATACCAATTGGACCAAGACATAACTCGCCAAAAGTAATTATTAAATAAGCAACGGTAAATACATTTAGGGATGTAACCCCTTGTGCATTAGCAAAAAAACGAGTGTAATAAAAAACATAAAAGGCTAAAGCCAGAAATAAGAAACCTATGCCAAATTTTATTACAGTGTTGGGTTCTATTTTGCGCTTATACATGGCAATCCATAATATACCTACTATAGGACTAAAAACAATTACAAATAATGAATTGGCGCTATTATTTATAAAATTGGGATCCATTGGTAACGATAGTAAATGATGATGCAAATTATTCTCAGCAAATAAGTTTAAAGAACCACCACTTTGTTCAAAAAAAGCATTAAAAAATAAATAGAAAAGAATAAAAATAAAAGCGGCTATTAATTTTTTTTGAGCAACCCAATCGCCAGCCCTATAAACTTCATATAAAAAATAAATCATAGCTAAAGGACCAATGGTGTACATAAATGCATCGGTATAATCGGTATCTTTTACCATAATAAAAATTAATGGAATGCTTAATAAAGAACCAATGTAAACAGCTACCTCTCTAATCCTACGTTTAGTTACCGTAAGGTTTAATAAGGGAGAATTGCCAATAGGACCTAAATGTTTTTTAGTAAATACAAACGTAACCAAGCCAATTATCATTACAATAGCCGAAGCTAAAAATGCATAACTCCACGAATGATACTTGCCTAAATACACGCATAAAATACCGCCTAAAAAAGCACCAATATTTATGCCCGAATAAAACAAACTAAAACCTGCGTCACGTCTTCCATCATGTTCGTGGTACAATTCACCTACCATCGAAGATATATTGGGTTTAAAAAAACCTGTACCAATAATAGAAAGCGTAATGCCTAAATAAAAAAAATCATGAGGAGAAACGGCAATTAATAAATTACCTAAAACCATGGTGATTCCACCAAAAAAAAGCGACTTTTTAAACCCCAGTATTTTATCGGCAAAAATGCCCCCTATAAAAGTAAAGGCATAAACAAATGCTTGTATGGCTCCGTATTTTAAATTTGCTTCTTTGTCGGTAAGGGTTAATTGCCCAACCATAAAAATGGTTAAAATGCCCCTCATGCCATAAAAACAAAAGCGTTCCCACATCTCAGTTAAAAACAACATCCATAATTGTTTAGGATATTTTCCTTCAAAATTCTGTATTTCTTCTAATGATAATTGCTTTTCCATCCTTTTATAAAAGACTGTAAGATATATTTTATTTGATAAATATCAGTTTTTTTGAACCCTAATATTAGATACTTTTGCGCTAGCAATTTCAAAAAAATGAAGAAAAAATTACTTGTAGCTAGTTTACTTTGTTGTTCCTTATTTTCCTTTGCACAAGAAGATGATGATAGTACAAAAGTAAACAAACAAAAAGGTGAACCATTAGAAGGGATGGATGTAACTTGGTGGAACGGGGGAGATAGGCGTTCTGCTCCAACTTTAACGGGCAAGTTTTTTACCCCTACTGTAATGGTAGATGCTAATGTAACGCACTCATTTAATAATCCAATTGATAATACGGTAGTAGGTTCTACCGCTTTAGCGCGGGATAATGAAATGCAAGTATCGAGTGCTAATTTAGGAGGTGATTTTAATTATAAAGGTGCACGGGCACATATTGTAACACAATTTGGAACACGTTCTACCATTATTCCGCGTAATGATGGAAGTATCTACAAAGGGCAGTACCAGTTAGATAATGTATATCGTTACTTGGCTGAAGCTAATGCTGGGTACCATTTTAATGTGTTGCATGGCATTAATATAGATGCGGGTATGTTTATGTCGTATATCGGTTTAAATTCATATTATCAGGTAGAAAACTGGGAGTATCAGGCATCTTTTACATCTGATAACACACCTTGGTTTTTTAATGGCATGCGCATACAAATTTTTGCCACAAAAAAATTAAAAATAGAGCCTTGGATTATTAATGGATGGCAGAGTTATGGTACATTTAATAGACAGCCGGGCGTTGGTGGAAACATTACTTGGTGTCCTAAAGAAAATATAAAAATGCTTACTAATGATTATTACGGAAGCGATGCAGCGGGGTTGCCTGGCAGAAAACGTTTTCATTCAGATAATAGTTTTTTACTTCGTTATTTCCATCGTCCAACATCAAAAGGCATAAGTAAAATGGCTTTTTCTATGACAGCTGACATTGGTTTTGAACAAGGAGACGGTGTAAATGGTTTTACAAATAGTGCAACAAAAGGGCCAGCGCAATATTTTATTAGCTTAATGGCATATAACCGTGTTTGGTTTTGTAAAAATCATTTTGCCTGGACTATGGGAGGAGGTTATATGAATAACCCGGGTCGTTACTTAGTACTGGCTCCAACAGGTGATGCAAGTCCATTTCCAAACCCTAATAACCCAACACAAACATCGGGTACACATCCGTTTTCTGAAAACCCGGGAGATCAATTTATTGGATGGGATTGCTCAACTAATTTAGATTGGATGCCTAATCAGCATATTTTATTTCGTTTAGAAGCGGTGCATAGAGAAGCAAGTGTAGGTTATTTTGCCGGACACGGAGGAGTTACATCCCCAACAGGTTATTCTACAACACCCCTACCAAGTAATTGGGCGCCTGATTTAGTAAAAATGGAAAACCGCGTAATTTTAGCTGTTTTATTTAGGTTGTAACTGTTTGAATAATCTAAAATCCTCAAGGGGGCACTAATTCAAATTTAAGTTTAAATTTGCGCCTCACAATAACTAAAATATATGCAGGTAATTTTATTTTTTATTAGAAAAACTAAAGCCTTTTTTATGTGGCTTAGGTTAGATATAATTTTTCTTCCGTTTTTTAGTTTTTTATTGAACTTGGCATACATGGCTAAACTTTCAAAGTTTAGAGCGCAGAATAAAAACTTACCCTTTAATGATTTTCTAAATTTAAAATGGAGTTACCAATCGAGATTTGATTTATATAAATATTTAATTGATAAAGAAGGTTGCAACAATGCTGTTAACTTTTTTGAATTTGGTGTGGCTACGGGAACCAGTTTTAAATGGTGGTTAGAGCAAAATAAAAATGCAGAATCTAGATTTTATGGCTTCGATACGTTTACTGGATTACCTGAGAATTGGAATTTATTTAATCAAGGGGCTATGTCTAACGGTGGAAAAATACCGGATACAAATGATACCAGAGCATCCTATTACGCGGGGCTTTTTCAGGATACCTTATTGCCTTTTCTAAAGAATTTTGATAATAAAAATACCAATGTTATTCATTTAGATGCTGATATTTATTCGGCTACATTGTTTGTGTTAACTATGTTTTATCCTTATTTAAAAAAAGGAGACATACTTATTTTTGATGAATTTAATATACCTACACACGAATTTAGAGCTTTTACCGATTTTGTAAATTCATTTTATGTAAAGTATGAAGTAATTGCTGCCGCAAATAATTATTATTTCTTGGCATTGAGAATTGTATAGTAAATAAACTAAACTACACCATTTCTCTTTCTTTATCTAAATATGATTGTACCACATCAATAGCGTTATCTATTACATCGCTTAAAGCAGTTATGTAAGTGCCTGGTTTTGCTAATGATAAAGCATGTTTTAAAGCCTCTACTTCTTTCGGAATGTACTCATAAGATTGTTTTGGATTTACTTCATGAATTCCCTCTACCAATAATTTTACAATATCATCTGCCAAGCGACCTCTTAAAAATTTATCCTGACGAATAATTATATGATCAAACATTTCAGCAGAAATTCTTCCCATATCTCTTATATCATCATCACGTCTATCACCAGTGCCTGTTATAATCCCAATTTTATACGGAGATTCTATAGTAGATAAAAATTCTTTAATTCCTCTAAATCCATCCGCATTATGTGCAAAATCAATCAGTACTTTATATTCTTTAAAATCAAAAATATTCATGCGTCCGGGAGTTTGTGCAGCCGATGGAATGAAAGTTTCTAAGCTCATTTTGATATCTTCGATAGTAAAACCATATGCATAAGATGCAAGCGTTGCTGCCAGTACATTATAAATCATAAAGGTTACTTTACCACCAAAGGTTAGTGGTATATGTGATGCTTTCTGCACCCTAAATTTCCAATCGCCTTTTTTAATAGTAATGTAACCATTTTCATAAATAGCAGCAATGCCACCATGTTTGCAATGCTCAACTATAATAGGGTTGTTTTCATTTATGCTGAAATAAGCAATTTTACAATCAGTTGTTTTTGAAATAGAAACGCAATGTTCGTTATCAGCATTTAAAACCGTATAACCATCTCTTTTAACAGCACGAGCAACTACACCTTTTACATTAGCCATGTCCTTAAGTGTGTGTATATCCGATAAGCCCATGTGGTCTTCCTGAATATTTGTTACGACGGCCACATCACATTTTCCAAACCCTAAACCTGAACGCAAAATGCCACCACGAGCGGTTTCTAAAACGGCAAACTCAACAGTTGGGTCTTTTAAAATAAACTCAGCACTAATTGGTCCGGTAGTATCGCCTTTAGTAAGCATAGAGTTTTGTACATAAATTCCGTCCGATGTTGTGTAACCAACCCTAAACCCATTATTTTTTACAATATGTGCAATTAAACGGGTAGTAGTGGTTTTACCATTAGTACCCGTAATAGCAATAATAGGAATGCGACAAGATTTTCCTGTAGGGTATAACATATCAAGCACTGGTGCCGCTACATTACGAGGTAAACCTTTAGCTGGAGCTAAGTGCATTCTAAAACCAGGTGCCGCATTTACTTCTAACACTACACCACCAGTAGTTTCCATAGGTTCGCTAAGATTGGTAGCCATAATATCTATCCCACAAATATCTAAGCCAATAACACGCGATATGCGTTCGCAAATAAATATATTATGAGGATGTACTAAATCAGTAACATCTGTAGAAGTTCCCCCTGTACTTAAATTAGCTGTGCCTTTTAAATAACATAACTCGCCTTTATTTAAGATAGTATCTAATGTGAAACCATGTTTGGCAAGCTGGTCATGTGTTTCTTTATCTATACTAATTTCAGTAAGTACATTTTCATGCCCGTAACCTCTGCGAGGGTCTTTATTTTCAATTTCAATTAATTGCTGAATGGTAGAAACGCCATCTCCAATAACATGGGCTGGCTCTCGTAAGGCTGCAGCTATAAAACGATTGTTAATAACTAATATTCTAAAATCGTATCCCGAAATAAAACGTTCTACAATTATTTTGCGAGAATATTTTTTCGCGTGCTCATATGCAAGCTTTGCTTCTTCAACTGTTTTTACATTGATAGATGCACCTTTTCCATGATTTCCATCTAATGGTTTAAACACTAACGGAAAACCAATTTTTGCAATAACCTCGTCAACTTCATGTTCATATGCAATGCACATTCCTTTAGCTACAGGTATAGCTGCATCCTGCAGCATGCGTTTTGTTTCATCTTTATTACTAGCTAAATCAACCGCAATTGAACTTGTTCTATCAGTCATGGTAGCTCTAAAACGTACCTGATTTTTACCATAACCCAACTGCACTAACGATTGATTATTTAAGCGGATAAAAGGAATATCGCGTGCAACAGCTTCATCAACAATGCTACCGGTGCTTGGGCCAAAACGCTCTTGTTCGCGCATTTTACGCATGGTTATAATGTCGTTCTCTAAATCATATTCGGTGCCCGCAACAATAGCCTCTGCAATTTTAACTGACGCTTTTGCGGCATACATGCCAACAGTTTCTTCCATGTAAGAAAAAACTACATTATAGATCCCTTTCGTACCAGTACCTCTGGTGCGACCAAAACCACATTCCATGCCGGCTAACGATTGTATTTCTAAAGCAATGTGTTCAATTACATGACCCATCCAGGTACCTTCAACAACTCGTTCAAAAAAACCACCTTCATGCTTTTTAGAGCAACGATGTTTGCGCATAGAAGGCAACATTTTTTCTAATCGCTCGGCAAAACCATCAATTTTATTGGTAGGAAAATCTTCTAATTCTTCTAAATCTAATTTCATTACAATTAGCTTTTTTCGGTAATTAGACCAGTAATTAGGGCCTCGTAGGGTTTTAATCTCAATAATTTTCATAGCGCAATAAGTAAATTTTCATCAATATACCTTTTGTTTACTATATAAACAAAAGGCTGTTTAAAATAAAGCCATAATTTAGATAGTTAAGGTTAATTTATCGATAGGATAACGTTAAATTTGTTATGTAATAAAATAAAAGATGAGCAATCCAAAAGGTAAGTTAGTAATTATAGGTGGTTCGGTTGATAGGGGAAGTTTTTCAGAAAGCCCTGATGATTTGAAAAGTAATTTAAAATTTTTTGAAAAAGGAATTTTGAAAAGAATAACTACCGAATCACTAAAAAATAACTTATCTAAATTTGAAATTATTACTACTGCTTCAAGTATACCCGAGGAAGTAGGGGATGAGTATGTAAAGGCATTTGCACAGTTAAATGTTTTAAATGTTGGGGTGCTAAATATTAAAACAAGAGATGAAGCAAACGCACCTGAAAATTTAGAAAGATTGAAAAATGCTGATGTAGTAATGTTTACAGGCGGAGACCAATTACGTTTAACATCAATTTTTGGTGGCACGGCATTTCATCATTTGTTACTAGATAAATATCAAGACCAAGATTTTATTATTTCAGGCACATCAGCGGGAGCAGCAGCCAGCTCAAATAATATGATTTATCAGGGTAGTAGCCAAGAAGCTTTGCTAAAAGGAGAGGTGAAAATTACCGGTGGTTTAGGTTTTATAAATAACGTAATTATAGATACGCATTTTGTACAACGTGGCCGCATAGGTCGTTTATTATATGCTTGCGCAAGCAATCCTATAAATTTAGGAATTGGTTTAGGTGAAGATACAGGGTTGTTAATTAAAGATGGCAACAGTATGGAAGCTATAGGTTCTGGCTTGGTTATGTTGGTTGACGGAACTCAAATGCGAGATACCAGTATAACTGATGTAGATATGGGTGCTCCGGTTTCTATTGAAAATTTAATTGTGCATGTAATGGCTTTTGGAGACCATTACAATTTAAAGAACAAGAAACTAACTATACAGCATAGTTTAATGATGTAGTTATTTATATATTCCAATATAAATATCACTATCCGAAGTTTTTTTAGCCCGATACATTCCTTCTGAATTAAAAGGTAATTCTATATTTCCTTTATTATCTAAAGCAATTAAACCACCTTCACCACCAATTTTTACCAGTTTATCCATTACAACCAAATCGCAAGCTTGTTTTAACGTAAGCCCTTTGTATTCTATTAAACAAGAAATATCATAAGCTACCACAGAACGAATAAAAAGTTCGCCATGCCCTGTACAACTTATAGCACATGTATTATTGTTAGCATAAGTTCCTGCACCAATAATTGGACTATCACCAACGCGACCATATTTTTTATTGGTCATGCCTCCGGTACTTGTACCTGCAGCTAAATTGCCATGTTGGTCTATTGCTACTGCACCAACGGTGCCAAATTTTTTCTCACCATTTTCAAATTTATCTTCGGTATGGTCTAAAATCATCCTATCGCTTTCTTTTGCTTTTTGAAGTTGGTCGTATCTCATTTGCACAAAAAAGTAGTCATCATTTTCAAATTCGGCATTTACTTTTTTAGCAAAATCTAAAGCTCCAAGACCAGCTAAAAAAACATGCTCCGATTTTTCCATCACAGCTCTTGCCAAGCTAATGGGATTTTTAATATTAGTTACCCCTGCAACTGCACCTGCTGTTAAATCTTTACCATTCATTATTGATGCATCCATTTCATTTTTACCCAAATTGGTAAAAACAGCGCCCTTACCTGCATTAAACAATGGATTATTTTCTAATGATTTTATAGCAAACTCAACAGCATCAAGTGAAGAACCTCCTGATTTTAAAATGTTTTCGCCTGCGTTAATAGAATCTTGTAAAGCACTTTTATACGCAAGTTCTTTTTCGGCAGTCATCGTGCTTTTAAGAATAGTACCTGCGCCGCCATGTATGGCTATAGCATATTTAGACATAATTTAATTTCGTTAAGTTTTTAAATACGAATTCCAATAATAGTAACATCATCTACTTGCTCCAAGTCACCCTTCCAGTTTTCAAAAGCTGTGTTTAATGATTCTTTCTGCATCTCTAATTCTTTTTCGCAATTGTCTATTAGTTTTTCTTCAAGCTGTTTATATTTAAATTTCTTGCCTTTAGCTCCACCAAACTGGTCGGCATAACCATCGGTAAATAAATAAAACGTTGTACCCGGTTTGTAATCTATTTTGTGAGTAGTAAATGCTTTTCTGTAATCACTCTTACCAATAGGTTGTTTGTCTGCGGTAATTTCGTGTAATTGTTTGTTTTGAAAATACCATAATACATTGTAAGCACCACTCCATTGTATTTGCTGAGTATCTTTATTTATAGCAAGTAAAGAAATGTCCATTCCGTCTTTTACATCGGCCGCGCTTTTCTCAAAAGTTTCAATAATAAGGTCGGTTACTTTATCTAATATTTTCCCTGTATCTGTTAAATGAAACTCCTTTACAGCTCTGTTTAATGCATTACTACATACAACTGAAACCATAGCCCCTGGAACCCCATGTCCGGTACAATCTGCCGCGGCAATAAAAATAGTGTTATTAATCTCCTGCATCCAATAAAAATCGCCCGCAACGATGTCTTTTGGTTTAAATAAAATAAACGAATTAGGGAACAAAGAATTAAATTGCTCATATGATGGTAAAATAGCCTGCTGAATTTTTTTAGCGTAATTAATGCTATCAGTAATGTCTTTATTTTTTTGCTCAATCTCAAGGGCAGCTTTTCTGCGTTCTGTAATATCAGTATCGATTAAAACTATATTAAGCAGTTTTCCTTGTTCATCAAAAACCGGAGAAACGGATGTTTGAAAATACAGTTCCTTGCCATCAATTAAGCTCTTTGCCTCGTATGTTGCGCCTTCTTTTTTACTAAGACATTCATCTATAATTTTCTTTATACCGGAATGCCCGCTAATTTCAGGAAGAGTGCTTCCATTTATTTTTTTAAACTCTTCTAAAGAACATTTGTAAGTATGGGTAAATGAGTCATTAGCCCATTCAAGTTCCAAATCGGCATTGCATATAATTACTGTGTTTTGCGATTTACTGGCAACTATTGAAAGTTTTTCTACTTCTTGTTTAGCAAAATCTAACTGTTTGTATGCTTCAGAGTTATTAAGGGCTACCGCTACGTAGGAGGCTAAAGTTCTGGCTAACTCTAAATCGTAGGTTGTATAAGCACATTTTTTAAAACTTTGAACAGTCATTATCCCCACAATTTTTTCTTCTACAATTAAAGGAAGATAAATTACCGATTCAGGTAGTTTTCCCGCAACTGGTTTTGGCACATCTATATTCGGAATATATTTATTAAAATCTTTTTGATAGTCTTCAATAAATATCTCTTTCTTATTATCTACACACCAAACGGCCAACCTGTTTTTATCTTTCATGGTCCAACCGTGAAACGGAATTACTTCGCCTTTCTCAATTCCCAATTTCATGTCAATTGTTTCTGTCTCCCTATTATAGTAGCCAATTAAAAATGCGTTAGCATCCATTAATTTATTTACGTTTTCGTAAACAACATTTAATACAGTTTCTAAATTTAAGGTAGAAGTAATTTGTTGTCCAATTTTACTTAGTAACGAAAGGTTTTTATGCGATTTTTCTATTTGTATTTTTTGCGCTATAACCTCCGATGTACGCATTTTAACCTCGGCTTCCATGTTTTCATAAAGGCGGGCATTTTCAATAGCTATGGCAGCATAAGATGCTAGTGTTCTTATAATATTTAAATGGTCAGAAGTATACTTATTTTTCTTATAACTTTGGGCAGTAAGTACACCAATTATTTTATCCTTCACAATCATAGGACAAAAAATAATAGATTGAGCCATCTCTCCCTGTACTACAACTATCTCTTTTACATATTGTTTATATTCATTAATATTATCATTAATAAATATTTCTTTACGATTTCTGATACACCATACCGAAAAATTATTTTCGTTTTCCATTGAAAAAAATATAGGCGCAGATCTCACTCCTTTATCAAACTCATATTTTACTTCTACTTCATTTTTGTCAGGATTATAAATTCGTATTCCAAAACATTCTGCATCCATTAAACGATTTACGCTTTGATGCACTTTTGCAAAAATGGTTTCAAAATCATGTATAGAAGTAAGTTGCTGTCCTATATCATCTAATACTCGTATTTTTTTGTAAGAAACTTCTAATTTTTCTTTTTGTTTAATAATTTCTTTTGTCCTGTTCTTTACCTCATTTTCTACATTTTCATGTAGCAAAGCATTTTCTATGGCAATAGAAGTAAATACTGCCAAACTTCTAACAATGCTTAACTGATAATCGCTATAGGCATGTTTGTTAAAACTCTGAACAGTTAAAATACCAAGTGTTCTCTTGTCTTTCGAAATTAATGGGCACCAAATAGATGACTCGGGCACATCTCCTGCAATGGGAACCGGAGGAGAAAAATCAGTTATATAATTACCATATTCATTTATGTAATCATTAACCATTATTTCTTGTTGATTTTTAAATGACCAAACAGGCAGCCATTTATCATCCGATAAATCATAAAATGCAAAAGGAAGTGTTTTCCCTTTTTCTTTTCCAAGCGGATAATTTAATCGTTGTTCTTCTTCATTATAAATGCCAATCCAAAAAGAAGAAGCATCCATTAATTCATTTACATTTTGATAAACAGTTTCTATTATTTTTTCTACAGATAGGGAAGAAGTAATTTGTTGCCCTATTTTACTAAGTAGTTGAATGTTTTTATGTGAGTTTTCTAATTCGGTTTTTTGTTTTATAACTTCCGAAGTACGCATTTTAACTTCCGCTTCCATGTCTTCATAAAGTCTTGCGTTTTCAAGGGCAATGGCAGCATAAGAAGAAAGAGTTCGTATTATAGTAAGATGGTCAGCTGTATACTGATTTTTTTTATAACTCTGTACAGTAATAACACCAATTACTTTTTCGTTCATTATCATCGGACAGAAAATAAGCGATTGTGTCATTTCGCCTTGTATCACAATTATTTCCTTTACATATTTTGTATGCTCTTTTGTGTTATCATTTATAAATATTTCTTTTCCATTTTTAATACACCAAACCGAAAAATTATTGTCATTATCCATCGAAAATGAAACAGGCTCGCATCTCTGCCCCAAATCAAATTCATATTTAATCTCTACTTCATTTTTGTCCGGATTGTAAATTCTAATACCAAAAGTTTCTGCATCCATTAAACTACTTACACTTTGGTGAAGTTTTAAGAAAATGGTCTCAAAATCGCGAGTAGATGTAATTTGTTGACCAATGTTACCAAGTGCCTGAATGTCTTTTTGCAAAGATTCCATAAAAGAATTTATGCACTAATG
>JABDCR010000051.1 GCA_013288015.1 Bacteroidota bacterium | reverse complement strand
GGTTTTCGTAAACGCAATTTGCCATACAGAATTTATGGAGGTGTTTCGTTCTATCAACGTAAAGAGATTAAAGATGTGTTATCTTATTTTCGTTTAGCCATCAACCCAAATGATAATGAGGCCATGCGCAGGATAATTAATTATCCGGCACGTGGCATAGGGCAAACTACTATTGACAAAATATCGGTTTTAGCAGCCGATAATGATGCCAGTATTTTTACCGTTATAGATAACTTGCAAGATTTTAACCCCGATATAAATGCAGGTACCGCAACCAAGCTAAAAGATTTTGCAGCTATGATTAAAAGTTTCGGCCATATTGCTTTGCAGCAAGATGCTTACGAAACCGCCAATCAAATTATAAATAGTACGGGTATTTTACGCGATTTAAATAAAGATAAAACCCCTGAAGAAATTAGCCGTGTAGAAAACGTAGAAGAGCTTTTAAGTGCCGTTAAAGGTTTCATTGAAACCGAACGCACGCCGCAAGAAGAAGAATTAAAGCAAGACATTGTTGAGCATGAAGCACTTGATGCTGAAGATTTATTTGCGCAAAAACCTGATGCCAAACTAAAAACCATTGATGAGTTTATGCAAGACATTGCATTACTTACCGATGCTGATAAAAATAAGGATGATGATAATGCCGACAAAATAACCTTAATGACTATACATGCTTCTAAAGGCTTGGAGTTCCCGTATGTGTACATAGTTGGTTTGGAAGAAAATCTGTTTCCATCACAAATGACTTTGATGGATAAATCGGATTTAGAAGAAGAGCGTCGCTTGTTTTATGTAGCTGTTACCCGTGCCGAAACAAGAGCAACTTTAAGCTATGCCGAAAGACGATTTAGATATGGCAACCATGTTATGTGCGAGCCAAGCCGTTTTATTGATGAAATAGATGACAAATATTTAGAATATATAGATTTACCCGAAAAATCGAAAGAGCCCAGAGTGTTTGATTATAATGGAGGAGGGGAGAGGTCGTTTCAAAAAAATACTACGCGTAGTAGTAATGTAGATTTAATAAAACCAAAACAAGCATCACCACTTTTAAAACGTAATTTGGTTTCAACCAACAACATAAATACGCAAGCAGCACCCATCGATGCTGCAGAAATAAGGAGCATTAAAGAAGGCACGCAAGTTCAGCATGAAAAATTTGGTAAAGGAAATGTATTGGCTGTTGAAGGCGATTTTCCAAATATTAAAGCAACCATTCAATTTGATTTAGGGGGGCAAAAGCAATTGTTGCTTAAATATGCTAAACTAAAAGTTATTATCTAGCTAACATTATCTTAATAAACATTGTTGCCTATTTGCTTGTTTTTTAGTAAGTTTGGTTAAGAATGATAATGTTATTACGTAGTAAATTTATTGCTTTTAGTAAAGTAGGTAATTTGCTGTGCAAAAACTTCAGTTTTTGCGCTGCCTTGCTAATCTGCTTTTTATTTTCTTTTACTATTAAAGCACAAGTACAAGCTAATTTCTCAGGAACACCGCTTAGTGGTTGTGCACCACTTACAGTTAATTTTACGGACCAATCTACTGGTAACCCTACTTCTTGGACTTGGAATTTTGGAAATGGAAACACTTCTACATTTCAGAATCCAGGTGCTACTTATTCAAATCCCGGAACGTACACAGTAACACTCACCGCTTCTAACGGGAGTTCAAGTAATGTAAAAACAAAAACAAACTATATTACAGTATATGCCAAGCCGGGTACAAAATTTAATGTAAGTGCAGACACCGCTTGTATAGGGCAAACCATAAATTTTACTAATACAACTACCATAGCGGCAGGTGGGGCACCTATAAGTTTTTATTCATGGGATTTTGGTGATGGAACCGCACCCATCAGTACACAAAACGTAACTCATAGTTACAATGCTCCGGGAAATTATCCGGTTAGTTTAATTACAACAGATGCTCATGGCTGTTCAAACACTTATACAATACAGGTTGTTGTTTCGCCAATGCCTGTGCCTTCATTTACAATGGGCCCCGTTTTTAAATGTACAGCACCTCTTGTGGTAACATTTACCAATACATCTACTTCGGCCGGAAGCACCACTTATTTATGGCATTTTGGCGATGGAAGTACTTCTAATCAGATAAACCCTTCGCATACATATACTGCCTCGGGTAATTATAATATTACTTTAATTTTAAATCAGCATGGTTGTATAGATTCTATTGTAAAACCTAGTGCTATTTCTATTCAAAACATAACAGCAAGTTTTGTAGCTACACCAAGCCTTGTTTGTTCTGGTCAGGCAGTTACTTTTACTAATACATCAACGCCCGTAGCCACTACGGCTAATTGGGTGTTTGGTGATGGAGGTACGTCAACCACTATTAGTCCCGCACACACCTATACGGCAGCCGGAACCTATACGGTGGCACTTGCCGCTACCGATGCAAGTGGATGCGCAGGTAATGCTACCAGAACGGTAACTGTAAATCAAACTCCCGTAGCTGCCTTTACAGCAGATACGATGCTGTCATGCTCTGTGCCTTTTGCAGTTACTTTTTCAAATAATGCTACAGGTGCTGCAACTTTTCATTGGAATTTTGGCGACGGAACTATATCTGCACTGCAAAACCCCTTACACAATTATACCACTCCCGGTATTTATACTGTAACACTAAGTGTAAAAAATGGTACTGGAACTTGTGCCGATTCGTTGGTTAAAAATAGTTTTATAGTTATTTCTCGTCCGCTTGTAAATTTCACTACAGTACCCGATAGCGGTTGCGTTCCGATGGCGGTAAGTTTTGCCAGTACCAGTACCAGTAGTGTAGACCCCATAACAACTTACTCTTGGAATTATGGCAATGGAAATTCAAATTCAACAACCGTAGTAACTACAAACAACACGTATACTGCATCAGGCATTTATTCTCCAAGGCTTATTGTGCAAACGGCAAGAGGTTGTTTAGATACTTTTGTATGTACCAGTTGTATAAAAGTGGGTGTGCCACCAGTGGCAAGCTTTACATTCTCACCTGATTCTGTTTGCTTCGGAATGCCTGTAACTTTTATAAATACATCAACCGGATCAACCGGATGGAAATGGTTTTTTGGTGATGGAGGAAACAGCACTTTACAAAACCCTTTACATATTTATCCTGATACCGGAACATTTAAAATTAAGGTGGTTGCTTATAATAACGGTTGTACCGATACTTCTATAATTGAACCGGCTGTAGTGTTGGCACCTAAAGCGCAATTAAATTATACACTTAGTTGCACAAATTATTATCAGGTTCAGTTTGCAAGCACCTCAATAGGAGCCGATTCTGTAGTTTGGGATTTTGGAGATGGAATGCAAGATGTATCAAACAATATAAGTCCTGTTCACACATATACAAGTAGAGGAGCTGTAACCGTAATACTTACAGCTTATAATTACAAATCGCATTGCGTTAACAGTATTACGGGTTCATTTACCATTGCGCAACCTATAGCTTCTTTTACGGTAAATGCGCATAAAGGTTGTTATCCTTTTACGGCAACATTTGCAAGCACATCGCAAGATGCCAGTACGTATTTTTGGAACTTTGGAGATTTATCAACTTTATCTGATACAGCCAAAGTAGCTGATACATCATATACTTATATTCACCCCGGAAGAGACATTGTTACACTTACTATTAAAGATGTTAATGGTTGCACCAGTACATTTAAAGACACCTTGAAAACACTAGGACCTTTACCTTATTTTCATGCCGATACGCTTACTGGTTGTCGCCCGTTTAAAGTAGTGTTTACCGATACTACTGTTAGTGATTCTGCTCTTGTAAATTGGACTTGGAATTTTGGTGATGGAACATCTATTGCATCAACTCTTAGCAGTTCTTTATCACACACCTACACAACACCGGGCTCGTATAATGTTACTATGTGTGTAACCGATAAAAATGGTTGTAAAGATTCTATAACTAAAGCAAGTTATATACAACCTACTTTTCCGTATCCAGCATTTTCAGTAAACCATTTTTCTTGTAAAGGAAATGTGTTAACGTTTAATGCAGGTGCAACTAATGCTGTTGGACCAACTTATACCTGGAATTTTGGTGATGGAACTGCTGTAGTTACATCAAACAATCCTACAACTACCCATGCTTATGCAAGCGATAATTTATATCACATAACGCTTAAAGTAACAGATAGTAATGGGTGTGATAGTACTATAACAGATACCGTTCTTATTTTAAAACCTACTGCTAATTTCAGTTGGTCAGCTCCAAATCCTCAGTGTGGAAGCTCGGTTGTTTTTTTTAATAGCCATTCAACAGGCTATCCATCAAGTTCATTTTGGGCTTTTGGTGACGGAGCTACTTCAAATAGCTTAGATTCATGTTTTCACACATATACTCAGCCTGGCATTTATAGCGCATCTCTTATTGTAACAAATCCTGGAGGCTGTATGGACACCCTAAAACAGGATAGTATTATTGTAGTGCCAGGCCCAATTGGAACATTTACTTTTTCGCCTACATCAGGTTGTAACCCATTAAGGGTTACTTTTATTGCACATAGTTCTAATGCGCAGTTTTACTCTTGGGATTTTGGTGATGGGGCTACAGCCCCTATGCAAACAAGCGATAGTATAGTACATGTCTATAATCAATCAGGGGCATTTACACCTAATCTTGTATTAGTAAATACGGTTAGCTCAGGGCTTTGTCCATTGGCTACACCAACCGTAGGAGTTGTTACTACAATTAATTCAGTTAATGTTACTTTAACTCCACCTGTAATTACATTACCACAAGATAGTAGTGGACATGTAACCGCTAACGCAAGCGGGGGCACAGCACCATATACTTATAATTGGTGGCCTAACAACAATATAAATTGCGCAACTTGTGCTAACATAACTGTTACGGGCACAGGCGATACTTTAAAATATACGCTTACCACACACGATAAAAATGGCTGTACCGCTCTTACTAACCTATTAGTTATATCTAAACCTTGTATTGAAAATGCACTTATACCAAATATTTTTACGCCAAACGGAGATGGTAAAAACGATGTTTTTTATATACCGGGTGTTTGCCCTGATGATAATTATTCCTTGCAAATATTTGACAGATGGGGTAACACCATGTTTTCTACCCAACAACGTAATAATGTATGGGATGGTAAAACACCCAACGGAACTGATGCAACTGATGGAGTTTATTACTTTATTGTAAATATTTCAAAAACAACTTACAAAGGGTTTGTAAATCTTATCAGATAAAAATTATGTCGCAAAATTATATTTTGAATAATGATACTATTGTAGCCTTAGCAACTCCGCACGGTTCGGGTGCTATTGCTATAATTCGTCTTTCGGGAGAAAAAAGTATTTCCATTGCCGAAAAAGTTTTCTTCAATAAAAAACGCCAGCCGATTTCTTTAGCTAATAAAAAATCGCATACATTACACTTTGGTTTAATTTGTGCCGGAGATACTATTATTGATGAAGTGTTGGTTTCTCTATTTAAAAATCCACACTCGTTTA
Organism: Bacteroidota bacterium; assembly: GCA_013288015.1. Taxonomy (GTDB): domain Bacteria; phylum Bacteroidota; class Bacteroidia; order B-17B0; family Aurantibacillaceae; genus PALSA-968. The sequence continues at coordinate 8,772 of JABDCR010000051.1, read as the reverse complement.
CCGGAGAAGATAGCATTGAAATTTCTTGCCACGGAAGCCAATTTATACAACAGCAAATTTTACAACTGTTAACCAAGCAGGGTGCACGCATGGCACAGCCGGGTGAATTTACTTTGCGTGGTTTTATGCATGGCAAATTCGATTTAAGTCAGGCAGAAGCAGTAGCAGATTTAGTAAGTTCAAATTCAGCCGTATCACATCAGGTAGCCATGCAGCAAATGCGTGGAGGCTTTTCATCTAAAATAAAAATATTGCGCAATAAGCTTATCGACTTTGCATCATTAATTGAATTAGAATTAGATTTTAGTGAAGAAGATGTAGAGTTTGCTAACCGTGGTGAATTAAAAAACCTAATCATCTCCATTCAAAATATTTTAGAAAAATTAATTGATTCATTTGAGTTGGGTAATGTTATTAAAAATGGTATTCCGGTTGCTATTGTGGGTAAACCAAATGCAGGTAAATCTACTCTGTTAAATATTTTATTACAAGAAGAACGTGCCATTGTATCCGAAATTCCAGGAACGACTAGAGATACTATTGAAGATGAAATAACTATTGATGGAGTTCTTTTCCGTTTTATAGATACAGCCGGTATACGCGATACTACAGATGTGATAGAACAAATTGGAGTAAACAAAGCCTTGCAGGCCATGCAAAAGTCAGCTATTGTAATTTATTTATTTGATGCGCATGAGCTTAGCAAACAAGATTTAATTTTAGAAACACAAAAAATACAAGAACATATAGGTAACTCACAATTACTAATTGTTTGCAATAAAATTGATACCGAAGATTTAAATGAGTTGCAGCAAGAGTATGATGAAATAGAAAATATTTTATACATATCGGCCAAATCACATTTGTATATAGATGATTTAAAAAGCAAACTAGTGGCCTTGTTTGATAACCGTACAGTAAATATTACCGAAACCGTTGTAACCAATGCCCGCCATGCTGATGCCTTGCGCAAAGCCAATAGTAATTTGCATCGAGTTATAGAAGGTTTAAGCAACAACCTGCAAACCGATTTATTAGCACAAGATATACGTTATGCTTTAGAAGCCCTTGGTCAAATTACAGGTGAGGTTACAAATGAAGATTTGTTAGCCAATATTTTTGGGAAATTCTGTATCGGAAAGTAACTACCTTTCTTTTGTTTGCCGAGTGCTTGTTTTTGTTGGCTTCTAGCCCATTTATCCTTCTTTTATTTGTTGCTTAACAATACATGTTAAGCTAATTTTGTTGCCCAGTTGTTGCCCAAGCGTTCGGGCAACAGATTTGGGCAACAAAAAAAAGGCAATGGGACAAATAGTGCTACATCTAGCTACAATCAGCTACAAACAGCTACAATTAGCTACAAAGGCATGAGTACAACTAATATGCGCATTGAGAGAACCTGCGAATATTGTAAGAACTCATTTATTGCCCAAAAAGTTACCACACGTTATTGCTCCAATTTATGTAATAGTCGAGACTATAAGAAACGTATGCGGGAGAAGAAAATAGGTATAGTCATCGAAGAAGATAGCTACAAGAATAAAGGTTTTGACCCTATCATTAAAGAAAAAGAGTTTTTAAGCATTAAAGAAGTTTGTATGCTTCTTGGAGCAGTCATGGCATAGGTTACTTCGGATGGTAACACCATTAAATAATTACCATTGGATGAATTTGTTTTGTAAACCCCAACCAATTCTTCAGTACTAAGGCTGTAAACCGTTATCATGGCATTTTTACCGGGTATAGAATCAAGGGTTGTAAAATTACCTTTAATGATAGAGTTGGTAAAAGAGCGCTCAGGGAATTTAACCTGTATATACTCAAACGAATTGTTTTTTCGATTTGAACAATATGCTGCATATTGATTGGCGGTATCGGGGATAAAAAGAATATCATCATACGTAGAATTAATAGGGTAACCCATATTCTGCGGTTTAGACCAAGTGGATGAAGTATCGCTTCTGGTACATTTAAATATATCATACCCACCCATACTGTTGTGCCCTTTTGATGAAAAGTAAAGAGTTTTTCCATCGGCAGACAGATAGGGATAATTCTCATCATAAGATGTGTTAACCTCTGTAGACAATAATTTAGCAGCCCCTAAATTCCCTGTTGAATCATATATATTTTTATATAAATCTAAGCCTGTGAACCCTTTCTCTCCATAACTTGCCTGAATAAATTCATGCTTATTGAAATTACAAACTAAAAGTTTCTCTTGTTTCTTTTTGTCAATCGAAGAATAAAAAAATTCTGTTTTATAAGTCACTCTGGTATCAGTAAGTTCGGTATTATAATTTGCTAAAATATTATCAAGTGAAATTGGCGCACGCTTAATAACATCAATATTTATCTGGTTGGTAATTAGGGAGATTCCGTTTTTACAATTATCAATCAGATGACGTACCTGATTACTTTCTACCTCTTCAGGCTTAGCACGTTTTGTATAATCATAAAAAGAAGCAATAGCCTCCAGAAACAAATAAGATAAATGATACGCTTTACCTAAATACAAATGCACATCATATGGCACAACTTTATAGTTTGCTGCTAAAAGAAGTGAAGTTATAGCCTTGGCTTTATTCTTATCTAATTTTAATAAAGAAACACCATAGTAGTAATTTATAAACGGGTCACTTGGATCGTTCTTCAATAACTCTCCGTAAAACATGCTTGCTTTTTCAAAATCATTATTCTTAAAAGCTTTTAAAGCCTCGCTGGGTTTTTTCTTCTCTTCTTCTATCTGTTTTTTTACCAGCTCATCAATATTGGCATATTGCTTGTCTTTTTTTGTATTAGAGTGATTAGTTAATTCATCTTCGCTCGAATTGTCAGCATTTATATTTGTGGTATCTGAAAAAGATTTAAGATAAAATACTTTCTCATTTTCATCGGCAAAAAAACTGTTAATTAATAAAACGGGCTTTTGTTTGTCATTTAATTTAACTTTCAACTGCTGTTGGCATATTTCATAATCTATTTTAGAAGGAACTTCAATTACCTCCTGCATGATTCCATATCCCTTGGCTTCTACCTTAAATATATACTTAACATTAGGTACTAATACGAGCAGGTAATTGCCATTATAAGAATTTGTATTAAAAATACCCACCAATTCATTATTAGAGGCATTAAATACATTTATTCTGGCTCGTTTAAGCGTAGGGTTATCAAGTGCTTCCATATGACCTCTTACAATAATAATACTTGGCGGGTTGGTAGTGGGTACTACTTTAAATATATCGTATTTACTATCATCACATAATCGATCAGAAACAAAGTAGGTAAACTTTTTCTTCTTAATGACGATGGCATCTTCTTTTATTATGCTGTCTGTTTGGGGTAACTTAGCAATCTCTTTTGGTTGGGCAACAATAGTTGAACAAAAAAGGGTAATAAAGAAAAAGAAAAAATAAGCTTTCATGATGATTTAGGAAGTCCAAAGTAAAAATAATCCGACAGGAAACAAAAGAATAGCTATTTTGAGGTTAAAATTTCACAAACTCAGTCAAGCCGGAAGAAACTTCAATAGTTGTTGTAATTTCTTTTTTTAAGAATCTATATGCCTAGAAAATTTCAACTTCTTTTGTTGCCCGAAGGGCCTGAGAGCGTAACGTTAGGGCAAAAGTACTTTCCGTGTGAAGAAATTAATTTTTTAGGTAACTTATAGCCAATTTATCTTTCTTTTATTTCTTGCTAAATGTATTTGTTAAGCTAATTTTGTGCCCTAGTGTTTGTGCATTTGCAAGGGGGTTAAATAAAGTAGATTGAAAAAAGTGGAAAATGAAGAGGTTTGTTGGGTTATTTGTCTGGAATGTGAGGGACGCGGCAAAAAAAGCTTGAGGCTACGCAAGAAATCGCGACTCCGCTACCGGATGGAAATCGATGAATTTGAAAAAACAAAGGACGAAGGAAAGACTTCAATTCGTCCTAAAGTTCCCCAATATTTATGTGATAACTGCAATGGGTCAGGCTTGATTCCTGCCACCAGCCCTCCCGTAGCAGATACAGAAAACTACCCACATGTTGCCATTATTGGTGCAGGTATAGGAGGCGTAGCTTTGGCTGTGGCTTGCTTGCATCGCGGGATTCCGTTTACTCTGTATGAGCGCGATAACAGCTTTGATGCACGAGCTCAGGGCTACGGACTAACTTTGCAACAAGCTAGTAACGCCATCAAAGGATTAGGTCTTTTCTCGTTAAAAGAAGGGATTAAATCTACACGCCATGTGGTGCACACTACAGACGGAAAAGAAATTATTGAATGGGGAATGAGGTCGCATTCAAATACTAAAAAATCTCCAAAACGTATAAATGTGCACATCCCACGGCAGGCTTTACGTTTAGCTTTGCTTGAACAACTGGGTGGGCATGATAAAGTGCAATGGGGGTATCAGTTAGTAAATTTTAAGCAAGGTGAAGGTGTTGAGTTGAGCTTTCAAGTAAACGGTGAAATGAAGTTTGCTAAAGCAGATTTGGTAGTTGGAGCTGATGGCATTAGAAGTGTTGTACGGAATTTATTGATTGGTGAGGATATAACTCCTTTACGCTATTTAGGTTATATGGTGATATTGGGCATTTGTTCTTTAGAGGCTCTTAAAGATGTCGATAGTTCTTTATTAGACTCAGCTACTGTATTTCAAACTGTCAATGGTAAAGAGCGAATTTATATGATGCCTTTTTCGTCCAACTCAGTAATGTGGCAACTTAGCTTCCCTATGACTGAAGAAGAGGCTAAGGCCTTGAGTGCAAAAGGGGCTAAAGCACTTAAAGAAGAAGCCTGTTGTATAACGCAATGGCATAACCCCATTCCTCAAATTTTAGCGGCGACTCTGGAAACTCAGATTTCCGGTTACCCTGTGTATGACCGAGAATTACTAAAACCAGAATTATTGGAGAAGGGTGGGGCAGTTACTCTTATTGGAGATGCAGCTCACCCTATGAGTCCATTTAAAGGACAGGGTGCAAATCAGGCGCTGCTAGATGCATTAGCTTTGGCTAGGTGCATTTCAATTGCATGTAAATCCTCATCTCAATGGAGGGAAGCTGGAATAAGAAAAAGTGTATTAACTGAGTTTGAAGAAGAAATGTTAGAACGAAGCGCTGCCAAAGTGAAAGATTCAGCTGAGGCTGCACAGCTCCTTCATTCCAATATTGTGCTTCGTGAGGGTGATAGGCCAAGAGGACGGGGGCTAAAGGGTACTTGAGGTGAAAGTAAAAGTAAAACTGAATTGGTAAATAATTAAAACCTAGTATTAATTAAATCACGTATAGCCACAGATGCAGTTACCGCCCCAAAGGTTGCAGGCATATACGATACGGTGCCATAAGCAGATTTTTTGTAATTACTTCCATCGGTTAGTATAAGGCTTTCCTTCACCGGTTCTTCATCGCTAAATACAGTTTTTATGCCTTTGTAAATTCCTTGCTTTTTAAGCATTTTCCGTATTTGCTGTGCAAACGGACAAACACATGTTTTAGATATATCGACAACCTGCAAACGCGTAGGGTCTAAACGGCCACCGGCACCCATGCTGCTAACCATTGGTATTTTACTTTCATATGCCATTTGCATAAAAGTTATTTTGGGTGTAATACTATCAATAGCATCAATAATATAATCGGGTTTTAGTAAAAGTTGTTGTTGCACCATGGTAGGGTTTATAAACTCCTGAACTACATTAAGTTCAAGCTCGGGGTTAATTTCTTTTAAACGCTTGGCCATAATTTGCACTTTAGGCTGACCATGGTTATTAGCTAAAGCTGGTAACTGTCGGTTACGATTAGTTGGATCAACCACATCTCCATCTATAATAGTCATTTTGCCTATACCGCTGCGGGCAATAAACTCTGCTGCAAAAGAGCCTACACCACCCATGCCAACCACCATAACATGTTTTTGCGTAAGGTTTTGCAAAGCCTCATTGCCAATTAGTAAAGAGGTTCTTGATAACCACGAAATATCATTCATCATATTTATTAAATTTTTTTTCAAAAACGCGCTGGGCGTTTTTTGTTATTTGCTGTGTAAGGGTTGTTATATCTATATTTTTAATAGAAGCAGCTACTTTGTATATCTCTTCAATCTCCACTTCACTATCATCTGTTTCTAAAAATATTTTTTCTAAAGGAAGAGTTTTAAAAGTTTCTGCTACAGAAGTATTTAGTAAATGCTTGCCAAATGAAAGGTAATATTCTTTGGCAATTAACTCTTTAGCGAGTGTATTATTTTTATTAAAACCATGAAAAATAACCGCCCCCTGTGCCTTTTCATGTTGCAATAGTTGAATGGCTTCATTAAAAGCCTTAACGCAATGTATAATTAGCGGCTTTTGCAAAATGTTTGCCAATTGAATTTGGTTTATAAAATACGTTTGTTGTAAAGTAAAATCAGTATCACATACTTTATCTAAACCGCACTCACCAATGGCAAGCACGTTAGTTTGCTTGCTAATTTGTACAAGTTCATTAAACTCACTTTCTGTTTCAGTACTTATATACCATGGGTGTATTCCTGTCGAATAAAAACCACTTGTTGGCAATTGACTAAAATTACCTGAACAATTTATAATGCTTACACCTGCCGATGTTTTTTTATGCGTATGTATATCTAAATATTGCACGCCCTAAATTAGTAAAGACTTAGAGAACAAAACAAATGTGGATTAAATGTTTTCAGTATAGCAATTGTTTGATATACCTGCTTAAGTTTATAGTTATAGTTGCCATCCCAGCAAATAACTAAAAATTTATTGTCGCTCGTTTGTTGCTCAAATGGCTAAATGTCTAATAAAAACAGGTGCATTACGTTCTGTATCGGCAAATAAATTTCCATACTAATTCTAAACCATTTATTTAAAAAGGGGGGTGGTAACCCGAACGGTAGGCCATTAGTTGTACCTAATCCCGAGTTAGGTTGTGAGAAAGATGCAAGTTTTTCTTATTGATATATAACAATTAAAATACCAAGTTGTTTCACTTTTGTTGTCAAGTAGGGTATTAGAATTAAATCAAATTCATATGAAAAAAATAGCGTTGACATTTATTGTATTAAGTATAAGTTTAGCAGTACATGCGCAAAGTAATGATAATAAATCCGGAGATGACAACAATTACTATGTCCAGACAGGAGGAAATGAAATACAGGTAGTGCATCAAGGAATTATTGTGATTTTGGATGTGATACTTGATAACGGTACTACAGTTAAAAAAGATGGAACTATTATAACCAAAGATGGTAAGAAAACTTTATTAAGAGTAGGCGAGTGCATCAATCAAGATGGTACAATGTAATTTGTAAAGTATATATAATCCAATCAAACTTTAATTTTGTCGCCCGTTTGTTGCCCGAAAGGTCGTGAGGGGGAACGTTCGAATTACTTTCCGTTGTAGAAAGTAATGTTGGATAAGCTTTGGAGAGAGTTTTTTTTATTTTATATTTGCTAAGGCATGAAAAAAATATTTATACTTCTTTCCGTGATATTTAGCATAGCAGTTAAGTCTTATGCTCAAAATCCTAAAATAGACTCCCTTCTTACTCTTCTAAAAACGTATAAAGAGGATACAAATAGGGTGATGGCTTTAAACGGCCTCTCTAGCCAACTTTTGGCTAACATGCAGTTTAATGAGGCGTTGATGCGAGCCAAAGAAGCACTGGCACTTGCCGATAAACTTCATTTTCAAAAAGGGCAAGGATATTCCTTAATAATGAAGGGTTACTGCTTTGATGCCTTAAGTAGTTACGATTCGGCTATTACATGTTATCATGTTGCTTTAGATGCCTTTGCGGCGTGTAACGAAAAGGGGCGCATAGGAAAAGTAAACCTGGCTATAGCCAATGCTTACTCTTTTATGGGAAATACTAACAAAGCACTTGAATTTTATATAAGTGCCTATAAAAGTAATGAGGCGCAGGGTGATAGTATGGAAATGGCCGGCTCGTTAATGGGTATTGGTAATTGCTATTTTGAGATTAATAAATACCAAAACGCATTAGATAATTATAATAAAGCCTACGCTATTTATGCGCGCCATAAAAATGAAAAAATACAGTCGTGGTTGTTAAGCAATATTGCTGGTGTCTATAAGGCAATGAATAAAACTGATTTGGCACTTGCTTATTTTTTTAAAGCATTAGAAGCAAAAAAGAAGGTTGGAGAAAATGATTTTTCCCTTTCAACAACCTATACAGGCATATCCGGTATTTATTTAGAAAATAAAAATTATAACGAAGCTTTAAAATACGCCTTAATGGCACTTGAAATAAGAAAAAAGGTAGATGACATACATGAACTTGCTTCGTCATACGATTATGCCGCTAAAGCATATGCAGGAGTTAAAAATTATATAAAATCGAAGGAATTATTTACTGAAGCTATACGTTTGTCACAAAAATCGAACTCGCTGGATGTACAGCAAGTAGCTTTTAATGGCATGGCTAATACACTTTATGAAATGGGGAATACTAAAGAAGCTTACGAATATCGTTTGCTATACGAATCTATAAAAGACTCTGTTTTAAACAATGAAAGCACCCGGCAGTTAAATCAGTTAACAACCCTTTACGAAACAGAAAAAAAAGAGCAGCAAATAAAATTATTGAATAAAGATAAAGTTGTTCAGGTTGCCGAATTAAATAAGCAAAAAATTATTATTTGGTCGGTAGTTATTGGTTTATTTATGATGTTTGCTATTGTACTAGTAGTAGTAAGAAGTTTGCGCATCAACCAAAAAAAGAATCGTATCATACAAATGCAAAAGGAAATTGTA
>JABDCR010000050.1 GCA_013288015.1 Bacteroidota bacterium | reverse complement strand
AAGGCAAAAAAGGCCGGTGGGTAGTAAACATAAGGGATTTAAATACTATTCCGTAAACAATTTGTACATTTATTTCTCGTTATAGTACATTGTGCGGATTTACTTTTTTATAGCATTTTTAACAGTGTTTTTTTCAGCTGGTATGATGGGGCAACAAAACCTTTATCGTACAAAAAAAGTCGTGCCGGTAAACGACACTCTTACTCTTGATACCCTAAGTTTAGTTACCCCAACTATTAAATTATATAGTAACGGAAATTTAATTGATTCATCGCTTTATAAAGTAATTCCTGAACGAAAACAAATTGTATTTAATCATAAACGCTTAGCTGCACAACATATTGTATTAGATACTATAAATGCTTCATATCGAGTTTTTCCAATAGATTTTTATAAGGAAGCATATCATAAAGACATTAAAGAATTGCAACGAGATATAAGCATTCCACAAAGGCCTTTTACCATTAAATATAATAATGATAAGGATGCTCAGAATTTTTTTGCTTCAGATGGGTTAACCAAAAATGGAAGTATATCGAGAGGGATAAGTTTTGGAAACAATCAGGATATGGTTGTAAACTCTAACTTAAACCTGCAAATTTCGGGTAAACTAACTAAAGATATAGAGGTTTCGTTAGCTGCAACTGACAACAATATACCTGTGCAACCTGAGGGAAACACGCAGCAATTACAAGAGTTTGATAAAGTTTTTATTCAGTTAAAAGATAAAAAATCTAAACTTATTGTAGGCGATTATCAAATGCAAAAACCAAATGGCTATTTCCTTAACTTTTATAAACGTGCACAAGGACTTTACTTTACCAACGACTACGAAATTGCCAAAGGTGCTGTTTTAAAAACAACCGTATCAGGAGCCATAACTGGTGGACGTTTTGCACGTAACGTTATTCAGGGAACAGAGAACAATCAAGGGCCTTATAGATTAAACGGTGCAGATGGCGAATTGTATATTGTTGTACTATCGGGTACCGAGCGCGTATTTATAAATGGTTTGCAATTAAAGCGAGGGCAAGAAAATGACTATGTAATTGATTATAACTCGGGGCAAATTACGTTTACAGCCAGACAATTAATAACAAAAGATAAAAGGATTGAAGTGGAGTTTCAGTATTCGGCAAAGAGTTACTCGCGTTCGGTATATTTTATTAATGAAGAGATACAGACAAAAAAAGTACGTGTTGCTTTCAGTTATTATGATGAACAGGATAACAAAAATAAATCGCTGCAACAAACGCTTAGTGATACTGATAAAGTTATTTTATATAGAGTAGGCGATACTTTAAGTAAAGCATTTACCAATGGATATAGCATGCAACCTTTTAATAGTACGGATGTTTTTTATAGACGAATAGATAGTACAAATATTACAGGGCTCTATAAAAGTATTTTTGTTTATACAAATTATCCTTATGCAAACGATTCGGCGTATCATGTAAATTTTAGTAATGTAGGTTTAAATAATGGTAACTATGTTCAAATACAAAGCCCGGCAAATGGCGTTGTATATCAATGGGTGCAGCCAATTGGAGGGGTAAAGCAAGGAACTTTTGAACCGATTATTCCGTTGGTGGCACCAACAAAAAAGCAAATGATTACGGCACTTACCGAAATTAAAACATCTGAAAATGGAGTGTTTGGTGCCGAAGGAGCTTTTACTAATTACGACGTAAACACCTTATCTCCATTCGATAAAAAAAATGATAACGGACAGGGAGCTAAAGTTTATTATAGCGATAAGAAAAAATTAGGTGCAGAAGATACCACAGGTAAACAATGGGTAATAAATTATGGGGGCAATTATGAGTATGTGCAAAAAAACTTTACACAAGTAGAACGTTTTAGGAGTGTGGAGTTTTTCAGGGATTGGAACAGAACAAGCGATACAATTCATAACGATCAACAAATAGCTTCTTTAACAGCAGGTCTTTCTAAAGGAAATATCTTCTCTACACAATATGGTGCAAATACTTTTTTAGAGGGAAGTAATTACCAGGCCATTAAGCAAAATACAGCAAACTCTTTAAATTTAGGTAACACGCATGCTTTTTATAATTCATCATATCTAAGTTCGGATGATAATGTATTGAAGACAAATTTTTACAGACACAAATCAAAATTAGCTCAGAAGGTGGGTAAAATAGTGCTTACTTATCAAGATGAATTTGAAAACAATCAGTTTAAAAATAAATTGAAAGATTCGTTACTAGGAAAAAGCTATCAATTTTGGGAATGGGAAGCAAATATTACAAAAGCAGATACAACTAAAAACAGATTTAAAGTTTTTTATAGAGAGCGTACGGATAAATTTGGATTCAATAACTATTTAAAACGAGCTGCTTATGCACAAAACATTGGATTTTCAGCCGATATATCTACAGTTAAAAATCATCCGATACGAACAACTTTTACTTATAGAAAATTACAAATTTTAGATAGTAATCTTATTCATGTAAAACCTGATAATAATTTGGTTAGTCGTATAGAATATTCGCCTAAGTTGATAAAAGGTTTTTTTCAGGCAAATTCGTTTTATGAAGTAGGTTATGGTTTAGAACAGAAGCAGCAATATTCCTACGTAGAAGTGGCAGCGGGGCAAGGACAGTATACCTGGAAAGATTATAATGATGATGGCATTAAACAGTTAAATGAGTTTGAAATTGCTCAGTATTCTGACCAAGCGACTTATATTAGAGTTTATACACCTACCAACACCTATATAAAATCTGTAAGAGACCAGTTTAGTTTAAGTGTTTATTTACGCCCTAAGGTTTTTTTAAAAGAAGATAGTAAAAAGTTTACAAAATTTGTAGCTAAGTTTGTTTCGCAAACAACCTATAAAGTAGATCAAAAAAATGTGGCAGGTACAACTAGCCTTTCTCAATACAACCCATTTAAATCAAACATAAACGACACCTCTTTACTTTCATCTAATTTTTCGTTTAGGCAGGCTTTATTCTTTAATCAAACAAGTCCTATTTATGGTTTCGATTATACGTATGAAGATAATCGTACCAAGCAATTGCTTACTAATGGTTTTGAATCGCACAGGTTGCAAAACAATCAGCTTAACACCCGTTGGAATATAACACGCGCTTGGGGATTTTTTGTTACTACTATAGCCGGAAATAAATTTAACACGTCTCAGTATTTTAATAATAGAGACTACCAAATACAAACCATCCAAACACAACCAAAAATTAGTTATCAGCCAAGTACGGCTTTTAGAATTAGTTTAATTTATCAATATTCAAATAAGCAAAATGTCATTTCAGGCGGAGGAGAAAAGGCTATATTAAATGATTTTGGGGCAGAGTTTAAATTCAATAAACTATCTAAGGGAAGTTTAACCTTTAAAGCAGATTATATTAATATTATGTTTAATGGCGACCAAGATACACCCGTTGCTTTTGATATGCTTAACTCTTTACATGCAGGACAAAACGTTACATGGAGTGCAGGTTTTCAACAAAATATGTCGGGCAACATACAAATTAGCATTACTTACGAAGGGCGAAAAACACCCGGCTATAAATTAGTAAACATTGGTGGCGCACAAATACGTGCGTTTTTTTAAAGACTTAGTATAAATCTTGTGCCTCTATTAAATCTTGTACGTCTTTTATTTTCAGATTACTTTTCTCTTTGTTTTTTGTTTGATTTGGAATATTTCCGTCTCCGGTATTTGTATTATTATCTCCAACATCAATGGTGCTGTTTAAATTAAATGTTTCGTATAAATTGTAATTATTGTAAATGCTTTTAGCTCTGCCAATTCGAATGGTAAATCCAACATCAACAAACAATCCACGAGAAATTTTTTCATGATAAAAATCATTTAGAACAAGTCTGTTATTTTTGTTTTCCGTTTCGGAAAAAAATGATAAATATTTGACACCTGTAAATCCTGTACTTACAAAAACAGAAACATGTTTATTGAAATTTGCATCAAGCCTAAAGCCACTAATTAACTCATATCTCCCATAAAGTATAGTGTTGTCTTTGTTTTTTGTATAAATGCTGTCATTATTAGCCATATTAAATAAACCGCCCATCGGTTTAAAATAAATACTTCCTCGCAAAAATCTACCCATTGGAAAACTAAAGGTTACATTGCGCGGAAATTGCATGCTTAAATAAATTTTATCTAAACGTCCTATGCGTATTCCGAAATAGGGTAAAAAGTTGCGATTACCTAAAACAAAGGTGCGGGTAACTCCAAACCTAAAACTTAAGTAGGGGTTGGCCATATAATCATAAAGAAAAGTGCCTCCCCAACGATATGCAGTATTGCTATGAGCCGATAAATCGGTACTCATAAAAGGACTTATATCAGCAAACCAAATACCTTTTCTACCTGAGTTATATATACCCCTAATGCCTATACTTGCTTTTAATAAATTATGGTTGCTGGTACCTCCAAATCTGGGCATTGCCATCATATAACTACCCGTGCCTAATAAATGAAAGTTACCTGTGCTGCCATCGGCATGGTCGTAATCTTTGGTTATAATAGGAAAATAGAAACCACCTACTAACTGACTATACTGATAGTTTTCGAGACGTTTTCGTATGGCAAGGTCTTCAGTTCCTTTTCTAAATCTTTGGTCTAAGTTTTTTTGCGGAGTTGTATAATAGTCAGAGAATAAGGTTGGGGTAAAATAATGTTTAGGGGCTTTTATTTTTTTAGTACTATCGGTTTGAGAAAACGCGTTAACCACTGCTATTAAAAAAATAAATAGCAGCGTATGTTTCAAAACATATTGTTTTTGCCCCTCAATCACTTTATCAATCGTTAGATTTTCCCTGCAATTGTTTTAGCAACTCTTTCTTAAAATCTTCTTCAGCTTGTCGTAACTCTGCTACCTTTTTTACAGGAAGTGTTTTTTTTATTTTTTCATAATATTCTTTATACAAGTTAAACTCTCTTTGTTTTAAAAGTAATTCGGCATCTAAATAATCTTGAGCTTCTTTATCGTTTGTAAAAACGGCAGACTGTTTTCTAAATTCTTGTCTGGCGGCTCTTAACTTATCTTGATACTCGTTATAAACCGGCCAAAATTTTTGCGATTCATCTACGGTTAAATTTAATTTTTGCGTAATAAAGGCCACGCGTATAGCCTCAATCTTTTCTCTTTTATTGCCACCTTGCGGGAACATCTTTAAGAAAGCAAACAGCACAAATAAATAACAAAATATGTATCTTTTATTTTTCACTTATAAATTATCTGTTAATGTGTTTATGTCTACATTATCCGAAACATCACTCATGTCAACTTTTTTAGTTTTGCCGTTTTTCTTTAATAATAAACTATCACTTAGCTGTTTTTCATCAATCAAATCTATAATATTGTCATCACTGGCGTGCAGCACATAACCACTATTTAAAATATCTTTTTTATCTAAGCAGGCAAAAGTGTTGCAGTCATTACTATAAACAGGTTTAGTTTGTTGTTTGTAAAATAAAATACTTAAACCAACAACTAAAGTAACTGCCGCCGCTACTTTATAAGATAAATTAACGCGCTTATAAAGTGGTACAACTTTACTTGTTTTTTCTACAGTTATCTCAAAGTTTTCAAAATAATTTTCTGAAGTAGCAAAAATATTTTCGTTTCTATGCGAATAAAGTAATGGGTAAGCTTCTTTTTCTTCCTCTAAAGAAATTGAATTTATAATCCTTTCGGATAAAGTATCAAAGTAAACATCAGGTACAGTAAAATTTGCGGTTTTATTTTCTGTCAGTAAAGGATACTGCAATAAATCTTCCTTCAAATCAAAATAACCCGCAGGAACTGTGAACGGATTTTGTTTTTGTAAAGAAACAAGCAAAGGATAACCTTTCAATTCTTCATCTTCAGCTATTTTTTTAAATAACCTTGAGCTGAAAGAATCAAAATAATTTTCGGGCAAAGAAAAACCATCCCCTTTGTCAGAAAAATTAAGATTATCTTTATTTATATCCTCTTCGTTCATTATTCTATTAACATTTAGATGCCATTTATTTACTAAGGTTTAAATGCTCTTTTAAATATTCTTCTACCTTTTTTGCCGCTATATGAAAGGATGCTTTTAAGGCTCCTACTGATGTTTCCAATACTTGAGACATCTCCTCGTAAGGCATTTCATCATAATAACGCATGTTAAAAACCAAGCGCTGTTTCTCTGGAAGTGTTAAAATAGCTTGCTGTAATTTTAGTTGTAAGCCGTCGCCGGTAAAATAAGGGTCGGTTTCTAAGTTTTTACCCAATTGCTCTTCTAGAGGGTGGATTGATTGAATAGAAACCCTGTTTTTCTGTCTCAAAAAGCCCAAAGCCTCATTGGTAGCAATACGGTATAACCAGGTAAATAACTGAGATTCTTCTTTAAAATTATCTAAGGCTTTCCATGCTTTTATAAAAGTGTTTTGCAGCACATCATCTGTATCATCGTGGTCTAAAACTATTTTACGAATATGCCAGTAAAGCCTTTTTTGATACTTTTTTACAATAATGGCAAACACTCCATCTCTTTGGGTATCTGCCTTAAAAAGGGCTATCAGCTCGGTATCGGGTGTGTTTTCGTTGATAGGGTAAAATTATAAAAAACAATTGTAATTATATAAACCCCAAAAGCTGCAAATTTTGCAGCTTTTGGGGTTTGATAGTTTAGTTAAAATTGGTGTAATGTAACAGAATTATTTATACTGCTAATAATTATTGTTGTTTAACCATTTTTTTTGTGTCAATTACTTTGCCATCAACAATAAGCGTATAACTATATATGCCATTGCTTAAATCATTGGCGTAAACATTTAAAGCACCTTTGCCTTTAGTGTTTATGGTAACATTATTTATTTGTTTGCCATTTATATCATAAAACAAAATTTGCGCACTATTGGCACTTTGTGGTATGTTATAAGTTACTAAAGTTTGTTCAGCAAAAGGATTTGGTTGGTTTTGGTTTAACACAACTACATCAGCATCACTTAGATTAACATTTTGTGTGCTTATAGCTGTTGTAGAAGTTGAGTTTGTACTATTGGCTGTTCCTCCATTATTTAATATTTGGCTTACTTGTTTTTGAATAGCAGCTATAGCAGAATCTTGTTTTTTTATGATTGAATCTTGTTTTTCAATTATTTGTTGTTGTTCTTGCATGCCTTTAACCAATGGAACAACAATTTCAGCATAAGATAAAGAATACATATCATTACTGTTAGATGGCGTACTTACTATAGAAGAAACAAAACCTACATTTTTAGCAGCTTGTTCAACCTCTTGTGCTATAAAACCAGAGTGTACCAAAGCCATTGAAGCAGTAAAATCCATTCCTTTTTTATGTGCCGCTTTTGCACTATCAGGCATATTTTGTATGATAAAATCATCTAACTTTTTTGTATCAAAATTATATGTAACCGGACGAAGTTTTTTAATAAACGCCAAGCCTTTTACATTTTCGGTTACGTTAGTTTTAAAACGTCCGTCAGAGCCACTATAAGTAGCGCCAGTAACAATATTTACAGAAAGCAAACTAGCATTTCCAATATATGCCTTGTTACTTGTAAGTGCTGTTGCACCATATCCAATTGCCGTTGAATTAGTATAATCTCCATTTTCCGAAGCGTTGCTTCCTATAAATGTGTTTTCGCTATTAGTTCCATTGCCACTAGTTGGACCTGCCTTGTAACCTAAATACGTGTTATCACCACCCGTTGTATTATATTCTCCTGCTTGATGACCTACAGCAGTATTATCAGAATTAGTTGTGCTTAATAATAAAGCTTCATAACCCATAGCGGTATTATATGATCCTGTTGTTGTTGTAAGTGCCCCATGACCAAACGCTGAATTTGAGCTGCCTGTTGAAGCTTTAAGCGCCTGATAACCAAATGCGTTATTATCACTGCCAGTGCTATTGTTAAGTAATGCTTGATACCCAATTGCATTATTACCTGAACCACTTGTATTAACATTAAGAGCTTGGTAACCAAATGCACTGTTATATGAAGCTGTGTTACTATAAAGTGCTTGGTCTCCAAAAGCCACATTATAATTACCAGTTGAGTTTGTAAAAAGTGTTTGATAACCAAAGGCATTATTGTTAGTGCCAGTTGTATTGTTATAGAGTGCTTGATAACTAAAAGCACTGTTAGGTGTACCCGATGAATTTTTATAAAGTGCCTTATAACCAAAAGCACTATTATTTGAAGCTGTATTAGTATATAATGCATTGTCTCCAAAAGCAGCATTAAAGCTACCTGTTGAGTTTGTATAAAGTGTTTGGTAGCCAAAGGCATTATTATTAGTACCTGATGTGTTATTAAGGAGTGCATCATAACCAAAAGCATCATTATAAGAGGCTGTATTGTTATACATTGCAAAAGTACCAAAAGCACTATTATATCCGCCAGACACATTGAGATTTAGTGCCCCATAACCAACAGTTGAATTATAATTGCCTGTTGTATTCGAAATTAAAGCAGCTGACCCCACGGCAACATTATTGCTACCACTATTATTAGTCTCTCCTGCATCTACACCAATAAATGTATTGTCAGTACCAGTATTAGTATGACTTCCGGAATTAGAACCTAAAAAAGTATTTTGATTACTTGAAGATGAGAGGTAGTACCCACTTTGAAATCCTAAAGCAGTATTGGAATAACCTGAAGTATTATTATATCCTGAGGAATAACCTAAAAAAGTATTTTGATAACCTGAATTGTTATTGTATCCTGAATTATAACCAATAAAAGTACTATTACTAACTGCATTATTAAACCCTGCATTAGAGCCAATAATTGTATTTTGTCCCTGTGTAGAGTTATGATAGCCCGCACTTGTACCTAAAAAAGTATTATCGGTACCTGAAGTATTATTAAGCCCGGCATTGGTTCCTAAAAAAGAACAATTTGCACCTGTACTACTGGGGCCAGCATTTACACCCACAAGAATGCTTGAGCTTTCACCATTTTGCCATAATACATAATTATAATTTATTTGATATCCTGTTGTATTATCATTGCCCGCACTAATATCACCGGCACAATAAACACTACCATCAGGATAAAGATCATTATTTATGTACACATCACCAGTATT
Organism: Bacteroidota bacterium; assembly: GCA_013288015.1. Lineage (GTDB taxonomy): Bacteria > Bacteroidota > Bacteroidia > B-17B0 > Aurantibacillaceae > PALSA-968. The sequence goes on along the minus strand of JABDCR010000050.1, from coordinate 5,432 downwards.
TGTATTAATGATATCAAGTGTAAGGCCATTATAGCCCCAGTTTTGACTAAAACCATTAAGAGTTGTTAATGACAACCCTAATAAAAGAATCATTGTTTTTCTCATAATATAGATTTTTAATTTGCCTACTCACTTTAAGGCTTTTTGGCTAACTCCTTTAATTTAATAGTTTAATTTTTTAGAACTACTAAATCAAAGTTGAAGCTTTTACTTATAAAATAAAAATCTATCTTTTGCAAAACCTTACATATGTAAGATTTCGTAATTTTCTGTAATTAATTTTTATAGTAAATAATAATTGACCTCAATAATATCAAGGCTTTGAAAAAAATCGAAAACAAAAAAAGTTATTAACAAAACAGGTTTTATGTAAGATTTATTAAAATTTACATAAAGCTAAAATTTCTTACATGACACAGATAAAACTTTATCCAATAAAAAAGCCGCTACAAATTTTTGTAGCGGCTTTTTTATTTTAAGCATAAATTATTTATGGTAATATAATAGGATGACTTACTCCATTAATAGTTACTGTTGCATTTAAATCACAGCTTCCATTACTGTAATCAAAAGTACGGGTTGCTTTACCGCTTGGTGTGTAATCAAAAGTACCTTGTATAAAAGGGCGTCTTCCGTTTATATCGCAGTCACCAAAATCACGTACTAATTGGTTGGTAATATTTACGGTAAAGGTTTCTCTGGTAGACCTTGATCCATTTTCATTACCTGTTATTCCAATTCTTGCCATTGGCCAATTAATTGGTGTACTTGCATTAGTATAAACAGTACTTGTATTTAAAAGAGTTTTAACATGATTACAAGACCATGTAACGCTTCCACCTGATGCTTTGGTTATGTTTATGTTGGCTGAAATGCTCCATGTTTCGTTTGTATTGGCAGGGTTAAAACCAACAGAAGTAATATTTTTAATGGTTTTGCTTGTTATGTAACTGCGTTTCCATCAACAACATAATTACTACTGGTAACATCAAGCTCAAAACCCGGGTCGCGATAATGTTTAGCGCCAACTGCTGAGTTTGAATAAGTGTAAACAATGGTACCACTTCTGGTTCTTCCATCTAAACAAGGAGAGTTGCTGCTGTTAAATGTTACCGTAATTATTTTGTTTACCGTATCTCTTGTAACGGTAGCACAGCTTAGACCTAATATTTGGTTTTGACCACCACCTAAACGATACGTGCTAAGATTTGCTGTTGTATTATCTGAGGCCTGTGCTCCCATAGAAACAATGTCGTTTGAAGTGCTTTCCGCTAAATGATTATCACTTGCTCCGGATGTGTCAGTGTCTTGTGGGGCGTCTTTCTTTTTACAAGAAGATACTATGGCTGCACTTGCTATCATTAATCCGGCAAGGGCTAAGGTCAATTTAGTTGTTTTCATGACGTTTAATTTTGGGTTATTTATATCTATGATGCTTAATTTAAGCAAAGGTTTAATGGGGTTTAAAAATAATTTTTGCAAGCCCCTATTTTTTATCTTTGGTTAATCAATTTTTAATCTTTAATTTTCAATTCTCAATAAAAAAATAATGAACATATTACATAACTACGCTTGCGGACAATGGGTTGCCGGAGCAGATAAAGGACAAGAATTATTTAACGCCATTACAGGCGATGTAGTGGCAACAACCAGTAGCAAAGGTTTAGATTTTGCTAAAATGTGTGAGTATGCCAGAACGGTTGGCGGACCAAAACTCCGCAAAATGACCTTTCAAGAGCGCGGCATGATGCTAAAAGCACTTGCCATACATTTACAAAACAAAAAAGAAGATTTTTATAAGGTTAGTTGGGCTACGGGGGCTACACGTGCTGATAGCTGGGTAGACATTGAAGGTGGTATAGGTAATTTATTTACTTACGCATCTTTACGTCGTCAGTTTCCTAACGAAACTTATTGTTATGATGGGGATGTAGCTAAACTAAGTAAAAATAACACCTTTATAGGCCATCATATTTGTGTGCCTAAAGAGGGCGTTGCTATTCATATTAATGCCTTTAATTTTCCGGTTTGGGGCATGTTGGAGAAAGTGGCCGTTAATTGGCTTGCCGGTGTACCTGCTATTGTAAAACCTGCAACAGTTACATCGTTTTTAACCGAAGCAGTTGTTAAAGAAATTATAGCCTCTAAAATTTTACCCGAAGGAGCTTTGCAATTAATTTGCGGTAGCGCTAACGGTATTTTAGATTATGTAATGAATCAGGATGTGGTAACCTTTACGGGCTCTGCCTCTACCGGTAAAATGCTAAAATCACATCCACGTTTGTTAGAAGAGTCTGTTCATTTTAATATGGAAGCTGATTCACTTAACTGTTGTGTGTTAGGGAGTGATGTAACACCAACTATGCCTGAGTTTGATATTTTTATAAAAGAAGTTGTGAGAGAGATTACTACCAAAGCGGGACAAAAATGTACGGCTGTACGTAGAATTATTGTGCCTGAAAAAATGGTAGAAGATGTACACATTGCTTTGGGAAAAAGATTAGCATCTAACATTATTGGTGACCCAAATGTAGAGGGCGTGCGTATGGGCTCACTGGCAGGTAAAGCACAGTTATTAGAAGTAAGAGAAAAAGTAGAGTTATTAAGCAAAACGCAAAAAATAATTATCGGCGATTTTGAAAAATTTGAAGTTAAGGGTGCCGATAAAAATAAGGGTGCATTTATGCCGCCTATTATTTTCTTAAACGATAGCCCGTTTAAAAATACTGATTGCCATAGTGTAGAAGCTTTTGGCCCGGTAAGTACATTAATGCCTTATAAAGATTTGGATGAAGCTATAAAGCTTTCTAAAATGGGTAAGGGCTCATTAGTTAGTTCCATCATTACTGCTGATGATAAAATTGCACGTATGTATGTTATTGGTGCAGCTTGCATGCATGGTCGTATTTTGGTGTTGAATGCAGAGTGTGCCAAAGAAAGTACTGGTCATGGCTCTCCAATGCCTATGTTGGTACATGGTGGTCCGGGTAGGGCAGGTGGTGGTGAAGAAATGGGTGGTAAACGAGGTGTGTTTCATTACTTACAACGTACAGCCATTCAAGGTTCGCCAACAACTATTACCGCTGTTTTAAATAACTACCAGCAAGGTGGTAAACAAATAATAAAAGATGTACATCCGTTCCGCCAGTATTTCGAAGATTTAGAGGTAAGCGAAACATTAATTACACATACACACAAAGTAGTTGAAAGTGACCTAGTAAACTTTGCCGAGTTAAGCGGTGATAAATTTTACGCACATCTTCAACCTGACTCTTTAGATGGCACTATTTTTAAACGTACCGTGGCGCATGGTTACTTTGTGTTATCTCGTGCAGCAGGTTTATTTGTTGACCCACCTAAAGGGCCTGTATTATTAAATTATGGCATAGATGAGTGTCGTTTTACCAAGCCAATTTACCCGGGTATGACTATTGGTGTACGTTTTACTTGTAAAGAAAAATTAGAAAACGATAAACCTTTAGCCGCTGCCAATGGTGAAGAAGTTAAAGTGGGTATTGTAAAATGGTTGGTTGATATTTATGATGCCAGCGAGCAATCGGTACGCGATGGTTTAGGCATAGAAGGTGCTACCGGAGATACGGTTGGTATAGCTACTATTTTAACCATGGTGAAGAAAAAGAACCAGAGTTAATACAGATAAAAAACACTTTTTACTATTTTAGTTAGAATGGGCTACAAGATTCTTACACAGATAAAAATGTAATGTTAAAAAAAATAGTAAACATAGGTGTTTCAAATCTTAACGACGAAAATCTAAATCGAAAAATTAGGATTAGTAACCTTATTGCTATCATTACCATAGTAATAATGTTTGGGTTTATTCCCGTGTCAATCTATTTAGATGCTGTTGGCATTATAGTTTTAAATTTTTTATTTTTTTTCACATCCTTTTTAAATTTCTTTTTACATTCTAAAAAACACCACCAAAGTGCTTTTTATATTTCATGTTCTTATGGAGTAGTTTTTTTTACGTTTGCTACTGTATTCTATGGTTTAGCCTCTAATCTGCAATTTTTTCAGTTAGTAATGTGTCTTATTGCAATCGTTTTGTTCGAAAGAATGGTTGTTTTAAAAATATATTTAACTCTTGCTATTTCATCTTTTTTTATCCTTGTTCTCTATTTTAAAAACAGATCTGGGTTAATGGTGTTAGATGATGATATGAAAAAGATTCAAGAGATAATTGGTGTCGTTAATTTTTTTATTTTCTTTTTCATCACCATTGTGTTTTTCATATTCTTTAAACAGGATAACCTTTTGTTTCAGAAAGCAATTCTTCACCAAAAAGAAATTATAGAAGAACAGAAAAAAGAAATGGTTGATAGCATTAATTATGCTAAACGAATTCAGTATGCTTTTATGGCGCACGAAAAATTATTGCAGCGTAATTTACCTGAACATTTTATTTTATTTAAACCAAAGGATATAGTAAGCGGAGATTTTTATTGGGCTACAAAAAAAAATAATGCTTTTTATTTGGCTGTATGCGATAGTACAGGGCATGGTGTGCCGGGTGCTTTTATGTGTTTAGTTAATATGAGTTTTTTAAATGAGGCTATTAGTGAAAGAAGTATGTCGGCCCCAAACGAAATTTTAAACCATGTACGTAAGCAGTTAATAGAAAATTTGGGTGGGGGCAATGACGGAATGGATGCTATACTTATGAAATTTGAGAATAACGATAACGGACTTAAAATAGAATATGCTGCTGCTAATAACGAGCCTATTTTAATTAGAAATAATAAAGTAACAGTATTGCCCAAGGATAAAATGCCGGTTGGTAAAGGTGAGAAAACCGAATCGTTTACACTACATACCATTGATGTGCAAAAAGGAGACACATTATATCTGTTAACCGATGGAATAGCCGATCAGTTTGGTGGGCCAAAAGGAAAAAAATTTAAGTTTAAACAATTAGAGGAAATTTTATTGGCAAATCATCATTTACCTATTAAGGAGCAAAAAAATGTGTTTGAAAAAGCATTTAATGATTGGAAAGGCGAATTAGAACAGGTAGATGATATACTGTTAGTAGGAATTAAAATATAACATATACAAACCTTCAGGAAAAATAACATAGCCCCTAAAGCACCGTACTATGCTGTATTTTTTTGCAAAGTTGAGCGTTTATATGAATTTTTTGCCAGCCATGTAAAATAAACGGTAGTTAATAAAATATACCTAAATTTACTATATGAGTGATGTGGCAAAAGAGATAAGTATTTTAAATCCTGAAAAGTGGATTGATAGTTATGCCGACTATTTATACTCGTTTGCTTATAATCGTGTAAGTGATGAAGAAACTGCCAAAGATTTAGTGCAAGAAATATTTCTTTCGGCACTTAAAGCTAGAGACGGTTTTAAGGGTGAGGCTTCAGAAAAAACATGGTTGGTTTCCATTCTAAAAAGAA